>JAHEYS010000328.1 GCA_023251475.1 Prolixibacteraceae bacterium
TTCAGCAGAACAAACTCATATCGCGTAAAACCCTGCTTTTGTATTAATCCAAGCGTATTCATACTGATCGGGAATAATGCCGGCGTAGATTATGTTAATTTATTTATCCTGTAATCCGGGTGGATATGAAATCAAAAATCTTTAATTAACCGCTGGGTCTTGTATTCGTTTTTCAGTGCTCTGTATTCTTCTTCAGAGATCAGGTCCCTGTTTTTTAGCCAGTTAAGCTGTGTCGTCATCGTATCTTCAGGAAGGTCGGCATCAATTCTGGCATACTTATTCAATAAAAGTTGCCTTGATAACCTGATGATTTCACTGATAAATCCGCTAACCGCTTCCTGAGATGGACTGCCCTGAAAAAAGGTAAGATTAACTGCACCGCCAACCAGGTGGATTTCCTTTTTAAGAGGTGAAAGTAGCGACATCGCGATCACAAAACCAAAAATCAGATAGGAGACAATAACAACGGGCAGATTACCCATAATGTCATCGCTCATGAAAAGGGCAATAGTAATAAATACAAGGAAAGCTCCTAAAAAAGAAGCCATTATGTACAAGCGTTTCCTTGTTGCCTCCTGGTAAACTAAATTATTGCCAATATTTTCAAGATTAACGGTCCATTCTTTTAATTCCCCTGATTGTTTTTCCCGGACTCTCAGTGCGGAATTGTTGACGAGCTCAAACTCCTTGCGTTTTCCCCCCTGTTTTTGCTTTAAGATCATGGTGGATTAGAGAAAAATATTCATTTCGTTAAGTTTCAAAAATAGGAAATAATATTGAACCAGACCAAAAAAGAAACCGCAACGTTTGTTTTTTAATTGGACAAACGTTGCGGATCAAAGCTTTTTTTTAGCGGAGGTTACTGTTTTTATACCTGATTATTCATTTCTCCAGTATTCGCCGTTTCCTATCCAGGCTTCCATTTGTGAGGCAAGTAGTTGTTCTTCATCCGGATTGTCTTTGCTCCAATAGGCGCCATCCTGCAGCCACGATTCCATTTGCAGGGCAAGTTCCTCCTTATTGGCTGCAGTTTCGTCGTTCCAGTAAGTGTTGTTGTTTATCCAGGTTTTCATTTTAATTGAAAGTTCCTTTTCATCAGTTGAAGTTAATGAAGTTCCGGGTTCATAAGTTGGTTCCTCAATCAATTTTGCATCTGCAACGGGCAAAATAGGAAAACTTTTGTGTATTACTTCAATCCGGTCGGACCTCATCTTTTCGGAACTGTTCATATCGTTTACCTGAAGTTCCCTGATCCTGACCGATGCGAAAATTGCTGCTGTAAAAAGTGCAACCATCATTCCGATTCTGATCTCATTTGCGGTATGGTAGGATAATGTTTTCATGGCATTTTGTTTTTAATGGTTTTTGAATCATTTTCGTAAACGGAATCACAGATTTAGTGCCAAACTATTTAATTAATTGAAATACATGGAAATGTGGAATTGATCGTGATTTAGCGGAGATTTACAAATGTCTGTTTTTCGTGCATTCCGGTGTTCGGATTTGAACACCTCAGATAGTATATGTTAGATTAAATCCCGATTCAATTGATCCGATATGCACATCACGATTTTCTTGGCTATTTTTGTGGCGTAATCAAGTTACAGGTATGGATATTTACCCTTCGAATTTTGAGAGTAAGATTGGTTTTGACAAAGTGCGGGAGATGCTTCAGGGACGTTGTCTGAGCACACTTGGGAAAGAGCAGGTTGAAGAATGTAGTTTTTCTTCCAATAGGGAATCCGTTGAACGTCAGTTGGATGAGGCCATTGAGTTTGTGAAGATAATCGGGGAAGGGATGAATTTTCCCAATGGCTATTTTATTGATATGCGGCCGGCATTGCAAAGGTCGAAAGTCGCGGGAACTTTTTTGGATGTGTTTGAAATATTCGATTTGCGCCGTTCGCTTGAAACGGTCCGCGCCATCGTCGCTTTTTTTCGCAATACAGAGGAAGAGACTTTTCCGAGGTTAAGAGCGGTGGTCCAGAATGTTCAGGTTTTTCCCTTTATCTATGAGCGCATTGATCAGATTTTAAATAAACATGGTCAGATTAAGGACAATGCCTCACCTGAACTGTCTCAGATCCGACGGGATATCTTTTCCCTGCAATCGAGCATTTCGAAAATTATGAGCACTATTTTACGGAAGATGCAGGCTGAAGGGGTTGTTGAAAAAGATATTTCGGTTTCGATGCGTGATGGCCGTGCCGTTATTCCTGTAGGAGCAGCAAATAAAAGGAAGATCAAAGGAATTATTCATGACGAATCGGCTACGGGAAAAACCGCTTTTGTGGAACCGGAAGAGATTGTCGAAACAAATAACCGGATCAGGGAGCTGGAGTCGGCAGAGCGGAGAGAGATCGTTAAAATTCTTACCCGTTTTACCGATGATATCCGCCCGTATGCCGATGATATTGCCTATTCCTACCAGGTTATGGCGATACTCGATTTTATCAGGGCCAAGGCAATCTGGTCCATCGAAAGTAAATCGGTTAAGCCTGTTTTGTCCAAAGTGCTGGAACTTGATTGGATTGCAGCCCGTCATCCGCTTTTGGAAATTAACCTTATCCGTGAGCAGCGTAAAATTGTTCCGCTCGATATCCGGCTGGACCATCACGATAGAATATTACTGATCTCGGGACCAAACGCAGGGGGGAAATCGGTCTGTTTAAAAACGGTGGGACTCTTGCAGTATATGCTGCAGTGCGGTATTCCCATCCCTGTCCAGGTCGATAGCCGGGCTGGTTTGTTCAGGGCCATCTACATGGATATCGGAGATGATCAATCGTTGGATAACGATTTAAGCACCTATAGTTCACATCTTTACAATATGAAGTTCTTTGTAAGGAATTGTTCACCGGAATCGTTGGTCCTGATCGATGAATTTGGTACCGGAACCGAACCGATGCTCGGTGGTGCGATCGCAGAATCGATCCTGAATAAAATAAATGAGCTGGGATCTTATGGCGTGATTACTACGCACTATACTAATCTTAAACACTTTGCCTCTTCGGCACCAGGGATTGCCAATGGTGCCATGATGTACGATTCACACAGGATGGAGCCGCTTTTTCAGCTTCAGATCGGAAAGCCTGGCAGCTCTTTTGCGTTTGAAATTGCCCGTAAAATAGGTCTTCCTGAGGAGATTTTGCAGGATGCCACCAACAAGATTGGGGTCGATCACATCGATTTCGATAAACATTTGCGCGATATCGTCCGTGATAAACGGTATTGGGAGAGCAAGCGGCAAAAAATCAGACAGGAGGAAAAACGGCTTGAAGAACTTTCAGCGACCTACGAGACAGGCGTCGCCGAGACCAAAAAATTGCGGAAAGAGATTCTCGACAAGGCTAAACGTGAGGCAGAAGAGCTACTTGCCGGATCAAACCGTATCATTGAAAAAACCATCCGTGAAATTAAAGAGGCAGATGCGGCCAAGGAACGGACACTTGAAGCGCGCCAGAAACTCGAGGAGTTTAAAGAGGTGATCTCCCGCAAAGGGGAAGAAGATGATGATCAAATCCTCCGGAAAATGGAGAAAATAAAGCAAAAGCAGATGGCGCGCATCGAACGGCCGCCTAAAGTGGAAGAGAAAAAAAAGGAGGTTGTTGTTCAAAAGAAAGTACCACAGCAGATTGAGGTGGGAGGCTATGTGCAGCTTTCAGACCAGGACACCCAGGGTGAAGTGCTTGAAATAAAAGGGGATAATGTTACTGTAGCTTTTGGACATCTACGATCAGTGGTCAACCGGAAAAAACTCTCACCCGTTTCCCGAAGCGATATTAGACGGACTAAATATGAGAATAAAACCATCGGACGAATTAATCAGGAAATTGGTGATCGTAAGCTGGTATTTAAATCCAATATCGATGTAAGGGGATTGCGCGCAGAGGAGGCATTGCAAAAGATCCGTGATTTTGTGGATGAGGCAATTATGGTGGACGCCCGTGAACTCCGGATCCTGCACGGTAAAGGGAACGGTATTCTTCGGGAACTGATTCAGAACTACCTTAAAACTGAACCTGTGGTCAAAAGCTGCAGAGATGAGCATGTCCAGTTTGGCGGATCAGGAATTACCATCGTCGAGCTGGATTAACCTCCTTATTTAATTTTGTTTATATTTATATTGATTTAATTATTCCCTCACAGTTTGCATTGGAATGCGCAGGTCTATTTGTCGTCCTAAAATTTTTTTCATTTTTCTCAACATTTACATAAATATATACGTTTATTCAGTAAAATAGCCATTTATGGTATTACTGACCGGTATGTAAATTTTCATCATGCCAAACTTTGGGTTTCGCTGAGCTGATCTTCTGGTCCATATACCGCATTTGCCGGAATAAGAACAAATTATATACACCTGAAACAATTTAGGAATGAGGGCCTCACGGGTTTTTATCGTTGTGTTTATACTTATTGCTAAGGTTGCCAGTGCTGATTTGAGAGTTAAAGATCAATTAAGCCAAAGTCTGAGTACCAAACCTGACACGAATAAAGTTTTACTACTAAGTAATTTATGTTGGGAATACCGATCTGTATCGGCGGATTCAGCTTTGATGTTCGGTGAACAGGCGCTGCAGCTGGCCAAAGATCTTCACTTTTCCAAAGGGATAGCCCAGGCCTTTAATGACCTGGGAATTTTGTTTATCGATAAGGCAGATTACAAAAAAGCGGTAAACTACCTGAGTGAATCGATGAAAATCAGGGAACAGCTGAACGACCGGTTAGGCATGGCGTCGTTGTATAATAAACTTGGAATTATCGATCAGAAACAGGGCAGGCTTAGGGAGGCGCTTCAAAATCAGATTGCTGCACTTAAGATCTACCGTGAACTCGGTCAGAATAAAGGGATAGGGTACAGCTTAAATAACATCGCCATCATTCATCAGAACCTGGGGAACCTGGATAAATCACTCGAATATCATAAGATGGGACTTGAATACCGCCTGAAATTGAATGATGTCGCAGGGGAGGCAAATTCCTACAGTAACATGGCCAATGTATATGCTAAAATGCGTGACACTACCCTTTCGCTGTACTATTACGAAAAAGCCCTGGCACTGTCAAGGGTGTTGAAAAACGGAGAATACATCAGTGCAAACCTTGGCAATATGGGCAATATCTATCTGGCAAAAAAGGATTTCGCAAGATCAATAAAATTATTCTCAGAATCCCTTGAAATCAGGGAAAGATTGGGAGATCTGAAGGGGATATCCTCCAACCTTTCGCGGATGGGGACCGTTTATACGGAAACGGGGAGATATCATGAAGCACTGAATGTGTTAACCCGTTCATTGGCAATAGCAAAGAAAATTTCGGTTATTGAAGAAGAGATGAGCGCATTATTGGGAATGGCAAAATTGAAAGCGCTCACCAATCAGTCTGACAGCGCATTTGTTTTAATGAAATTATATATTGCAACCAGGGATTCAGTTTATGATGAACGGCTACAGCAACAGATTCTCGATGTTCAGAATAAATATGAAAACGAAAATCTGGAGAAAGACCTTCAGTTGATTAAAAAGGAGAAAGAATATGCTGAAATCAGTCTGAAACAGCGGAAAACTGCGCTATGGCTACTTGTTTTTGTCATTATATCGATGACAGGGGCCGGGATATTTCTTTTTTACCGCCACAATCAGCGACAGAAGGCTGCACTTGATGCCGGGAAGATCCTGCAGCAGGAGGCGCGGATGAACGCCGTGTTCCAGGTGCAGGAAGAGGAGCGGCGACGAATTGCCAAAGAATTGCATGACGGCCTTGGACAAACACTTAGTGCAATTAAACTGAATTACCAAAGCTTGTCGCGAAAGGCAATTGTGCCTGATTATCTGTCAGATTTTGATAAACTTGAAGAAATGCTCGATAGTGCAAATATGGAGGTTCGTTCAATATCTCACCAGATGATGCCTAAAGAACTGGAGCAATTCGGTCTTATTGCAGCGGCGGAGGGGATGCTTAAAATGAACCTTGGAAATACGCCGCTGAAATACAGCTTCGAACATTACGGATTTAAGGATCGGATCGGTAATCAGACTGAGCTTGCGCTGTTTCGCGTTTTACAGGAACTGGTGAATAATGTGATCAAACATTCAGGGGCTGATATGCTTAATGTTCAGATCGTCAGATATGAAAGCAATGTTGTTCTCAATGTTTCAGACAATGGGATTGGCTTTGATGTGGACAAGTATGAAAAGCGGGGAATCGGCCTGTTAAATATTGCAAGCAGGATTGATGGAATTAAGGGACATTTACATTATGAATCTGTCCTGGGAGAAGGGACTACAGTAACGATTAGAGCAGCAGTGTAATGAATAAAATCAGGGTGCTTTTGGTAGATGATCATCAGTTGATCCTAGTGGGCTTGAAGTCGCTGATGCGTGACACCCAGGAGATCGCGGTAGCCGGAGAGGCAGAGAACGGACGTGAAGCGTTACGATTATTGAATATACTTGATGTTGATGTTGTTCTTATGGATATTGATATGCCGGTAATGAACGGCATTGATGCCCTCAAAGAGATTAAAAGGTTCAAACCTGGGATAAAAGTGATCATCCTTTCAATGCATGATGAGGCGGGAATGATCAAAAACCTGATGGCCATCGGCGCCGATGGATATATTCTGAAAAATAGTTCCCGGGAGGAGTTAATAAACGCCATCAGAGGGGTGGCCAGGGGAGATCAATACTTCTCAACCGGAGTAACCCGATCATTGTTAAATGCCTCAAAACCTGAATTTCAGCCTCTAAATCCGGAGGTGGAGATATTAACAGTCCGCGAAGAGGAGATACTAAAGCTTATCGCTCAGGGTTTTTCAAATCGGGAGATCGGAGTTAAGCTTTTTATCAGTTACCGGACTGTCGATACTCATCGAACCAACCTGATGAAAAAACTAAATGCCAATAATATTGCCGGATTAATCAGTTATGCGATCAAAAATGATCTCGTCTGACCAGAATTGTGTTTTTGAAATGGCATATCACAAAATTTATAGGTGCGATTCTCCAAAATCTGTGATATCCGCGCTGTTACCCCTGAATTCACCAGACGTAAAATTAAAATACGTTAAAAGTCGTAGATAATTACGATCATCCCTCTATTTCCCTGCACTAATTGTGATGTTAGCTTTGCCCTGGTAATTGCTTATTAGTACAGGACACATCTTCACGCGAAAACTTTATGAAATTTTCACAGGGTTTCCTGGCAGCTCCAGGACGCACAGGTGTTAAGAGGTAATAAGCAATTACACTGC
>JAHEYS010000021.1 GCA_023251475.1 Prolixibacteraceae bacterium
TATTTAGTAAGTCTAACCGCTGCAAATTCGGTTCAGTTTACGGGTGCGATGAATAACGGAACTGTTACCCCTTCAGTGACCTCAAGCGAACATAACGGTTGGAATGGGGTTGGTAACCCATATACTTCCGCTATAGGCTTAACCAGTGACGCTACATCAAACAAGAATTTCCTCACAGAAAACAGTGGTGTACTTTCAACTGATTACGGCGCCATTTATGTCTGGAACGAAGATGCAGGGTACAGTGGATCTGAGCAATATTATAAGGCGATTGGAAACAGCGGCTACACCCCGCCTTCAGGACCTTCATACGGGAATATCACTTCGGTTAATATTCAGACAGGGCAGGGATTTATGATTAACGCCAATGCAAACACCACGGTTACTTTTTCGAAAGATATGCAGCTTCACGATGCAGCCCTTAGTCTTAAATCAGCAAAAACGAGCTGGCCTGGTGTAACACTGTTAGCCACAACTGGAACACAGACCCGCAGCGCCATCGTTGCCTTTAACGAAAGTATGACCACGGGGGTTGATAAAACCTACGATGCCGGTCTGCTCGCAACTGATGACTTCCAGCTCTACACACGCCTCGTTGCCGGAGGTAGTACTGTCAATTTTGAGGTGCAGTGCTTACCCAAAGCGACCGATACGCAACTCTCTGTTCCTGTTGGAATCGAGCTTCCTGCCGGCGGCACGGTTACTTTTAAAGCCGCGGGGATCATCCTTCCCGCCGGGTACTATGCCGTTCTCGAAGATAAAGTGGCAAAAGTGAGTACCCCGCTGAAGACAGAAACCGATACCTACACCGTTAGCTTACCCGCAAACACCACGGGCGCAGGACGTTTATTCCTCCATATCGCCGACGGCAACCTGATCTCTGATTCACCAGCAGCTCTTCCTGTAAATAAATTCTCGGTCAGCTATACCAACGGGAAAATAATCGTTACAGGTCCTGCCGAAGCGGGAGCTAAAGCATCCATTTACGATATCCTTGGCCGCAAGGTGGGTGAATACCCGTTACTGAGCAACACGATCAACGAAATTCCTGACAATGGCCTTGCCCAGCGGGTTTACATCGTGAAGATTGATGGGAAGAGTTACAAAGAGGTGTTCAAAGTGCTGATAACGAAATAATTATCGGGATATACTATATTAGATAAAAAATATAACTATGGAAAATACAAATAAGACTCCCATCATCAACGAGGAGGAGAAAATTTCGAGGAAAGAAGCTTTGCAAAAAGCAGGAAAATATGCGGCCTTTACAGCGGCTACCATGATGCTGCTGATGAGCCCGGCAGATAGTTCAGCCCAGGTGAAATCAGCTATCAAGAAACCAAAGGGACATTAAGTCTAAGCGGCTGTCTTAAAATCGTTTTTAACGCAGCGTTTTCATATCATGACACAAAGAACCGCACGGTTAACGTATTTCACGTTGGCACGCTGCGGTTCTTTGTGTTTTTAATTTGGGGTGGCGTGAGGGCTGATTTTGGAGAAGTGACCGGGTGACTTTCAGTTCCTGAACCCGTCACCCGTTCACTTCTTTTTAGATCCGGCTATCAGGCCTTCAGCCTGAATGTCATCCATCTTTCCTATCCCGGGGCGATGCCCCGGGTTAATGCTAAAAAGCCTTTCAGGCTTGCAGTGAGCGCCTGACTCTGGAGAAGTGACCGGGTGACTTCCAGTTCCTGAACCCGTCACCCGTTCACTTCTTTTTAAAAGATAATAGGATTCCACGAGAAATTAAAGGGGTCCACTAATTAGCACTAATCGAAGATCAGCGAAGCTAATTAACACGAATCTGCCAGTTGGCGGATCAGCGTAGTTAATTAAAGCAATTATTCCATTTCACACCACCGGTGTGAAAAAAAACAACACCATAAGAATTAGTGAAAATTAGTGAAAATTTGTGGACAAAAAAAGTCAGCCTTTAGGCGGACCCTATTTAATCTGTCCACTAGCTCACAAAAATAGAAGTGGTAAAGAAGGACTTTGGCGCCTTTTGGTACTTTGGTGGCGAAATGAATTTTAAGCTACATTTAATAAATCCCCCTTGTATTTTTCGCATCAGATTTTTTATTCATTAAATTTAATATTCTGCGGATCTTACGTGGCAAAAAAGATTCAGTTGGAAGATTTCCCCCTTTCACTTCCCCGCCTGTGGAGGGGTTCGGGGATGTAGGGGGGCCAGGGGGGATTTTGAGACCATCCCATTTGGCTCCGGCGCCGTTCCGTCCGAAGGGAGGTCTGGAGTTTTTGCGTGCATCTGATCGCTTTCCCGGGGTTTCGCCCCGGGTTATTGATCGACTGCCCTTTCAGGGCGCAGATTATCAGTAAATAAATTACGTCTGACCAGACTAAGTTATTACAGAATGATCATTTCAATTGATTTCCCTGCAGGGGCAAAATCTGAATAACCCCGGGTA
>JAHEYS010000329.1 GCA_023251475.1 Prolixibacteraceae bacterium
CCTTACCTATATCACCTCGCGCGGAAACTGGTATTATACCTCCTGGAAAGGAGATATATCCAAATCGGGAGGAATTGCCACCAACATCGGAATCCATTTTTTCGATATGCTTACCTGGATATTTGGCGATGTTATCGAAAACCGTGTTAACCTTCATACCCATGACAGGGCCTCCGGAATTTTAATGCTCGAAAAGGCAAGGGTCAGGTGGTTCCTGAGCATAAACAGTGATACCTTGCCGCAGGAGGTAAAAGAGAGGGAGAAGACAACCTTTCGGTCAATCACCATAGAAGGGGAGGAGATCGAATTCAGTGAGGGATTTACCGATTTGCATACGCGTAGTTATGAAGAGATACTGAAAGGGAATGGATTTGAGATTGATCAGGCAAGAAAGTCGATCGGGATCGTTTATGATATCCGCAATCAGACCCCCGTTGGCCTTACAGGCGATTATCATCCATATGCCGGGAAACCCCTTTCATCACACCCTTTTTCGCGCATGGATTAAATTCAATAAACTATGCAAAAGCAATCGATTCTGTTTGTTTATGTTAATTACTCTTCCTTCGTCAAGGCTGATTTTAAAATTTTGTCAGGTTTTGCAAAAGTCAAAAGATATCAGTTTAAACCTGGCAAGGGGATTTTCAATACAGGAGTCGAATTGTTTAAAGAGCTCATCTATCTGATGTTTAAGGGTTTTAAATATAATACCATTTTTATCTGGTTTGGAGATTACCATTCCCTGCTTCCTGTTCTGTTCGCAAGGTTATTTGGAAAAAAATCATGTGTAGTTATAGGGGGTTATGATGTTTCAACACTGCCTGAATATCATTACGGAGCCTTATGCCATCCCTTACGGTCATTCTTTACCAGAAATACCTTTAAATATGCCGGTATCTGTTTACCTGTCGCTGAAGCATTGCATAAAAAGCTTAAGTTAATTGACCCTGACGCCAGGGCAGAGACCATTCCAACCCGCGTTGATTCCACGAATTTTAACTTCAGCGAATATAACAGGTCTAAAACGGTTATGACCATTTCCGGTACGGATAATTTTCAGCGCCTGATGGTAAAGGGGCTTGACCGGTTTCGGGATCTGGCAACATATCTTCCTGAATTTGAGTTTATTATTATTGGTACAACAGAATCGGTAAAAACCTGTTTTGAACCTTTGCCGGCTAA
Organism: Prolixibacteraceae bacterium; assembly: GCA_023251475.1. Lineage (GTDB taxonomy): Bacteria > Bacteroidota > Bacteroidia > Bacteroidales > Prolixibacteraceae > JAAFHB01. The sequence continues at coordinate 1,183 of JAHEYS010000329.1, forward strand.
CCTGATCTTACTACCGCCTCAGGATTTCGATCAATTGGGTCAATATTATCAACGTGCCTCTATTTACGCGCAACTCTCACGTTCAGAAGGACTTCCAAATGCTCTATGTGAGGCGATGCTGTGCGGGTGTATCCCTGTCGGGACCAATGTTGGCGATATTGGAATCACAATTGGGAGTGCGGGATTAACTGTGGAGAACTGGAATCCGGAATTAATGGCAGAATTTATCAGGGCGAATCACAATAATATTCAATTGAGGGATATGGCAAGGGAACAGGTTATAACGCTGTATGATAATGGAAGAAGGGCAGAACGGTTCAGGCAATTGATTGATAATCCGGTAAAAGCATAAAAAACAGGGGTATAATTATTAAGGTGATATTAAATATTTAGTAATTTAAATAAATGAATGTCGTAATTGGATCTTTATAAATTGCAGAAGTTCAATCAGGAGCGGCATTGAAAATTGAACATTATTAATTGACAATTACTTAAAAGCAGTCAAATTCTTAAAACATGAAAAAACTACACTTTAATGCTTTCATTGGATTATTCCTTTTATTGCTATTAAATAATGGTGTTTCTGCACAAAAGAGTGCAAGGACCGTTATAAACTTTGGTAAAGAATGGAAATTTAACCTTGGGGATATTGCCGGTGCCGACTCAACGGGCTTCAATGATAAATCCTGGCGTGTTTTAAATGTGCCGCACGACTGGAGCATAGAGGGGGATTTCAGTGATAAACATCCGGCTACCCCAGGCGGCGGCGCACTCCCCGGAGGTATCGGATGGTACCGCAAAAGTTTTAAAGTTAATGTGGAAGATTTAAAGCGGTGTGTTTTTATCGATTTCGACGGTGTATATCAAAACAGCCAGGTCTGGATTAACGGTCATTCCCTTGGAATAAGGTTTTATGGATACAGCTCGTTCAGGTATGAACTTACGCCCTATCTTTTGGGTGATAATAAAGAAAATATATTGGCCGTGAAGGTTGATAACTCCATGCAACCCAATTCACGTTGGTATTCAGGATCCGGAATTTACAGGAATGTCTGGCTGGTTACAACCGGTAAAGCGTATGTAGCAAAATGGGGGACCCAAATTACAACTCCTGAAATCACAAATGAGCTTGCAAAAGTAAAAATCGTCACACGAATTAAAAATAAACTGACCTCCGGCCAAAAGCTGGTGGTGAGAACTGCTATTTTAAATCCGGAAGGGAAGGAGGTCACCAAAGGCAAAATGGAAACAAACGGCGTAAAGGATTCAGTATTTATCTCAAAATTCAATTTTGAAATAAAAAATCCGGAACGGTGGAATCTGGATGCACCAAAAATGTATACTGTAGTTTCACAGGTTTATGTTGATGGTGAACTGGTTGATAATTATACTACGCTGTTTGGTATCCGCAGTTTTGAGTTTTCTGCTGAAAAGGGGTTTTTTCTGAATGGGAAGAACTTGAAAATTAACGGGGTATGCAACCATCATGACCTGGGTTGCCTTGGGTCAGCGGTAAACAGGCGTGCCATAGAACGTCAGCTCGAAATTCTGAAGGGGATGGGCTGTAATGCCATTCGCACTTCACACAATCCACCCGCCCCTGAATTACTTGATCTGGCTGATCAGATGGGTTTTATCATAATGGATGAGGCCTTTGATATGTGGAAAAAACCTAAAAATAAATTTGATTATAGCACAGTCTGGGATGAAATGCATCGTAAAGATATTCAGGATTTGATTATGCGCGATCGTAATCATCCAAGTGTAATGATCTGGAGCATTGGAAATGAGATCAGGGAACAACATGACAGTACCGGAATTGCTATTGCCAAAGAACTTGCAGGATATGTTCGTGAACTTGATGCAACGCGCCCTGTCACTTCGGCCTGCGACAAACCGGTTCCAGGCAACTTCATCATCCGTTCAGGTGCACTTGATCTGATAGGATATAATTATCATCAAAAAGATTTTGAACCATTTCCCCACACTTTTCCAGGGCAGAAATTTATCGGAACCGAAACCGTTTCGGCACTAATGACCCGTGGCGTTTACGATATGCCATCAGACGAAATTAGCCGGTGGCCGGTTCGCGATAATTGGAAAGGGGTGATGCCAAATACCGATAACACCTGCTCATCCTACGATAATGTTTCGGCGCCATGGGGTTCGACGCATGAGGAAACCTGGAAGGTGATTAAAAAACATGATTTTCTGTCTGGTCAGTTTATCTGGACAGGTTTTGATTATCTGGGAGAACCCACTCCCTATTGGTGGCCATCGCGTAGCTCGTATTTTGGAATTATTGATCTGGCCGGGTTCCCCAAAGATGTCTATTACATGTATCAAAGTGAATGGACAAAGATGGATGTACTCCATATATTTCCGCACTGGAACTGGAAGAAGGGACAAACAGTCGACATTTGGGCGTATAGCAACGCTGAGGAAGTGGAGTTATTCCTGAATGGTAAGTCATTGGGTATTAAGAAAAAACAGGGTGATGACCTGCACCTGATGTGGCGTGTTCCTTTTGTCCCCGGCACACTGAAGGCTATATCGCGAACTTCAGGAAGGCAGGTATTGGTCAAAGAGGTGAAAACCGCCGGAATTCCTGCCAGGTTACTGATTACCGCAGATCGTTCTCTAATTAAAGCCGATGGGAATGATCTTAGTTATCTTACTGTTGATGTGGTCGATGCAAACGGAGTCATTGTTCCTGATGCCGATAACCTCGTGAAATTTAAGGTAGATGGCCCGGGGATCATTGCAGGTACCGATAATGGAGATCCGGTAAGTCATGAATCTTTCAAGTCGCCACAGCATAAAGCTTTTCATGGAAAATGCCTTGCAGTGATTAAAGCGCTTGATAAACCTGGAATTATTAAATTTACTGTTAGTTCTGATAGCTTACCGGATAGTTCAGTTGAAATAACTACAAAATAATTGCTGATTATTAATTAATTAATGATGAAAATTAAAATGGGAAAACGGATGCTGATGCTCACGGATGGCAATATCGATAATGCGAGTGCCAGAATCCGGGCAATTCAGTACATCCCCTATTTTGAAAAGGTTGGATACAGCGTTCATCATATACCAAGAATTTCCCGGATACCTTCGGGATTAATCGGTAAGTACACCATTTTCCCTTTACAGAAAAGGTGGTATTTTCTGAAAATGGTTGTTGCAATCGTGTGTGGGAGATGGGACATGGTTTATATTCAAAGAATATTTATCAGTAAATATCTTTTAAAAATCCTGAATAAGAAAGTAATAACTATTATTTATGATTTTGATGATGCCATATATATCAGTCCAAAAAGGCCCGGGATCAGGGAGAAAGTGGCCAATATGGTGAGGTATGCCAACAGTGTGATTGTAAGTACTGAGTATCTGAAACCGTTTTGCCTTTTAAATGGTAAAACTGCCGAAGTAATTCCTTCACCTGTCGAGACAGATCGGATCCGGGCAAGCCATAAGTCAATTGATCATGGTCAGCCTGTGACAATCGGCTGGATCGGTTCACCATGGACTACACAATTTTTGGAATTGGTTGAAAAACCCCTGCAGATGCTGGCTAAAAAGTACCGGATCCGTTTTTTAACAGTCGGTGCTAAACCTGAATATAGCCTCTCAGGGACCGATCATACCAATAAAATGTGGCACTTCGGGGATGAAAATGAAGATTTGGGGAGGATGGACATCGGAATTATGCCGTTGCCCGACAATGAATGGACACGAATGAAAGGGGGGTACAAACTGCTGCAATACCTCTCTGCCGGAATACCCTGTGTTGCAAGTCCGGTTGGCATTAATCAGTCGATCATTAAACCGGGGGAAAACGGATATCTGGCAGCTACTGAGGAGGAATGGTATTTGTTTCTGGAAGGGTTAATCAATGACCCTGAGCTTCGTTCCCGATTGGGATCATGCGGCAGGAGAGATGCGGTTGAATTGTACAGCAGAGAAATCTGTTTTAAAAAACTTGAAAAACTATTATTGAAATGATATTCCCTGAAATTATTACCCGAAAAATGGGGAGCAGTGAGCGTATTGTTATTGAATTGGGCTGTGGTCCGAATAAGTTATACGGTGTTATCGGTGTGGATAAATTTGCAGATAAAAATGTGGATATCATCGCCGATATTGAGAACGGACTCCCCTTTCTTCCTGATAATTCTGTCGATGAGCTATTTTCGAGGCATGTTCTTGAACACATCGAAAACCTTGAGCAGCTGATCCGGGAAATTTACCGTGTACTAAAACCGGGAGGAATCCACCGGGTCATTGTCCCCCATTTCAGCAATCCCCATTTCTATTCCGACTATACCCATCGCCGGTTTTTTGGATTGTACACTTTCGATTACTTTGCGGATGAAGTGACAAAGTTAAAAAGAAGAGTACCAAATTTTTACAACGATCTGCAGTTTCATATCACCAGAAGATACCTGAGATTCTATTCACTTCGCCCGGTACTGAATTTACGCAGACGGCTCTATTCGAAGTGGGTGAACCGGAGTTCTGATGCCCAGGAATGGTATGAGGAATTCAGGTGCTACCGCCACCCCTGCCAGGAGATCCATTTCGAAATGACAAAAAAGCAGGTCTGAAAGTAAGCCCGTTAATGTCTGACCTTTAATAATCTCAATATTTCGTCAGCTTTTGTATTGATATCCGGCGATAGCTTCAAAAGGTAAACGGGGAGGCAAAACAGGATAGTCAGGATCGCACTCCTGACAAAAATATCGGTTATGAAGTTTGGAAATGCAGGTAAAAGTGTGGTAATGAACCAGGAGAAAATCCCAATAGCTGCAATAACAATAAACTTGTAGTTGAATGGCTGTAAACTGAATTTATGCCATAAATATAGAAACCTGAGCAGGTTGAGAATCGCCAGTGATACTGCTCCCCCGATGGCTGCCCCCGTGATTCCGAACAGGGGGATGAACAACAGGTTGGTGCAGATCAGGGAAATGACAAGGATAATCAAAAAAACGGTCTGAACTTTATAATACGATGATGTTCCTAAAATCGAGCTGTTGGCCCCGGTGCTCATATCGATAAGGTTCCCAAGTCCGATAAAAAAAATGACCCACTTTCCCGAAATATATTCAGGCCCAAGAATTTTGAAGATATTATCTATGTTGATCCAAAGCCCTAAAAACATTAATAATCCTATGATAAACAATGTAAGGCAGCTTTTCTCATAAATATTCCTGATCATCTTCAGATCATTGTTTTTCCAGGCATCTGCCGAAACGATATTGGCAATTTTTAAAATAGAGCGTGCCGGCAAACCAACAAATATTCCAAAAAAGAAGCAAACTGAATAGACCCCGGTTGCACTTAGTCCGATCATCCCATTCACCATGATGGTATCCACGGTCTGGATGATGATCACCGAAAAGCCGTTGAGGATGCTGAACAGGGCCATCAGGCCGATGGAGGCCAAAAGCGGTTTTCTCAGGAATTTGATATCCAATCTGAGCGAAAATTGTCCCTCACTGATCAGTGTAAACATGATAAAGATCGTTGGAACCGCCATGGCAGCAATATAACAGATGACGAACTGATGAAAATCGAGAAAGTCATAATAGAAAAGTGCTATTCCAATAATTATCAGCACCCTTTGAAATACCTCCCTGAGGAAAGTTCCATGAATACTATTTAAAAGAGCGGTGTAATATCCATCGAAAAGGGTAAAGAAGATCTGGAAAAAGATCAGAATTATCAGATAATTCAGGTAATCAATCAAAAGGGCAGATTTCTCACTGCTGAATTCGATAAACCGATTCTTGAAGATCAAATACAATCCAAGGGTAATCAGAAAACCTGCAATCCCTGTGATCAGAGCCAGCGGGAGAAATCCGTGATGACTGCTTTTCGGATCTTTAAAAAATGGGAAAAGCCTGATTGTTACTCCATTAAATCCCAATGTTCCAAACTGGGCAACCAGTGTGGAATAGGCCACCAGTATTTTAAGCAGTCCGACCTGATCGGTCGAATAGATTCGTGGTAATAGAATCCCCGTTGTAACAAAACCCAGAATAACGCCAAGATAGGT
>JAHEYS010000086.1 GCA_023251475.1 Prolixibacteraceae bacterium
CGCTCTCCGTGACCGCCGTTGAGAAACAATCCGCAGAAGGTTGAGAACTGTGTCCAGCGGATATAGAGCCGGGGCGGTATTATTTTACCTGAGAAGCCGGCCACATCAGAACCAATAATATTGTAACCCACCTTCGCACTCTCCATGATATTCTGCAATGCCAATTCAATGCCATCAATCCCTTCCATGGCAATATCCTTATTTTTCCGGTCCTCATCTGTTACCTTACCGGTTGATTCCCAGGTATGCTTCTGATCTCCAACCCAGTTTACAGGCGATGCATCAATCGGGGCAAATCCCTCAGGATGGTACCAGCGATCAATGGCACGCGACATGGTGACAAATTCGGGATTCTGAGTTAGTCCGTAAAAATATTCATCACGATAATAATGGTCCATATAGGTTCGTGTAGTCATCAATCCATCATGGGTCATCTTATAAAAGAGGGGAACCGGTCCCACAAGGGTATAAAAGAGTGTTGCCGTACCATCCAGCTTCCATCCGTCGATACCATAATTAAAAACTTCCTTTTGTAGACCGCGCCACCATTTCATCGCCTCCGGATTGGTATAATCAATAAAACCACCCTTCCCTTTCCACCATTTGATCTGGTCTCCCCGGGCGGCAAGATACCCTTTAACCCTGGCTTCATCAAACCACGGTCCGGACTTTTCAATCCGGGTGTCCTGACTCTGACTATTTACCATCGATGTCATCCATAAGATCACCCGGTAACCATTATCCTGCAGTTTTTTGAACCAGGTTCCGGGGTCAGGATAGCGGATCGTGTCCATCTTAAAATCGTTATACCGCAAACTCCAGGGGCTGTCCAAAATTACTGTACGAACGGGGATATCATACTTTGCATACCCTTCAAGTAAGGTATCAACGCGCCTGGCGGTATTGTAATCATCTTCCCACAACCAGCATTCCAGCGCCCACGCAGGTGTAAGGGGTGGATTTCCATGACGCTGCCCGTTAAACGGAACTCCCCGGAAGGGAAAAGCAAAGGCAAAATAGTAAATCAGTGTTAAAACGGTGCAGATGATCAGAAAATATTTCAGAGTTTTTTGCATTTTACTATTTACAATTTACAGTTATTTTATAAATTCCAACCCAAAAATCAAAACTGAGCTGTTGACCAGGGTGTGGACGATTGCACTATAAAATACATTTTTGGTTTTTAGCCAGGTATATCCGTAGGCCCAGCCGGCGACACAGGCAAACCCGATATAGATGATTGCATGGGAATGGTAATGAACAAGTCCGAAGATGACACTGGTGATGGCAAGCCCGGTAAAGACACCGCTCTGCTGTTTTCCACCTTTTTCAATCAAAAAAGCTGCTGTAAATATCAAAACGGACATTAAGGCCGGAAACCATTGCATCCCACCTTTTAACGTGTATCCTACAACCAAAGCCAGAGGAATAGCAGCAATAAGTCCGCAATACCAGAAGATTTTCCATGATTTGGATTGCCCGATTCTTTTGGTCAGCATATTGAGTAATATTCCCCGAAAAAAGAGCTCTTCGAAAATAGCAGTATGAAAAAAAGTGGCAATCAGGGTAAGGATAATCTTATGAAGCAAAGCATGATCAATGATTTGATGCCCAACGAATTTTATAAAATTAACATTGTAACCTACGATCACAACAAAGAGGTAGAAGGCAAACCAAACCCAGATTGCCGTCCAAAGATATTTCAGGTTAAAGACCGGAAAGAATCCGACATCGGTTAAACCCCTGATATTGACAAAGGCATATACTGCTGAGAGTATAAAACTAATCCTGTAGATTGATTCAAAATCGTTTCCGTGAAACGGGAGATTTCCGGCAGGTTTAACTTCAATGAACAAGGTCGGAAGCAGGTAAAGGACAAAGGCAGTAAAATCGATCCAGGTAATTTTTTTAACCTTGCGTCGGTTGGCAGCGAAGAGCAGAAGCGGAAAAATAATCAGGTAAGGGATAAGGGCTACTACCCCGTGGGTGGGGTTTTGACCATTTAGCAGAATATAACTGATATAAAGTGTCATCAGTATTGCCGGAAAGATGACCGCTTTTATAAGATCCTTTCCGATCCACCCGTGGATTCGTGCAGAGATCTCAGGCCTCCCGATTGAGAAGAAAAAATAATAAAGCAGGATAAAAAATGGCAGCGCAATTACCATATCGGGAATCGTATTACCCTCCCGGTAAAGAAGAAAAAATAAAAGGGTTAAAAGAGTCGTCCAACCAGCGCTCTTTTTCAATTCGTCAGATAAACCATTTTTTGAGTTCATAAAATCCGGCATGTAAGATTAAAAGTCAAAAGTAAAATTTTTATTGTATGACATTTCAATCGGTGAAATTTTCTTTCAAAAAAGTAATAGTATTTTGAAATTTCCTATTATGCTATATCCATTTAGTTGGTCATATTGTTAAAATTTATGCACTGCAAAAGTTAATATTCCATGTATAAATAAGAAAATAGCACAAGTCATTTTCATTTTTTTAACATTAATTCGCATATAAATATATTTTATACTACCAGTTTATACCCAGCTTATAAAAAGAATCAACTCAAAAAGAGTTTTTAATCAATGGGAGAGGCAGATTGGATTTTAATTAATCACTGTTTACTGAACAAATAATAAAATTGATTGTTAAATTCTCATAATAAACCTTAAAAATAATGATGATTTAGTTTCCCATTTTTTCATTGATGAATGAAAAATCGATAACGTAATTTATGTTTCAAAATAAACTCCTGTATTGTATCTAATTAAATTATTAAATCTTTTTGTATGAAAAAGTATTTTAAACAAGCTAGTCTGATTTTAATAGGGCTGATTCTTGTTGTAGGTTGTAAGAAAGAGACACCTGCACCTACAGCATCATTTACGGCCAAGGTAGATGGTGGAGTAGTTACTTTCACTGCTGAGGTAACAAATGACAGCAAGTATGAATGGGATTTCGGGGATGGCAGCTATATTAATACCCTTAAGGCTCCGGTACACACTTACAAACAAATTGCTGTCCCTCAAGATATTGAGGTCTCTTTAACCATTAAAGGTCCTGGAGGTCTGGTAACTGTTAAAAATAAGATAACAATACCTGCCAAGACAAAAATGGAGTATCTCACTGGTGGTACACCAGTTGCACCAAAATCCAAAAAATGGAGGATCAGTGCCAGCGCACCGTCATTCAATATTAATGTTGCAACGGCGACATTTTCTCCTAATTACAAATCTTATCCTGGTGGTATTCTGGCAGCAGTTGGATTGGCCGCAGTCTACGGCGACACCTTCGAGTTTAAGAGCGATGGGTCCTTAATCATTCATCCAAATGGAGGAGGAATCTTTGCCGGATATATCTATTGTGCTTTAAATGGTGTTGCGAATATTGGTAATGCGGGAGGTTCAGGACTTTCTTATGCCAAACCATTCACCTCTCCTGCCGGTGCAACATTCCAGATCAATGAGGGGAAAAACTTCACCATTACCACTTCGCCTGATGGTGTAAATGCATCGGCCGTCACCTACAATAATGTGATGACCCTGAGCTTTACCAAAGGGGGATTTTTGGGCATTTTGGATTTTTCAAGTGAATGTATTATCCAGTCAATTACGGATACGCAAATGATCGCAAACCTCTTTATCTCTGCGGTTCCTCCACCAGGGCAGGTAGGTAAACCCAACTTTGTTTTGAACGTTTATTTTGAAGTAGCGCCATAATTTATCTTTATAAAGTAAGTATCAAATCTTATTTATGAAAAGGCCACATACATTTTTAAAAATATCAAGTATTAGCAATTATTACAACTAACAAAAATTATTTATGATGAAAAGAAAATTGCTTAAAGCAATGTTGCTGTGTTTCCTCGTTGTGATGACTCACAACCTTTTCGCACAAAACATTGTAACGGGAAGTGTAAAGGATGAAACGGGACAGTTTTTACCCGGCGTCAGTGTAGTTGTTAAAGGGACTACAACCGGAACCATAACTGATACCGATGGTAAATTTTCGCTGTCTGTACCAAATAACGCGACATTGGTTCTCTCATTTGTTGGGATGAATACCAAAGAGGTGGTTGTCGGTAATCAGCGTAAAATAGATGTCTCCATGACTTCCAAGGTAATCGGTATGGATGAAGTTGTGGTAACGGCGCTTGGCATCTCAAGGGAGAAAAAATCGCTGGCCTATTCCGTTTCTGAAGTAAAGGGGGCCGAGTTATCCAGGGGTGCAGGATCAAACTTAATTAAGTCATTGGATGGTCGGGTAAGCGGGGTAAATTTCACTTCTGCCAGTTCCGATCCTGCCAGTTCCGTCTTTGTGACGATACGTGGTGCGACCAGTTTAAATCTTTCATCATCCACCTTATCGGCACAGCCTCTTTTTGTTGTCGATGGTATCCCTATAGGAACAACATCGGTAGATAATAAAAATGGCGCTGACTTTGGGAACCTCCTTTCGCAACTAAATCCTGAAGACATTGAAAGCATCTCTATCCTGAAAGGGGCCAGTGCAGGAGCTCTTTACGGTTCTGCTGCAGGTAACGGTGTGATCATGATCACCACCAAATCGGGTAAAGGGGGTAAAAAAGGGATTGGCGTAACAGTTAACACATCAGTAGTATGGGATAAACCTTTTAACTTCTTTGCAACACAGCAGCTATATGGAGATGGGATTCGTGCTTCATCCATCTATACTTCCGGTTATGACTGGGGTGCAAAATTCGCAGATTTCACAACCGCTACTATTGACGCCTACAATACTGATACGCAACGGATTGAAACAAAACTCTTTGCAGCGACCAAGGAAAATCGGTTACAGGAGTTTATGCAAACCGGAGCAACCCGGAATTATAACGTCAGTGTATCCGGAAATTATAAAGATGGCGCATTCCGTTTTTCAATCGGTAAAATGTCAAATATCGGTGTAATGCCCAATAACCAGACCGATCGTATGAATGCAAACCTGAGCGCAGAGTACAATATCACAAAAAAACTGAAGATCTCTGTGAACAGTAACTATATGGGTCAATATACACCGAATAAAACTTCTTCAAACAGTGATGTAATTGAAGAATTAACAATGGATTTTCTTGCAAGCATCCAGCCTATCAAGGAGATGAAGACCATTTGGAAAACCGGATTTGAAGGGCAACTTCAAAATGCCCCTTATTACAAACCAGACGGTACCCCAATGTTGGATAACCCATATATGTATGCTTACTCTGAGATTAATACCTACCGAAAAGACAACTTCTTCGGAAAGGCTCAGTTAGACTGGGAAATTATTAAACCACTCAAATTCGTAGCCCGTACAGGTATTGACTACAGCGGGGACAATTACGAATACAAAAGGGGCAAAGATTTTTCCGACAGCAATCAAAGGGATGGAAAATATTCTGTCAATAACGGATCAGGTCTTAATGTACAGAACGATTTGATGTTGGTTTGGAACAAAGAGTTTGGTAAATTCACAACCAATGGTACTGCCGGTTATAACTACGCCTACGGAAACTCTTACAGCTATTCTGCCAATGCGGAAAAACTGGTAAGGATAAATGACTACTCGCTGGGGAACGCCGTTGCAGGTACTTTGTCATCGAACAGTGGCTGGGGAATTGGAAAATCTCAGAGCGGGTATGCAACAGGACAGGTTGGTTTTGCCAACCAGGTATACATGGATCTTTCGGGTCGCTATGATTTGAGTGGCATTTTAGAGGAAGATAAAAACCACCATTTCTATCCCTCAGCCTCACTAAGCTGGCTACCTTCGACCACCTTTAAACTTCCCGAAGTGATTAATTTGCTCAAAATAAGGGCAGGTGTTGCACAGGTTGGTCATGGTATCGGCTCTCCACGAAGCAATAACACATTCAGTTTCAGCCCTATTGATTATGGAAGCACTAAAATAGTCAATATTGGAGGATCACTTGTTGATCCAAATATCAAGGCAGAGGTTACCACTTCTTATGAAGGGGGTTTTGATATTTCCCTGCTCGATCACAGGATTACTGCCGAATTTACAGCCTACAAGAAAGTTCACGAAAATCAACAGGGATCAATTCCAACTTCTCCCGGTATAGGTTATGGTGGGATGTTAACAAATGTCGGAACGGTTGAAGCAAAAGGTTATGAAGCTTCCATTGACTTTGTGCCGGTACGTTCCAAAGACTGGAACTGGGAGATTGGGTTTAACTTCAGTAAAGTGGATTCCAAAATTACAGAACTCTCAAAGGAGTATGTGCCTACCGGAGCAACCTTTTATGGAAGCGGTCCAAATATCGATTTGCGATTAGCTGTTGGTGAACAGATTGGAACCATGTGGGCTCACAATGTTTTCACCAGAATGCCCGAAACCAGCAAATATGCGGGAATGGTGGTGCTTACCGATGACGGCGACTGGCAATCTTCCAACCTTGAGAAAGACCGCAGATCAATTGGGAATTACAACCCCGATTTCATCCTGGGAACCCATACCTCGGTAAAATGGAAAAATTTCAGATTAGGTATTGTCGGAAGTCTGCGGATGGGCGGTCAGTATGTATCCAATATTGAACGACGTGCAGTGACCAATGGCCACTCGTTATTAACCATTGGTGATGCGGTGAATGGACCTAATCAATGGACTGTTGGCGGACGTGATGGCGCTACGGGCGGATTGCCCTGGCCTGATGCAAGTAAGATGCCTTACCCTCAGCAAGCCGGCCTGGTTGCGACCTATGCCATGTATGGAACACCGGTTTCGATCAATGATGCCTGTTATATCAAAGGTGTTTGGTTAAAACCGGGTGGCAATCCGGCAAACGATGCTGATTATATTGTCAATGGTGCTAATCCGCTGCAAACTTTCTATAGTTTACCCGGAATCATCCTTGGCGCACAATACTGGAATTTCCCGGAATCATTAATCCGGGATGCAACGAACTTTAAAGTGAAAGAAGTAACACTGGACTATACCTTGCCACGTTCTATCTCCTCACGGCTTAAAGTCGAAAATGTAGTAATCGGATTTGTTGGCAGAAATATCTTCCAGTGGAATAAAGCGGATAAATATGTTGATCCGGAATCGGCATTCGAAGGTATTGGCCAGAATCAGGGAGTCGTTGGAAAGGCGTTGCCTTCGATTGGATCGTATGGTTTCAAACTATCGTTTGATTTTTAATGCTTAAATTTATCGCAATTATGAAAAAACAGATATCAATTTTACTCCTGACACTCTTTGTTTTAACGGCCTGTGAGAAACAGCTGCTTAGAGAAGATGAGTTGTTACAGAAGCGGGATGCAGTAGAGTCTGCGACTCCTGATTTACTCCTATCCTCAATCATCCAGCAAACTGCTTTCGCCTATCAGTCTGAAGGTGGAGCAAGTAACAGGACACTTGCAGCATCGGTTCAGTATATGCAGGGAAACAGGAACTCGGACGATAATATTTATAAAAGTTTCACAAAACCCAAAAGTGATTTATATGGCATCACTGCACCTATTAAATTGGTTCAGGCCTCCATTAATGATGTTCATAAGCTTGGATTTAAGAGCTATGAGGGAATATTTTTGATTTTCAAAGCTTTACTATGGTCCACAGCAACTGACTTATATGGTGATATTTATTATACAGAAGGGTTACGCGGCCAGGAAGGAATACTTTTCCCGAAATTCGATGAACAAAAGGACATTTATCCTGCATTAATCCAGGATCTTAAAAATGCCACTGCATTAATTACTGAGGGGACTGAGCCCATCGATAAGACTTACGATATTCTTTACGCCGGGGATAAGGCGAAATGGATCAAATTTGCCAATTCTCTCCGCCTTCGATTACTGATGAGGGGTAGCAAGAATTTGCCTGGCGCTGCTGCCGAGATTGCTGCAGTAGCTGCACTTCCGCTGATAAGTACTGTTGCAGAAAATGCATCTATTCCTTACCTGGATGGTGACAGAACTTATAACTGGCCAATGTCTTATGATGGATATAGTGATAATTTCATGATCTTTCGTCCAAGCAAAACATTAGTTGACAGCTTGAAAGCGTTAAATGATGACCGGTTGAAAGTTTGGGTGGCTCCTGTTGAAAAACCATGGACAAATGTTTCCGCCTCGAATGGAACTGTTGTAAGTACCACCGATCCGAATGGTTTTACTTATAGTTCAACCTATGAATATATTGATAGAAGTAAATCCGATCTCAAGACAGCTTCAAAGTTTATCGTAGACTCACTGACACTCTATGCAGGATATACGGCAGGAATGTACGAAAATGTACTGGCGGCCAATGGAAGTTACGACTTTCCTACCACTATCTTCAACTATAAAATATCAAAGTTCTCCAAATTACTCAATGCAAAATCTCATTCACTCCTTAAAGCTTGTATGATCCAAGCTGATGAAGTGCAGTTTCTGCTGGCCGAAGCAGCTGTTAAGGGTTACATTTCTTCAGCAAATGCCGAGACTTATTACAAGAATGGGGTTACACTTGCCAATAGCAGATGGGGCATCACAATTGCAGGTACTTACTTCAATAACACAAGTGCAAAATTTCCTGCCACCGGATCCGACAACCAGAAACTTGCAAAAATTGCATTACAAAAATGGCTTGGACATTTTCTGATGGGTGTTGAAGCTTATGCAGACCACAGAAGGACCCGTCTCCCGGCGATTGAGCTTAACGGTGAATTAATCAATGGTCTTCACGCATTCCCGTTGCGTTTCAGATATCCCGAAACAGAAACGGCAAATAATTCAACAAATTACAAGGCAGCCATTGCCAAACTGGATAAAGGCGATACTGAATACTCCAAAATGTGGTTAATTCAGTAATCTCCGATATTTTATCAGCATAAAAAAACAGGTCTTTTCAGGCCTGTTTTTTTATGCTGATAAAACTATTTTCGCCCTTTGCTGTTAATACAAAACAGAGTTGCAGTAAAGCCATTAACCAATCATTCTTAATCATTTGTATTACAGATTTTAACAGACGATTTATCAGGTTAAAATTCCATGTAACACAAACAATTTTCCATCTACAATGATGAGGTAGATTTGTTAATTTTCAACTTTAGAAGGTAAAATATTTAAAAGGGGAAATTATATTTATTAAAAAAAATTATAATTTTCAATTATCTTTCAAAAGCGTCATAACCAGCGCTCCAAAGTCCTTTTTCCACTAACAGGAAACCCTTTAGTTATTTTACTTTTAATGACCAAAATAAGAAATAAATGTCTAATTATTAACCAATTCACTTTAATTATGAGAAAGCAATTACTCTTGTTATGCTTTGCATTCGTTGTTGGAATGATGTTGTTCCAATCGTGTAAAAAAGAGGCGGCTTCTACTGTGCCGCCCCAGGTTGGGATATTTTACAGCATTGTTGAAAAACAAGTGGCTTTTACTTCACTTACTTTACGTGCAACAACCTGGAGCTGGGATTTCGGAGATGGATCAAAAAGTACAGAAATGTCTCCGGTTCATGTATATAAGGATGGCGGGTACTACAAGGTCAAGTTAATCGGGGCAAATGCCCAGGGGGACACCGCTTCTGCAAAAGCAACTGTAGCTGTTGCATTGACTCCCTATGCTTTACTTACCGGAGATTACACCGCAGCAGGCTATGCCGGAAAAAAATGGAAACTCTCCTCGGGACATTCAACTTATGACAAATTTGCCAATTCTGATGCAACCTTTTCAACAGTTGCGGCCTTATCCGCAGGCGTTTTTGGAACTGCCCTGGGTATGGGTGAAGTTTATGATGACACTTATACTTTCTATTTTAACGGAAAGTATGAACATGACGTAAAGGCTGACGGTGCCGCTTTTGCGGGACTGGTATATGCATCGGTAACAAATGCTGCAGGGATTAAAAACATGGGTGGTAAAGGTTATGGTTTGTGTACCTGTAAATATACACCTCAAACTGGTGCCACTTTTACTTATGTTGCAAATGAGGACTTTAAAGTTCCTTCTGTTTATGGTTCGGGTGGAGTCGTCACCTATGCCGGAGTCAGCACCCTGGATTTTTCGGGGACTGAATTTGTTGGTTTCATGGATTTTCAACGCAAAGTGATCGTTCAGGAAGTAACCGATAATACGATGCGGCTGGTTATGTTTGCCGCATTGTCTGCAAGCAATGCGCCTAAGAACTCGCATGCACTGATCCTTACTTTCGAGGCGGTTAAATAACTAACCTATAACGTGTTGAAAATAAACATCATAATTTCAAACCCGAATAATAAACAATTATGAAATATAAAAGCTTATATAAAACAATAATCAGGCATTTATTGCCTGTAATGTTGGGTACAGCATTACTTGCTGGAACAGCATTGTCCGGCTCCGGCGCTACGGAACAAAACGGGTTGCGGGGAAATTCAGAGGCCCAGCAAGTTAAAAAGGTCAGCGGCAAGGTGATTTCAGCAACCGACAGAAGCACTATGCCAGGTGTGAGCATCCAGATTAAAGGGACCACAAAAGGGACTGTCACCAATGCCGACGGGGGATTTAATATTGAGATTCCCTCCAATAATGCGGTATTGATCTTCTCCTTTATCGGATACAAAACTGTGGAAGTTCCGGTAAATGGCAGGGAGTCACTGTCGGTAAGTATGAATGAGAACATCCTGGCAGTCGACGAGGTCGTAGTTACCGCGTTAGGAATTACCAGGAAAGAGAAATCATTAGGATTTGCCGTAGCCAAGGTTAGCGGAGAAGATATGTCAAGGGTTGTTCAGGAGAATGCGATTAATGCCCTCTCAGGAAAGGTTCCCGGTGTTCAGATCAATTCCACGGGAGGAACAGGTTCCTCTGTAAGTATGGTGATCAGGGGGGCAACCTCGTTAAGTAATGATAACCAACCGTTATTTGTTGTCGATGGAGTTCCTATTTCAAATACGCTGAACAACGTTTCAGGATTTGGCAGCGATAACCGGGTTGACTATGGAAATGCTATTTCGGACATCAATTCAAATGATATTGAGAGTGTATCGGTATTGAAAGGGGCCAGCGCTGCTGCGCTTTACGGCTCGCGCGCTGGAAATGGCGTCGTGTTAATCACCACCAAATCCGGGAAGAAAAATAAAGGGGTCAAAATTGATGTTACCTCAAATACAGTTTTCGATAATCCTTATAAATTCTGGGAAGTCAACAAGGGAAATGCCAACGGTGCCTTCCCGTTTACGCCTTCTGATTTGCCAGCCGGTACAACTCTGGTGGTAGATCCTTCCCAGATGGCAGGAGCCGGAATTCCATTGGACAAGGGATATTTTGCCGTACAATGGAACAGTCCTAAAGATGCCAACGGGGTACAGATTCCAACAGAACTGGTTTCTCATCCCAACAACGCCAAGAATTTCGTGCAAACAGGGATTACCACCTCAAACGAAGTGGCCATTTCCAATAACACTGAAGCGTTTAATTACAGGATCGGCGTATCCAACATGAGTAATAAGGGGATCATCCCTAATTCCGACATGTACAGAAATAATTTAACCACTTCTGCTACAATCAAGGTTCGGGACAACTTTTCGATCACTTCCAATATTAATATCAACAAGTCCTGGTCAAATAACCGTCCTTCGAGCAACAGGGGAACCAACCCGATGCAATGGGCGTTTGCTGTCCCTCAAAACACAGATATCAGGGAGCTTGAAAATTATTGGGCGCCTGGCAAAGAGGGAATTACACAAAATGTTCCCTATTACAAGTATAATAATCCATACTTCCTTGCCTATGAGGTCAACAACAGTTTTTCGAGAGATCGTCTATATGGAAATTTAAAGGCTGACTGGCAGATTACCAAAGAGCTCAGTGTTTTTGCAAGATATGCAGTGGACCAGTTTGACGAAGTTCGTGAATCAAAAATCGGTCCCGGGTATACTGGTGAACCAAACAATGGGGCTTACGGGATACAGACATCAAAAAGCTATCAGTCAAATACAGATTTTCTTGCCACTTATGCAAAGCAACTGAAAAGCGTAAGCGTATCTGTCTCGGCCGGAGGTAATCTCCTTTACATGAAAGGTCAAAGCATCTCCAACTCATCAACTGCAGGTCTCATTGTCCCCAATGTTTTTTCGGTAGGTAATATTAAATCAGGGACCCTTTCATATGGAAGCGGCTGGTCTCAAAAGGCGATCAACAGTGTTTATGCCCTGGCAAACCTGGGTTGGCAGGATAAAATTTACCTCGATCTGACCGCCCGAAATGACTGGTCAAGTACATTGCCAATCGCGAACAGGTCCTATTTCTATCCCTCTGCATCTTTAAGCTTTCTGATCGACAAGATTGTGAATCTGGGAGATAATGTTTCCCTTTTTAAGGTCCGCGGCGGCTGGGCCAAGGTTGGTAACGATACCGATCCATACCAGCTTGTAAATACCTATGGAAACATAGGACAATGGGGAGGAGCCATCCGACTGTCCAAATCAGGAACCCTGTTAACACCAAACCTCAAACCTGAGGAGGCCACGTCCAAAGAGGCGGGTATTGATTTAGGTCTGTTTCACAACAGGTTAAGATTTGAGGGAACCTATTATCAGGCAGATAACAGAAATCAGATCCTGAGAAATATCCCCATTGCCAGTTCTACAGGATCTGACGCCATCAACATCAACGCCGGACTGCTTGAGAGCAAGGGGTGGGAACTTTCACTTGGCGGAACACCTGTTAAAACAAATAACTGGAACTGGGACATCAGCGCAAACCTGACCCGTAACCGGACAAGGGTCAAATCAATTTCACCTGGAATTGAAGCGATTAAATTCTGGGAAGATGCAAAAGGCGGCGCATGGTCTTATGTAGGTGATGAAGTTGGAGCAATCTATGATGCTAAAATGATGACCGTTGAAGATAAAAGCTCTCCCTATTATGGCTATCCGATTATCAGTCCTGAACCCGATTACGAGTGGCAGGTAGATAAGAATTTCAAGGATGCAAAAAACAAAATCGGCAATTACAATCCCCGCTTTATTCTGGGTGTAAATTCATCCCTTACCTGGAAATCATTTGCCCTGAACTTCACCCTTGACTGGAGATGTGGAGGACAATTTGTGTCGCAAACAGAACGGTACGGACGTGATGATGGATTATCCGGTTCGTGGCTCAAGGGTCTGATTAATCCAAACGGCAAAACCGGTAAAGAGCTTCGCGACTGGCTGGTGGCCAATCAGGACAAATATATTCTCAACGGATTTCATGTCGTCGGAGGATTAACCCAGGAGACAGGCGGATTCCTCGAAAATCTGGGAGGTACTGCTTTGCATGACGGTGTTTTTGTCCCGGGTGTAGTAGCAATTACTAATCCCAATGGTACAGTGACCTACAAGGAAAATCTGGGCGATGCCGGAACCCTGTTCCAACCCTATATCATCAGTAATGGATGGGATTTTACACAGGATGCCATGTTTGATGCAGATTTTGTAAAACTTAGAGAAATCTCCCTCAGCTATAAACTTCCGGGAAGTATCATCAACAGAATTGGTGGTATCAAATCGTTCGCAGTTTCTGTCTACAGCAGAAACATCATGATCTGGACAAAAGCAAAAATCGGAGTCGATCCTGAACGCGCATTCCAGGCTGAATCCTCAACAGAAGGTAAAAGAGGTGTACAATTTAAACAGGGGATTGAAAGATACAATCTTGATCCCTGGGTAATTCCTGTTGGCGTAAAATTTGACCTGACTTTTTAGAAATTTTAAAAATTCGATATTATGTACACTACTATAAATAAAATTTCATTAGTTATTATGCTGTTTGCACTTCTTACCTATTCCTGTAAGAATCTGACAGATATGAATATTAACCCAAATGGGGTTGACCCGGCAAATGCATCTCCAAATTTACTGATGGCTACGGTAATCACCTCAACCGGCGGAACAGTTCTGGGATTGGGTTATGGCGATATTGCAGGTGTAATGCAACATACCCAGAAAGATGGGTGGTCCTCCGGACACAATAATTATGATTGGAGTGATCAAACCTGGTCAGGTAACTATGGTATCCTGAGAAATGCCCAGGAGATGCTGGTAAAATCAAAAGCCTCAAATCTCGATTTTCAGACAGGGGTTGCACTGGTTCTTAAAGCCTATAACTTTGGACTGATTGCTGACTTATGGGGGGATGCTCCATACAGCCAGGCGCTTAAGGGCGAACAGGGTTCCGCCTTTTTTCAGCCAGTCTTTGATCCCCAAAAAGATATCTACCTGGGGGTAATTGCAATGCTGGATAGCGCCAATACGTTGTTATCCAAAAACGTGAGTGAATACAAGGAAATTAATTCGTCTCAGGACATCCTCTATGCAGGTGATGTTACCAAATGGCGCAAATTTGCAAATTCACTTGCCTTGAGGTATTATTTGCGGATTTCGGCGAAAGAACCGGCTGTTGCTCAGGCAGGAATTGAAAAAATTGCAGGTCAACCCGCCAATTATCCACTTATTCTTGATGCTGCCGACGATGCCGCTTACGGTTTTGTCGGACTAGGCTCCGGCGATTCATGGCCCACAACCAATCAGTTCAGTACAGACCAGTCCAATTTTACCAGGATTAAAATGTGCTCAACCCTGGTTAAAAAACTGGAGAATTTAAATGATCCACGTTTAGCAGTTTGGGCTGCCAAGGTAAAAATTCCGTTGGTCGTTGATCCAACCAAGGCCGACAACTATGATCAGATCGTAGGGGGAAAACGGATTATTTCCCAAAAAATAGCAAATGATTATCAAACCAAATATGGATTGCCACTCGATCTTGATCAGAATTACGTTGGTTATCCGCCGGCATGGTCCACATTTGTGTTCTTTTATAATTTGAGTCCAAATCTGAACCAGGGTGATGCCAATCCACATGCCTCCCAACTGAACGATATCTACGCTACCTCTGCAAATCCACTGTTGAAAGTAAGGATGTTATCGGCAGCCGAGATCCGTTTTAGCCTTGCTGAGGTTGCCCTTAAAGGCTGGAACGCAGGCGGAACTGCTGCGGCTCATTACAATGCCGGGGTAAAAGCTTCATTGGATGCATGGGGATTAGGAGCATCTTATTCCACCTACATTGCCTCCGCGGGAGTTGTTTATGATGGCACGTTAAGTCAGATTATGGGTCAAAAATGGATTGCCAGCTGGACTGCTGCAGCCGAGTCATGGTTTGATTTTCGCAGGACAGGATTGCCGGCTTTAGTATCGGGACCAGTGGCCAAAAGGGCTGTTTTACCGGTCCGGTTTATGTATGGCAACAACGAATTGCTTTACAACCCGGATAACTCAAAAACTGCCATTGCCAAACTGCAGGCAACCACCTATTCTACAGACGGACAGAATAGCAACTGGACAAAACCATGGCTGCTTCAGGGGACAAATAAACCTTGGTAGTCAATCATCAATAACATAGACAAGCAGGAGATAAATCATGAATATCTCCTGCCTGGTTTTTGCAAAGAGTACAATATTACATATTAAGGATGAAGAAGATACCGGCTGGAATTTTAATTCTCTGTTGTTTTTTGACAAACGCTGAGCTCCTCCTCGCCCAGACCAATTCCACGATTGAAAACTCTCTACTTGATCAGCTTACTATATTTTCAAATGGTCAGAGCAAAAGATCATCCAGTACCGATTCCAACTTTAATGGGAATGGTGATTCCAAAGAGATCTTACCCGGTGAAACCCTTGTCCTTGCAGATTTACAAGGTCCCGGAGTTATTATACATATCTGGAACACTTCAGCTTCTCTGAATCCCTATTCGGCGCGGGCCCTGGTTTTAAGAATCTATTGGGATGGCGCAGAGAAACCCAGCGTTGAAGTCCCGTTAGGCGATTTCTTCGGAGTTGGCTATGGTGCCAAAAAAGATTATGCGTCTCTACCCGTGAGCGTTTCATTGCATGGCCGGGCCCAAAACTGCTTCTGGAGAATGCCCTTTAAAAAACATGCGAAAATTACCCTGTCAAACGACCTGCCCGGATTTGGACAGGCCTATTTTTACTACTACGTCGACTGGGAAAAAGTGGAGTCGCTTCCTGAAGATGTGCTCTATTTCCATGCAAGATACCACCAGCAAACTCCGGCCAAACCGGGAGATCACATCATCCTGAACACTACGGGCAGAGGAAATTATATTGGAACAGTTTATTCTGTTCTTCAGACAAAAAATGGCTGGTTCGGAGAAGGTGATGACCGGTTTTACATTGACGGTGAGCAAATCCCTTCCATTCAGGGAACCGGGACGGAAGATTATTTCGGTGATGCCTGGGGATTTCGTGAATTTGCCGGTTCATTTCATGGCGTCCCATTATATGAAGGGCCCCTGGCAGGTGATCGTGTTACAGCATATCGCTGGCACATAGCTGACCCCATCCGGTTCAGAAAGTCGTTAAAATTCTCAATTGAACACCGTGGAAGCGTGGTAGATAACCAGGGGAACCAGTTATCCGGATCCAATGAACGGGCAGACTGGGTTAGTTCTGTCGCCTTCTGGTACCAGACACCCATCGTTTTTTCAGATCAGGTCCTTCCTCCCGCCAGCCAAAGAATTCCTCCTTATCAGATTGAGCTCGCCGCTGGTTTAAAAATCAAAGCCACTCCTGACAAAATAACAAGGGAGAAAGTTGGGGTCAATTTTGAACCTGAAATACCTGACGGAGAAATTGAATTTGAATTAGTAGTTTGATCCTGTTACCCCTTGACAATCTTTAAAAGTGGAAATGTATTTTTAAACCATATATTATTATAAATATTAAAATGAAAATGAGAAAATCAATTTTAGCACTCTTTATTCTGTTTTGTTCTGTAACATTCTTATTTGCAAAGAGTCCGTATAGTCCCATTACACCGGGAAATGCACTTCAGGCATACCTGCATAATGCGGACAAATCGTTTACCTGGGATGTGAAGGAGAAGAAATCGGGTGATAATGGGGTGACCCTTTACCGCCTGGAATATACTTCCCAAACCTGGCGCGGAATCGCCTGGAAACATGAGATGTTCGTTATGGTTCCCGATCTTCTGAAATTTAATGACGCCCTCCTGTTTATCACGGGTGGTCATAACGATAACACGGTGCCGAGCACCCACAAATGGGACGAGGATTTGGTCAAATCACTTAGCAATCTGGCTAAGACCAACATGTCAATTGTTTCCCTGATCTGGCAGGTTCCCAATCAACCCCTTTATGGAGACCGTACAGAAGATGCATTAATATCGTATACACTTCATCAGTACCTGGGGGATCACGATTTCACGTGGCCACTACTCTTCCCTATGACAAAAAGCGCTGTCAGGGCAATGGATGTTGTACAGCAGTTTTCGAAAAAAGAGATCAAAAGAAAAGTGGGACATTTTATTGTTTCAGGGGCTTCAAAACGGGGCTGGACAACCTGGCTAACAGGTGCAAACGACAACCGTGTAAAGGCAATTGGTCCGATGGTGATCGATGTGCTTAATATGCCGGTTAATGTTGATTACCAGAAACAGGTCTGGGGCGATTACAGTATTGAGATTGAAGACTACGTGAAACTGGGAATTGCCCAGCAATTTAATACTCCAGGTGGAAGCGACCTTGTGAAAATGGTTGATCCCTATTCCTACCGCAAAACCCTGACCATGCCAAAGATGATCTTTATGGGAACAAACGATCCTTACTGGCCATCAGACGCGGTAAAAAATTATATTGACTCAATTCCAGGGGATAATCACATCTGCTACACCCCAAATGCCGCCCATGACCTTGGTGACAAAAAGAAGGCATTTGCCACTTTAAGTGCATTTGTCGGAACAACTGTAACCAACGGCAAATATCCGATTTGTAATTATTCCATCTCGCAGACGGGTAGAATAATCACCCTGATCATCAAATCAACTCCTGAATTGTTGCTCGATGCATTGATTTGGAGCGCCGACTCAAAAGATCAGGATTTCAGGGATGAGCATTGGTCCGGAAAGAGCCTCAATTCGGCGAATAAAGCCGAAATTACCCTTCAGGTACCCATACCGGAATCGGGTTTTAAGGCATTCTATGTCGATTTAAAGTATAAAGCCCCTTTCGGTGGCGATTTTACCCAGAGCACACGCATGTTTGTTGCCAACGAAAAGAAATTACTGGTTAAAACGAATTAGTTGTCCTGGCTTAAAATTCAGGAAAATCATCATAAAGACATGGGGATGTCTTAACTGGTATAAAAATAAACCGCAAAGGTCGCAGAGGAATTTCGCAAAAATAGTAATAGCCTTAACAGAAATTACTTAATGTCGCGCACTTTGCGCCTTCTTTGCGCACTTTGCGGTTTAAATGGACTTTTTGGATACCCTCATTCAAACTCAATTTAGAATGCAGAATATCATGCCTGAAAAACAGTCCTCCTGAAGGCCAAATCTTACTCCGGTTTTAAAGAGTTGTGGAAAGAGATGTGGCAGAACTAAAAATAAGACCGTATAATAATACATAACTTAATTCTATTTTATTTTTCTTTAGATAGCAAATCCGGATTATGAAATACATTCTACTACACACAATTGGTTTGATATTGATCGTTTCGGCATGTACAACATCCAGCCGTTTTAAATCGGATGTTGAAACTATCAAAAAACCCTGGACAAACCTGAATTTCAATAATGATCCAAATAATTTCCAGTTTGGCATCATGAGCGACAAGCAGGGTGGCAGTCGTCCCGGGGTCTTTGAAGACGGGGTTAAAAAACTCAACATGCTGCTCCCTGAGTTTGTGATGTGTGTCGGAGATCTTATTCCAGGGTATACCACTGATACCATAGTCATAAAAAAAGACTGGAACGAGGTCAACGGAATCATCTCCGGTCTCAAAATGCCCTTTTTCTATCTTCCGGGAAATCATGATATTACAAATAAAACAATGGGAAAGGAGTGGGAAAAATTGTATGGCAAACGGTATTATAGTTTTGTCTATAAAAATACCCTGTTCATTACCCTGGATACCAATGATGATACTGACTTTAACCTGACTTTAAAACAAACTGATTTTGTTCTGAATACCCTAAAGAAGAATGAAGGGGTACACTGGACGTTTATATTTATGCATCACCCAATCTGGAAATACAATACCGACGGACGCTTCGGTAAAATTGAGGCTGCCTTAAAAACCAGGAAATACACCGTTATTGCAGGTCATGAACATCATTATCAGCATTCAGACCGAAATGAATCCAATTATTACGTACTCGGCACTACCGGTGCGGGAAGTGCTTTGAGAGGTAATTATCTTGGTGAATTTGACCATATTTCATGGGTAACAATGACCAATAACGGACCGGTAATCGCCAACCTCAGGCTGGATGGGATCTTATCGCACGATATCAGCAACGATAAAACCGATAAACTTGCCAAGCCAATGCTGGATAATGCGAATTTCAACCATCTTATCCTTTGCAATAAGGGTGAAAATCTGACCAGTGGAACGCTTTATCTCTCTTTCATAAATCCAACGGATACCGATCTGGATCTTAATATCAATTTCTTTCATCATCACCAGCTTCAGATTGATAAACCTGAAGTTTCGGTTCATCTGGCAGCCGGTATCAACCAGGTGATTGAAGTCCCTTTCAGTGCAATTAAGCCAATAAATTTAAGTTCAGTTGACCTGCTGAGCTTCGACTGGGAAATGAAGTATAATCATCCTGATTATCCGGGATTTGCCATGCATGGAAGATACCAGATGACCATTGAGCCCGGAAAAACGGAGTTTATCAACCGGGACATCAATATCTTTGTCGGTAAAGCGGTTATTGGTTTTGAACATCCATACTCAGCGCTTGAAACCATCTTCAAGCTCAATAATTCGGCAGAAGAAAAATACACCAGGCCCATTGAAATTACGGGAACATCCATTATTTCATTCTACCTTAAAAATTCCAAAGATGAATACTCTTCGGTTGAAACCCGCAAATTCGAAAAATCTGATTTTTTATTACCTGTCGAAGTAACCAATCCCCAACCGGGACTGAATTACAAATACTATGAAGGAAACTGGACAACAATGCCCGATTTTACAAAACTCAAACCGGAAACGGATGGTGTTGCCAATAACTTTACAGTCAGGGACTTTGCGCTAAGAGAAGACTACTGGGGGCTCGTATTTACCGGTTTCATAAAAATTGAGGAGGATAATTTCTACCAATTGATGATTAAAGCCGACGATGTCGGCCGGATATCTATCGGGAACAAAACAGTTGTCGATGAAAATACCCTTGTAAAAGGGGCAAATATAGGTGCTGTAGCACTTAAAAAAGGTTATCATCCGGTAAGAATTGAATTTCTGGAGAAAATCGGAAACCAAAGGCTCAGATTTTACATTAAAAAGTATGGCTCAGAAGATTGGCTACAAATGGACGCAAGTCATTTCTTCCATAATTAGTCCCTGAATATTTTTGAATAATGCCATAAGTATTCTAACTTTAAGATAAGGTTCCCGTTAAGGTGGCAAAGCATTAAAGGAAGAGAAAAATAATTTGATGCATTTCCCGACCTCTTATGCAGGATAAATTGAACTCAAATAAAGATTAACCATGAACTACAAACAATTTACCGGTATTTTAATGACCTGTCTGATCTTCTCATATACAGGTATCGCGCAATCTGCCGATTTTTCAAAAGCCTCAGTTTTTCTCCCTGAGAAGAAAAATATCCAGCTACAGAAAGCAGTCCAGGTTTTGCAGGAAGAGATTCAAAAACGGAGTCAAATCTCCCTTCCGGTGATCAACAAACCAGCTGCAGGGAAACAGGTAATCGTTGTTGGTGTTGAAGGACATATGGATCAATTGTCGGAGGCCGGCAAATCGGCTATTCTGAAATTGCCGCCAACCGGTAAGGATGGTTACAAAATCGCCCTTGTTGACAACAAAACTTTGGTTATTGCCGGTCACGATGAACGTGGCGCCCTTTACGGTGTCGGAAAGGTACTCCGGAAAATAGACATTCATTCGGGCGAGGTTTTAATTCCGGCCAACATCAGCATCTCCTCAACGCCTGCCTATCCGATTCGTGGACATCAGTTGGGTTATCGTCCAAAAACGAACGCCTACGATGCCTGGAGCGTTGCACAATATGACCGCTATATTCGGGATCTGGCCATCTTCGGAGCCAACAGTATTGAGATTATGCCGCCTCGAACGGATGATGACGCGACAAGTGTACACATGAAATTGCCGGCAATTCAAATGATTGCTGAACAATCACGCATTTGCAAATCATATGGTCTCGATCTGTGGATGTGGTATCCCAACATGGGAAGTAATTATACATCAACCGATTCAATAAACGCAGAGCTGGCCGAGCGTGAAAAGGTGTTCAGCGTACTGCCAAAACTGGACGCCCTCTTCGTTCCGGCAGGAGATCCAGGTGATCTTGAACCTGATGTCCTTTTTGAATGGCTTAAAAAAGAGGCGGTCGTTCTTCATAAATATCACCCGAATGCTAAAATATGGGTTTCCCCGCAGGTTTTTAAACCCAGCAAACAATGGTATGCCAAATTTTATGAACACGTCAACCGTCAATATGACTGGTTTGGCGGGGTCGTTTACGGTCCATGGATAAAAACACCACTTCCAGAGGTGAAAAAACTGATCAATCCTTCGATCCCCATCCGTTTATACCCCGATATCACCCACAGTTACAGTTGCCAGTACCCCATCCCCGACTGGGATATCGCCTATGCAATGACGTTAGGAAGGGAATGCATTAATCCCAGGCCGGAGGATGAAAAATACATCCATAATTTCTATGCCCCATTGGCTCAGGGGAGTATCAGTTATTCGGAAGGAACCAATGATGACGTGAATAAATTTGTCTGGAGCGATCAGGATTGGAATCCATCCACACCGGTGATTGAGACCCTGCGTGATTATGCACGTTTCTTTATAGGATCCGGTTATACGGAGGGTGTTGCACAGGGATTGATGGCATTGGAACGTAATATCCGGGGACCGCTTTTGTCGAACGATCAGGTACAAAGGACACTACAGCAATGGCAGGCTATGGAGAAGGGGGCTCCGGACAATGTGTTGAGTAATCCCCGCTTTCAAAGCGGATTGATCAGGGCCTATTTTGACGGATACACCCAAAGGAGATTAATCTATGAAACCAGCCTCGAACGCGAAGCAAGAAATATACTTGAAAGGGCAAAACTAACCGGCTCAAAAAATGCCGTTTCGGAGGCGAGAAACACGTTAACCCTTGCCCATGAAAAACAGGTATCTCCCGAACTTAAGCATCGTTGTTATGCACTCGCCGATTCACTGTTCCGGAGTTTTGGCGCCCAGCTCACCATCGCGAAACACCATGCAATGGGAGGCAGGGGTAACTTTATCGACAATATTGATATTCCTTTAAACGATGCCATGTGGATGCTGGATCAGCTTGGAGCTGTCGAAAAACTAAATACAGAACCTGACCGATTGACTGCAATCGACAAAATACTTCACCGCACCGATCCCGGTCCGGGTGGTTTTTATGATAACTTCGGCAATCCTGCCGCCTGGAAACGGGTAAAAGCAAATAAAACATGGGCCGAAGATCCGGGAAGCCTGGAATCGCCGCGGGTAAGTTTTGGTGTCGGATTAACGGGTGTTGACTGGGTACACGAGATTGTGGCCAAAGGTTTTGAAGGACAAACAACACCCCTGGCATGGATGAACCAGATTAATACGCTGTATGATACTCCGCTGCAGATGGAATACAACAATCTCGATCCTGAGGGAACCTACACGCTCAAAATAGCCTATACGGGCCGGTTCCGTTCAAAAATGAAACTGGTGGCAAACGGCGTTTTAATCCATGATTATATCAGGATGGGAACCAGGCCTTTGTTTGAATTCCAATTAACGAAGGAGGTTACCCGTGGAGGTAAGGTCTTGTTCACCTGGAGTTGTGGTGATGATGATAAAGGCGAAGGTGAGCGCGGATCACAGGTCGCCGAAATCTGGCTGATTAAAAAATAAAGAATACCTAAGCAGTATAATATATTTTATAACTTTAACGTTTACCAAAACAAACCTGATATTTAATAATTTTCAAAATGGTCAGACAACTTTTTATAATCATTGTGCTTACCCTCATTCTTCAGACGATTACTTTTGCACAACCAATTATACCCCAGCCTATTATTCCAGGGCAATGGCTCAAAATATGGCTGCTGTGTGGCCCCATACCTGTTAAAGAGTCTTCAGATCCTGCTGAATCAGGGGATCATCTTGTTGGGTTTAATACAGACTACCTGGTAAAATCAGGCGGAGAACAAAATCTGCAGGTTAAAGCGGGTAATGTTTTAAAATATCCGGCAGGTTCTGCCAAATGGAAGCTTTTTACCGCAACAGATTCGATCATCGATCTGCGAAAATCAATTTCCAGGGAATCCCCGGTATTTGCCTATGCCTATACCGAAGTTGTATCCAATGAAGCCAAAGTTATCTTCATCAGCCTGGGAACCAATGATGGTGCAAAGCTTTGGGTCAACGGACAAAATATATGGGATTATCCGCAACAACGGGGTTGCTTTCCTGATGATGATCAAATCCCTGTAATGCTTAAAAAAGGGAAGAATACCCTGCTTTTAAAAGTGGAACAACGGGGCAATAAGTGGGAATTTTGTGTTCGCTTCCTCCCTTTCTCTATCGCCAGACTGCATGAAAAAGGGGATCTGTTCACCCTCTCCTCCGGGATAGATGGGCAAGCCGCGATTACTTCAAAATTCGTTAATCCGGTTTTACAACAACTTATTCATAGCCTGGATATTGAGATTAAGAATTCTCAAAATCAGGTCGTCTTTAACGAGCAGCGAACTTCTGACTTTTGTGGAAAGACAAAACTTTTATCCGATGATTATCAACTATATAATGCAACTTTAACGACACGTCTGGACCCAAGGGGACTGATTTACCGAAAATTTTCCTTCTTTGCGGGTACAAAAAAGAATTATCCGCTGTTTTCAGACGGTAAATCTGACTACCGGATTGCACTCAGCGTTAATGCTTCAGAATCTGAGAAATGGGCTGCAAATGAGTTGCAACACTGGATAAAAGAGATCAGCGGCGTGGAGTTACCCATACAGCTTACCGATCAACCCTACCAGGGTCCTCAGATCGTGATTGGCTACAATGAAGTCATTAAGGAAAAAACAGGATCTGTGGCGCCTGCTGATCTGGACGAATCGTTCCGCTATTGCAGCTCCGGATCCGATATCCTGATTTACGGAGGGAGGATGCGCGGATCAATGTATGGCGTAATGGCGTTTCTTGAAAACGAACTGGGCTGCAGGTGGTACACGACGGAAGTAAGCATCATTCCCAAAAGAAAGGAGCTATTGTTCAGTTGGCTGGATCATTCAGAAAAACCGGGGATAAGGGTACGGAATGACTTTTATTTTGAAGCCTTTGATCCAACCTGGGCAGCCAGGAACAGAATGAACGGCACTTTGGGATTCAACGAATCAAGGCCGCAACCCGGCGGTACGGAGAATTACTGGTCTGTTCACACCTTTTATCCTTTAATGCCACCCGCAGAATTTTACGATAAACACCCTGAATATTATAGTCTTATTGAAGGAAAACGAATTCACGAACGGGCTCAGCTTTGCCTCACCAACCCCGATGTTTTAAAAATCATTACCGAAAGGATCAAAAAACGGATGCGTGAAAGTCCCGAATACCTGATTTATGATGTTTCCCAGAATGACTGGCACAACCCTTGTCAATGCGATAAATGCCAGGAGATTGTAAAAAAAGAGGGGTCTGAATCCGGACTGATGATCTGGTTTGTCAATCAGGTTGCGGAAGCGGTTGAGAAGGAATTTCCCGACAAATTTATCGGAACACTGGCTTACCAGTACACGCGTACTCCGCCGAAGAGTATTCGTCCGCGCAACAATGTAGTGGTTAGGTTATGCAGTATCGAATGTTGTTTTGCACACGATTTTAAATCATGTCCCGAAAACAAATCCTTTCTGCAGGATCTTAAAAACTGGTCAGCCCTGGCTCCTCACATGTACATCTGGGATTATGTCGTTAATTTCAGCCATTATGTAATGCCTTACCCCAATTTCAGGGTGCTTCAACCCAATATTCAGACTTTGAGGGAAAATAATTCGATAGGAATCATGGAACAGGCAGCCTATCAAAGCCGTGGCGGTGAATTTTCAGAGCTTAAAGCTTACCTGATTTCACGCTTGCTCTGGAATCCTGACTGTGATGCTGAAAAGGTGATCAATGATTTTATGTATGGCTATTATGGAAGAGCCGGTAAATTTGTAAGGGAATATTTCGACCTGGTACAAAACCGCGTTACCGCCGAAACCCATATTCACCTTGGATTAAATCCAGACGACAAGATCTTTTCGGACGATTTTGTGAATGAAGCAATGACGATTTTCGCCGAGGCAGCGAAGGTTGCTGATAATGATGAGGTATTGGGTCGTGTAGAAATGGCCTCACTCCCTGTACTTTACCTCAAATGCAATCGGTCACCCAAACTGGCAAAATATGACGGCACTTACGATAAATTCTGCATGATCGCCAAACGGGAAGGGGTAACCTATTATGCCGAAGCGGGTGAACCGCACCGGCTATCTTTTCACAGAAGTATGGAAGGGGCGAAATAAATTAAAAATCAGGATGAAAAAATATCTGTTGTCTGTCATTATTCCAATAATTGTAAATACAGGTTATTCCCAATCAAACACTGCTCCCAATCCAGACATTAGGACGCCCCGATTGGGAATAGGAGTTTACTATTTATCATCCCATGGAGCAGTTTCAGACGCTCAGATCGGGATGAACAGTGTAACTTTCGGAACTGATAATACGGCCATTATACAATCTGTTTTGGACAAAGCCAAAAATGCTCCTGTAACGGTTTATTGGGATGGCAGATATTCAGTAACAGGTCTGAAAATCTACAGTAATACAACGATCATTGCCAATGCCGGTTGCGTGGCTATCCTGTGAAATCACTCCGACAAATCTATCTTTATGAATGCCGGTCAATCGTTTGGTACTTCTAAGGATTCAAATATTGTGATCAGCGGATGGATCTGGAACGGAAATT
>JAHEYS010000087.1 GCA_023251475.1 Prolixibacteraceae bacterium
GGCCAGCTTTCTCGCTTTATCAGCTGACGGGACAAGGAACTTTTGCCCCGTTGAATTTAAATCCGGATTCCTTGTTAACCTTGTCCATATCACAATTGAGGTTTGATCTGCCCAACCGTTATGAAATCCATTTCCGAAATAGGGGCCCTCAACAGGTTTCGGAAGATGGCAGGAATAGAAATAAAATGCCAAAACAAAACCTGGCAGTATTAGAATCTTAAATATCTTCATCACTGATCGCTTTTTAATCATCGTTCTCATTTTTTTTCTTCTTTTTCAAGCCGCCGGGATAAAGCACATCGGAATGAACCTCTTCCAGATAAGCCTGAAGTCTCCCCTCCAGTTCTTTTACCTTTTGAGGCAATTTCTGCGACAAATCATTTAATTCACCAACATCTTCCCTCAAATTGTAAAGCTCAATTTTCTTTAAATCCCAGAATTTAATCAGTTTATAATCGCCAATACGAATCGCGGAATGGGTCTTTCCAAAATAATGAAAGACCAACTCTTCCCTTTTTCTCTTAAACATCGCTTCATGACCTTTTTCAAATAATGGTTTTAAGCTTGTACCATCAAGATTTTCAGGGAGCTGACTTTTATTTCCGGCCAGATCGCAGAAGGTGGGTAAAAGATCCCAACCCGTTACCGGGACATCGCACTGACTTCCCGGTTTGATACCCTTACCTATAACGATAAAAGGGACTCTGACCCCCCCCTCGTATAAGGTCCATTTTCCACCTCTGAGGGGATAATTGTTGGGATGATTTTTAAAAACTGACGGGTGATCAAATTTATTTTTTACAGGAGGAAGAAATTCAACGGCGCCATTATCCGCCATCAGAACCAGGTAGGTATTGTCCGCGATTCCCAGGCTATCAATCCGGTCGATTATTTTACCGATCCCTGTATCGAGGTTTTCGAGCATTCCTGCCCAGCCCGGGTTATTATGTACCTCCCCTTTTTTCTTTTGAAGGTATTTCTGATAGGTTTCCTCAGTTGTCTGGATATCAACATGCGTAGCATAATGGGAGATTTGCAGATAGAACGGATGACCGGTTTTGGTTTGCCGCGTCATGAAATTCAGCGCCCGGTCGGTGATGGTTTGAATCCGTTTGGGATCATTGTTCAGAAACAGGTCGGTCCATTTGGTATCTTTTGTCGAATTCATATCGCCATTGCGATTCCCTGTATTTCCGTCACTCTCATCGTATCCCAGATCCTCCGGGAAAATATCAGCCCGCAAATCCCATTTTCCATAATGGGCAGCCCGGTAATCGGGAGAAATTGATTTCAGAAACTGCGGTATGGCGGACACCTTTTTAAAATCGGGATGGTAATTCTCCCTGAATTTTTCATCGCCCTCACGTGCAGGTGTCTGTCCAAACTGTATACTTCTTCGCGATGGACAACAAAGGGCACAAGGGGCATATCCATTTGAAAACCGCACACCCCGGGATGCCAGACGCTCAATATTTGGAGTTTCGTAAAAATCGCTTTTTGAATTTGGGATTTTTTTATCCATCAATAGTGAACTGCAGGTCCAGCCCAGGTCGTCGGCAAGAATCAGGATGAAATTTGGACGGTGAACCGGTTCCGCAGCAAAACCCTGCAGAACAGGCATCATGATCAGGCCAAAAGAGGTCATTCTCCCCAGGTATTCTTTAATCCGCTCGTTCATTGGTTTACTTATCATTAACAGATTTATTTTTAAAATTATAAATGTATGTCCGGTTAAAACGCAAATCCGTCTTTTAATTTATTCACCCGATTTATCCTTTGCAGGCCTGACACCCACCTCTTTTTCCCAATTTTGACAGGTCGCTGACATCGCTTTCAAAATTTCAGGCTGAGAAACGCTCAGATTATTTAGCTCAGTTGGATCGGCTTTCAGATCGTACAATTCCCATTCGCCTCCGTTGCGTTTCACCAGTTTCCAGTTTCCCTTCCGCATCGCCTTTCCACCGGCATATTCCCAGAATATTGGTGCATTCCTTTCAATAGTACCACCTTTGAATACCGGCACCAGGCTTTTCCCCCTTAAAGATTTTAATGAAATACTTTTGAACTGTTTCGGATATCTGGCACCTGAAACTTCCAGGCAGGTTGGCATAATATCTGTGAGATGGCCCACCTGGCCGGTTAAAACACCCGCTCCTTTCACAACTTTTGGCCAGTAGATGATCAGCGGAGTCCGTATACCACCCTCGTAAAGCCAGTTTTTATAGTAGCGGTAAGGGGTGTTTGAGGCATTCGCCCATGGCTCGCGGTACGAATCGTAAGATCCCTTATCACCGATGGGAACACCAGGAATTCCCAGGTTTCTGGAAGAGGCGATTTCAGCACATCCTCCGTTATCGGCCAGGAACAGGATTAACGTGTTATCCAGCTTTTTTAGCTTTTCAAGCGTACTTATTACGCGCCCGATTCCCTGGTCCATCCGGTCAATCATGGCTGCATACACCTGCATTCTTCTGATCCACAATTCCTTATTCTCTGCTTCTTTCCAGGAGGGGATCCCTTCGGTTCGTGGACTCATTTTATATTTTTCGGTAATTATTCCTAATCGGAGTATCTTTTTATAACGCTCGTTCCGGAGTGAGTCCCAGCCGGAGGCATACTTTCCCTCATACTTTTTGATATCTTCTTCCAGAGCATGCAGCGGCCAGTGTGGTGAGGTGTAAGCGACATAAAGAAAAAACGGGTTCTCCTTTTTTTCCTTTGAATGTGAATTGATAAAAGCCACGGCTGAATCGGAGATGGCATCGGTCAGATAAAAACCATTGGCCGGAGGAGTCCACGATTTATTTCCATAGGCCATCGTACGTGTACGGGGTTCCTTTATGATCTCAAAATAGCTGCTCGCCCCACTGATCAATCCGAAATATTTATCAAACCCGCGCTGCAGGGGCCAGTGTTCCTGCCGTTCGCCAAGGTGCCATTTGCCCGACATATAGGTGGAATAACCGCCTGTTCGGAGCGCCTCAGCAATCGTCATGCAATTTTCATTTAAAAAACCCTGGTAAGGACCGGGCTGGATTTGAGCATCGGCATTGGTTACCATATTGCCCATGCCGGCTTCATGATTATAAAGCCCGGTGAGTAATGATGCCCTTGAAGGACAACATTTAGCGTTGTTATAGAAATTTTTGAACCGCAATCCCCTGGCTGCCAGACGGTCAATATTGGGCGTTGAAATTTCGCTTCCGTAACATCCGATATCGGAATATCCCATATCGTCAGCCATAATGATCACGATATTTGGTCTTTGGGCGGACACTTTTTCCGCTGCCCCTGCCGCACTGAGGCAACCCGTCAGTGCTATGAGCGGCAAATATCTGACAGCCATTGAGATGCTGTCCGGTAGTCTGCTTTTTTCCATCTGTTTACTGATATTTTGGATTGTATTTTCCCTTTTCCTTAAATCCGGGAAGATTGCGCATCGCGCCAAACCGGGGGTAGGAGTCGAAGATATCTCCCTTACCGGTCATCCTTGGATCACCCTGAGCCTTCAAATCCTTCTCCAGTGTTTTTCTCAGTTCCCTTTTTATGATCTGAAATTTTGGATCCCCTGCTAGATTTTTCATGCAACCAGAATCGTTCCTGATATCGTACAACTCTTCAGCCGGACGTTTTTCGTAACCCGATTTAAAACTTTCGGGGTATTTTTCCTTATTTTCAATCAGCATGATTTTGGTAGGACCGTTGTCAATATCCTGGTATCCGGGCCATAAAGATTTTTCTTCGTCAGCAGCTGATAAGACTACTTTTGCGGATTCGGGTGCAGGGTCGCCCGCAGGCCACAGGTCGGGTTTGAAGTTCAGGATAAAAAGAAAATCATTGGTTCTGATGGCTCGCGCAGGATAGCCAAGATTATCGGGTCTGGCGTGTGTATGCCTTTCCCTTCCGGTCAGTACATATTTTCTCGGAGGATCCACATTCTCCCCTTTTACGGTGAAAAGCAGGTTTACTAAACTCACACCGGTCATCTGAGGTGCCCCTTTGACTTCCGCAATTTCAAGAAAAGTGGGGGCCAGATCGATTAATCCGACCAATTCATTCGCAACCCTTTCCCCCGCCATACCCTTTGGCCAGCAAATGGCCAGCGGAACGTGAGTCCCATATTCCCTAAGATTGGCCTTTGAGGATGGGAATGCCATTCCATTATCGGCAGTCACAACGATGATGGTATTTTCGAGTTCCCCTTTTTCACGAAGGAAACTGATCATTTTACCCAGATGGGTATCAAACCACTCAATTTCAAGATTATAATCAAGCACATCGCCTTTTACAAGATCGACATCAGGGAGAAACGAAGGGACCATCGCTTCCGAAAGTGTTTTACCCGATTTCACACCCGATCCCTCCTCATAAACACGGTGAGGTTCATGTCCCCCGTACCAAAAGAAGAATGGGGTCCCGCTACCTTTTTTCGCATAAAACTCCTTGAAATTTTCGAAATAATCAGTTTTGCTGATCCCTTTGGTTGGTACTGCTTTGAATGTTTTGGTGTTGTATTCCGGTCCGACCGGATTACGTGTCCAACCAGCATCTTTGAAATTTCCCGGCGCCCATGGTTTCCCGGTAAAACCGGTCTGATAACCCGATTTTTCCAGGAGATCGGTGAAGACCACCAGTTTTCCGGGAAAATAACTGCTGTGTGTACCCGCCTCTTCGAGTTGCCAGATATTCTTTCCCGTAAGTATTGCTGCCCGTGAAGGACTACATTGCGGCGCCCCTACGAAGGCATTGGTAAACAACACCCCTTTTTTTGCAACTTCATCAAAGGCGGGTGTATGCACCCCTTTGGTTCCATATGCCGAGGCATAAGGATACGACTGATCATCGGCAATGGCAAACAGAATGTTGGGATGTTTGCCCTTCGTCTTTTCAATTTTAGGGATCCCTCCGGCAATTACACCACCTGCCAAAACAGAAAAAGTTACCAGGCTGCAAATTGATTTTCCGCGGTTTATCATTTTTTTACGGGTTTTTAATCGTTTATTATTTGATCATAAATTCCAAATAGGGATCTTTATACTTTTTACCCCATTCGACCAAAGCATTTCTGCATTTTTTTAGATCATCGGAATAATCCGGTTCGTTGGCCAGGTTAACCATTTCTCCAGGATCATTTTTCAGATCGTAAAGTGTCTCACGTTGCACTCCCTCATTGTAGATCCAGTATTTAAACCGTTTGGTTCTCAGCATTCTCCCTTCGGGTTCAGGCTTCGAACCATTGATAGCTACACCCTGTTCCAATTTGTCGGAAACAACGATATATTCCCGTTCAACAGGATTATCCTCTTTCGTGACTATGGACTTTAGGCTTACTCCCCTGGCTTTCTCCGGCCTAGGAATACCGGCAAGTTCGCATAAGGTTGGCATGAGATCGATTCCCGTTTGCACGAGGAAATCCGATTTCCGGGGCTGAAGCCCTTTGTAGCTGATCATCATCGGCACCTTTGAAGCCTCTTCATATAATACTGTTTTCTGGTTCCAAAGATGGGCCCCCTGACAATCGCCATGATCACTCAGAAAGACAATAATTGTATTTTTATCAAGATCCGATTCATGTAAGGAGTTCAGTATTTTGCCAATCTCATGATCTGTTTTTTCAATCAGCCGGTAGTAGGACCAGACATATTGCCTCCATTTTTCATCTCCAAATCCGGAAACCGGGAACATATCACCTGACTGATAAGAATTCCTTATCCGCTGCATGATGTCCGTTTCATTCTTTGAAGGTAAATGATTAGCTCTTAAAGGGGGACATTGATTTGCCGGCGGCGGAGTTCCAATTTCGCCATCGGGTAACTTCTGACCTCTCGCCCATTCGCAGATATTGTGGGGATTGATAAATGAAACGACCAGAAAAAATGGATTACTACGCTTTATATCAATGAAGCGGATTGCTGACGCGGGCAAAAGGGAGTCAACGCCATTACCTTTATTATTGGCCATAAACGAAAATCCATGAACAGCCGTTTCCTTTAAGGTGTAGGGCAGATGCCATTTCCCAACATATCCGGTAGCATAACCGGCATTTGTCATCAGATTTCCCAATGTGGGGAATTCGCCACCATCCAATTTTTTAACTTCATTTGCCTGAATGCCTAATTCATGAGGATACCTCCCCGTGAACATGGAGCTACGTGACGGGATGCATAACGGATTGGCGCAGTAGGCATTGGTAAAAGAGACGCCCTGCTCCGCCAGGCGATCCATATTGGGTGTGTTCAGGTATTGATGCCCGATATTAAAACTCATTGATTCAGCGGATTGCTGATCGGTGATGATCAGCAGTATATTTGGTTTGACGGGCAATTTCTGACCATATGCCAATGTTGACATCAAAAGCGCCAAAGCAGGATATCCCAATAATCCATGTGGTAATTTGTTGATCATGATTTGATTTTTTTATTGAACCCGGATGAACACCGGATGATAATTTATTTCTGAGCAGCGCCAGTCAGACAGCAAAGAAGCAATAGGATTGACCGGTAAAATTTTCAGGCGCCAACTATTTTTTTTGTTTTCCCGGCCAATCCCAGGTTTTAAGATCGTTGCTCCAGGCGATTCCAATGGTTGAATTTTTATCAAAATCGCCCTGCTTTTCAGTCAGTGGACCGGAACCATGAAAAAACATCAGGTATTTAGCATTTTTGTTACCCTTTATTTCAACCACAGCTCCTGCAGTAATCCGCCCCCTGGCCCATTCCCATTCAGCCTGACCCAAT
Source organism: Prolixibacteraceae bacterium (assembly GCA_023251475.1). Taxonomy (GTDB): domain Bacteria; phylum Bacteroidota; class Bacteroidia; order Bacteroidales; family Prolixibacteraceae; genus JAAFHB01. The sequence continues at coordinate 6,738 of JAHEYS010000087.1, forward strand.
GTAATCAGATCACCCCAATCTGTCCAGGTTTTTAAATCATCGGATCTTTTAATCCCGATTCCATTGGATGGAGAATGAAACAGGATGTATTGGTTATGATCAGTCAATACACAGGTGTTCTCCCCCGATTCGGTATGTCCGAAGAAAATCCAATTTTTAAAATCATAGGTATACGACAGGCTGACGCCGTTTTGCTTGTAAAAGCACCAGTATTTTCCCGGGTTATCCTTGTCTTTAAGCAAATAAGGATCGATCATCCGCCCCATATCGGCGAGAGGAACATCGGGTCCTTTCACCTTTAATAATTCCGGTTCACTCCAGCTTTCAAGGTCTTTACTCCGCATAATATACAGTCGTGCCCATTGATTGCCGTATTTTGGCATCTGCTCCGAGGTATATCCCGGCCTGGGATAGGTTTGCAGACAGAGCAGCCACTCATCCCCAAACCGGATGATATTGCCGGGGCTTGAAAAATCAAGGTTCTGATCTTTAACAGTTAACCTGCGCGGAGATGTCCAATGAACCAAATCAGTGCACTTTGATGTTGCAGTGTACATATAAATTCTGCCATCCGGTTCAATTTCTACCTGGGTAAAAAACAGGTAGAATATCCGGTTATGGTACAAAACTGCCGGATCACGGTAGGCCATAGTTTGACTACCCCTAAAAATAACAGGGGACTTCAAGGCTTTCAGGTCGATATTTTGGGAATAAATTACGGAACAAATAAACAGATAAAAGTGAATGAACAGGGCAGATTTTTTCATTATTTCTCTCAGTTGACATTAATTTCATATTCAATTCCCATCTCTTTTATAACTTCAATATTTCGCACAACACAAAGATACGGTCTCTTCTTTCCCGGCGTTCCGGCGAAAATTTTAATAAAATTGGTTATTGATCCAGCTGAAACCCTCAAATGCAAAAGTTCTCCAAAGATGATGAATTGGAGCGACGTGGCTATCTTCAAAGCAAATAATTCATTCAGGGCTATGCTCAAGTCAAAGATTTAATTTTTTCAGGAAAATCTAATTTTACTCGTGTGAAATAAAAAGGGAGAAGAAGATTAAATCCTTCTTCTCCCTTTCGAAAAATGTGATCAAATATATGAATTAATACCCGTCGTTTTGTTGAATTCTTGGATTAGAGTTGTCCAGCATTCCCTGAGGAATCGGGCGCAACAGGTGTTTTGCTGCAATTAAAGGGGTACCGGCCAAACCATATCCGATCCATGGATTATATTTTGTACCACGTGAAATCAGTGTACCGGTACGTTTCAGATCATACCATCTTTGATTTCCTTCGCCCAGCAATTCTCTGGCGCGCTCATCCAGGATCATATCTACAGTGATAGTTGCAGATGTAGCTCTGTAAGAAACCAGATTGGTTATGTCATTGACAAGTTCCGGCGCGGCAGCCCTCATCGGTGATTTGCCTGCATTTGCTGTGCCCAGCGCACGATCCAGTATTTTATTGTAATAAACATCTGCAGTTCCCAATACGCCGCCTGTTGCACCTTTTACAATTGCTTCCGCCGCCATCAGGTATACCTCAGCCGAGCGGAATAGCGGATCATTAAAGGTGGAATATCCATCTCCGTAAGTGATACCCGGTTGAAAGAATTTCCAGAACATGGGTGCCGGTCCGGCCAAAACATCAACAATGGGTGTTGTACCAGTGATATAGCCTAATCCCATATACTCATTCGGATTAATCACCGAATACTTTTTAGTACCACCCTGAATATCGACGCCTCTTTGTGCCGCGGTTGTTACAGGGGAATTCCATGGTCTTGCAACTGCCGTTGTATCACCTGCAATATAGCTCAGGGTTAAAGTCTGAGGAAAAGGTTTATTGGTTGCCAATGAAACCGAACCTGTGGTTGTTGCATAGGATACGTGATTAAATGTACTGTAATAACGAGCATCCAAGGCAGGATCGAAAAGTCGGTATGCCGCCCATGTACAGGTCTGTCCGTTAAGAAACCGGTTATACAATGATGTTCTCGCCTGCTGTGCAACACCACTTGGGCCGCCACCAAATCTTCCGTGCATGTCATTACCTATTGTTGAGGTTCCAACACTGGGGTCTCCCTGGTAACTGGCTGCATTGGCATACTGAATTGCAAAAATGACCTCTTTGCTTTTGTTACAGGTAGCAACAGAACTTACTGCAGTGGCAGTCTCTTTATTTGGATTGATATTGTGCAAAGGCCACAAATTATTCCAGTTACTCTCAAGCGGGTATAATCCTGAACCAATAATCTGATCACACAATTGTAATGAACTGGTAAAATCGGCTGCTGTACCTCCTAAAGAGTTATTAAAATTCCATCCCCTCGTTAAATAAATCCGGGCCAGTAAAAACTGGGCGGCTCCCTGTGAGGCCCGACCAATATCCTTTGGTGTCGGGGGCAATTTTGGAATTGATTCTGTAAGGTCATTTATGATCTGGGTGTAGATATCCTTTGCCGGAATTTTGGTGACCTCCAGTGAGGCGGTAGTAGTTTCAACCAATGGCATTGGAATATCGCCCCATTGCTGTACTGCCCAGAAGTAGCATAATGCACGCAAAAATTTGGCTTCGGCGATTCTCACATTTTTCAAATCATCAGTCATATCAGTAACTGCTGGCGCTCTGGACACCACTGCATTACACCTGTTAATTTCCCGGTAGAGAAAATCCCAAAGTGTCTGAAGTTCCCCGTTCGAGGCGTTTAACCGAATGTCATACTGATCGTATGAACTTCCTAACGGATTAGGTTGGTTATAATAGACGGCGCCCCAACCACCGGCAGCAAATACATCAGTCCCTGGAAAAGTTAAAGCCCGCTGTTGTGCGATATCTCTGAGCAGGGGGTAGCATGAGGTTGTCAGGCTCTCGAAACCAGCTGCATTAACATAGTAATTATCTGTTGTTCTGTTAGATGGGTTAAGTTCGTTTAAAAAACTCTGCTTGCACCCCGCTCCAATAATACTAATCAATGCAAAGTATATTAAAGCTATCCGGATTTTTTTATAAATATTCATAAGATTAACTTTTTTAGATGTTTAGAAACCAAGATTTAAACCAAATGTGAAAATTGTATTCGGCACATCATCAATATAGGTATTGGAGTTATATTCAGGATCCATACCATGATATTTGGTAAACACAAAAGGGTTGTTGACCTGAAGGTAGACGCGTACTTTGTCGATCTTCAGTTTGTCAAGAATCTTTTTTGGCATCGTATAACCGGCTGTAATATCCGAAACCCTTAAAAAGCTGGCATCCTCATATTGAATCGCACTTCTATAAGGTTGTGAAACGCCAACACCATACCAATCATTGGTCGGATTATTTCTGGTCCAGTAATTCAACACAATATGGTTATATCGTGTATTTGTATAATCACCCATTGTACCGGTAAGTAAACCGTTGTTATAAAGGGTTCCGTTACGGTAGTACAACTGGAATGAAAAGTCAAAATCCTTGTAATTCAAACGGTTGGTCATTCCCATGATGTAATTTGGCAATTGTGTACCCAATACCTGACGGTCATCCTTTCCGGTTGCCGATGAAATTGCGCCGTCCTTACTCGTGTCAACAACTCTAACAGATCCAGGGGATTGGCCAAAAGATTTTGCTGCGATACTATCAGTTATTTGCCATATACCGGCAAATTTATAGTCATAATATGATTTTACAGGCTGACCTACGAAAAGGGCGTTACCCAGAATTGCCGATACTCCGTTGGCCAATGCTTCGATTCGGTTTTTGTTTTTGGAAAAATTAATCGAGGTCGTCCATTGGAAATCTTTAGTGACAACATTTCTTGTATTTAGCAGGATTTCAACCCCTTTATTGGAAATCTTACCAACATTTGCGAATACTGAATTAAAACCGGTTGAAGTTGGCAAATTTTCCTGCAAAATCAGGTCTTTGGTATTTTTATTATACACCTCAATCGCAGCAGTAATCCGGTTATTCAGGAATCCAATGTTCAATCCTAAATTTAACTCCTGGCTCCTCTCCCATTTAAGATCCTTGTTTCCAAGATTTCCCGGTGCAAATCCGTTACCCAGGGTCTGGTCATAACTGTAAATGGTATTCAGGATGGAGGCCTGGGTACTGTAAGGTGAAACGTTTGAATTCCCAACTTCTCCATAACTAACCCTTAATTTAAGATCTGAAAACAGATTCGTCTTCTTAATAAAATTCTCATCCACCAATCGCCATGCAAAAGCGCCTGAAGGGAAAAAAGCCCATTTGTGTCCTTCTGCCAACTGCGAAGCGCCATCGCCACGTCCTGTAAAAGTGAAAAGATACTTTTCATCATAGGTGTAGTTCAACCGCCCCATATACGATTGTAAGCTGTTCATCTTATAACTGCTGCTGACACCTGTAACATTGGCATTACCTGCGGTTCCCAGATTATACCAGACTGACGCATAAGGAAGATTCTGAACTGCAATAGAATAGGTTTCTGAAATATTTTTAAATGCACTTTGAAGTACCGTAGCATTCAACTTATGTTTACCATTAGTCAGGTTGTAGTTTAACTGGTTGTCAAATGTATAACTTGAATTATCCGCTGTCGAATAGGTGGCCTTTGGCAGATTCACCCCTGCACGGTCTTTTGTGTATGTTCCGCGATAATCACCCTGACGCTGATCGATGATAGAGGCTGATATGGATGATTTAAAAGTAAGCCCTTTCATTAACGTAAGTTCAGCGAAAGCATTACCCATCTCATTGGTAGCTTTTATTTCAAACTGGTAGTTTGCAGGATTGGCTTCAACCAATGGGTTAAGCACCTGATTATCTTTGATTCCCATCCAAACTGCATATCCGTTCCAGGCGCCCTGGGTAAGGTCAAATCCATCACTCGGATTCACAAGGTCACTGTAATAGACCACCCCTGTCGGGCGTGCGCGGTAAGCGGAACGCAAAGCTTCGTACGATCCGGTAGGATTGGTACTGTAATTGATATAGGCAGTCATCCCCACTTTCAGCCAGTTATTTATTTTGCTATCCAAAGCACCATTTAAACTGTACTTTTTAAATGTACTGTTAGGGATATTACCATCTTCCTGAATATAACCGGTCGAAAAACGGTAAGTCGTGCCTGCCGTGCCGCCGGTAACAGCAACGGTTGATCCCATTGATTTACCCGGTTTAGTCAGTTCTTCAACCCAGTTTGTACTTTTACCCTTATTAATTACATCCATTTCGTTGGTCGAGAAGGTTGGAGGGGTTCCAAGATTCAAAATCACGTCGGTATACATACTCTTGTAAAACTGCTGCGCATTTTGAAGGTCCGGCAGATGATTAGGCGTCTTTATACCCATGTAGGAATCGACGGTTACTTTAGCCTTGCCGCTTACCCCCTTTTTAGAGGTAATTATAACGACTCCGTTAGCACCACGTGATCCATAAATGGCGGTTGAAGAGGCATCCTTAAGAATATCTATCGACTGTATATCAGCAGGGTTAATATCTCTCAACCTTCCTCCAATGACACCATCAATCACAACCAATGGCTCGGTAACACCGGTAATCGTATTTTCACCACGAATATCGATACTGAAAGCCTGACCCGGAAGGTTACTTCCCTTGGTGACAACAACGCCAGGTAATTGCCCCTGTAAAGCCTGGGTCGCATTAGCAGGTGTGGTTCTAACAATGTCAGCAGAGGTTAGGGATGCAACGGCTCCGGTAAGGTCCCTTTTCTTGACCGATCCATATCCAATTACTGCAACTTCCTCAATTCCAACTATTTCATCTCTTAAAACAATTGCATAATCGTTTTTATTACCAATGGTAAATTCCTGAGTGATCATCCCTACAAAAGAACATACCATTGTGCTTTTGTCCGGAATATTGGTCAAGGAAAATGTCCCGTTGTTATCGGTCACTGTTCCGGTCGTTGTCCCTTTCAAAACAATTGATGCTCCCGGAATTGCCGCCCCGGATTGGTCCGTCACTTTTCCTGTTATCTTTTTTCCTTGCTGCTGGGCGATGATCATCCCGACCGGTTCCCCCATTTTATGAATGACAATCAGTTTGTTGCTAATGGTGTAGGTCATGCCCGTATCTGTCAGAATCTTATCAAGAATCTCATTAACAAACTGATTATCCGCTTCAATGTCAACCTGTTTCGAGAGATCGATCTGGTTAACATTATAGAAGAATGAGAATTCGGATTGTTTTTCAATCCCCTCAAAGATCTCGCCCAATGAAAGTTTCTGTCCCGAAATTTTGAGACGCGTTGTTTGCGAATAGGTAGCAGCTGAAAGCTGGAAAATCGCAACAAACAGCAATAGCGTGATTAGTTTCATAATTCGAAAAATTTGAGCAATGTCACCGTATGACTTACCGCTCGGGTGAATCAATTTTTTTTTCATACTTTTGTAGTGTTAAGACAATTAATTAATATTTGTTGATTGATTGCGAAGACGGATTGTTGTGGCGACAATTCGTCTTTTTTTTTATTTAATCATTCGCCATAGGCATTAAATTTGGAGTTAATTATTTGGTTTATAGCTAATTTTAAATTCTCTGAATGATATTTTCTGATAATTTATCCGTGTTGTCAGTTTTAAGGCATCCAGTACCTGCCAAATGGTTTCCTGATTCTTAAATCTTCCGGTGTAAGCGTAAGACTCCAGATTCTTTCCCGACCACAATAACTTTACATCATACCAACGTTCAAGTCGCTGAACAAGTTCCGGAAAAGGGATATTTTTGAAAATAAACTCGCCATCTTTCCACGCCAGTTCAGATTCTACATCCGTAGCAGCCTGATTATAATTTTTCTTAAGCCTGTTCAATCTGAACTTCTCACCAGGTTTAATGCTAAATGCCTGTTGCGAATTATTCATCCTCAGAGATACGACACCTTCTGCCAGCGTAGCAGCTGAAAAGGGGTCGTTATCATAGGTACAAATATTAAATTGCGTTCCGGTCGCCTCAACTTCAAAATCGGTTGTTTTCACGATAAACGGATGTTTTTTATCCGATTTTACCTTAAAAAATCCCTCTCCTGTCAGCGTTACCTTACGGGCGTTACCATCATACCGATCCGGAAAAGTTAATGTGCTTCCGGAGTTAAGATTAACTTCCGTGCCGTCAAATAAAACCACTTTAGAGCGCGAACCCAAAGGAACAGAAAAGACACTCATCTGCTGAACTGATCCAACAGGTGTTTTCGGATAAAAAACTGTAGTAATAAGTCCGACTACAAAAACAGCAGCAACAGCAATTATCCGGTAGATCAGAATAACACGTGACCGCTCGCTTTGTTCGAATTGTTTACGGTAAAAATGGATGAGTTGCTGATCCGACCTGTTAGCTGTGTGGTTCGCCAAATCCCAAATATCCTTCGCCTGAATAAACCCGATCTGGTTTTGGGTAGACAGATTACACCAATCCAGCAATTCGGATATTTCTGCATCGGAACATTCTCCGTTCAGATATCGGGCAATCAGATTTTGTATTTTGGTCTCTTCAATCATTAAAACAGCATCTTTATAGATAATGATATTAAAACAATATTGTTTCATTAACTACGTCAGAAATTTTAACTTTTTTTTAACTATTATTTAATATTTGGAGAGTTCAATATAATCCACTGATTAACTTGCAATTAAAAACAGATGATAAATTGTGGCTGGGAAACCATTTCGATTTTTGGTAATCCTATTAAAAAGGTTCAGGGCTGATCCTTTTTCTGATAAAAAACAACATAAGAGATTTCACCGAAATCTTCTCCTTCAATAATGTCAGCGCTCTGAAGATCCTGGTCTCAACGGTTCTTACCGGTATATTTAATCGTTCTGCAATCTCCTTGTTTTTTAATCCTTCAAACCGGCTTAGGATAATCACCTCCTTGTAAATATCGGTTAAAGATTCGATCACATCATCTATTTTCTGAATGGCCTCCTTTTCAAGAAACGACTGTTCCCCTGAAAGATAATAGGTAACTTCCATCTCCTTCATCCGAATTGCGGCATGTTGTTCAAATCGTTTTACAACTTTCTGATGTTTAATATAGTTCAGACAGCTGTTTTTCACCCCAGCAAAGAGGTAACCTTTTACACGGTCTTCATTATCCCTGTATTGTCCCTTCTCCCATACCGCAATAAATATATCCTGAACCAGATCAAGCGCCTCATTTTCATCCTCAATAAATTTCAGGGTGTAACGAAAGAGCTGATGATGATATTTTAGGAATAAATTATCGAAATCGGTCATCGGTTAACGGAATATAATTGTAAATATACCGCAATTAATTTGATTTATTCAAGTTAAAATTACTTTCAAAAGTCGCGCTCACTTCTTCAGATTATAAATTGCCAGGTAATTGCCATGACGCACTAAAAGTTTTCCATCATATATTGTTGGATGAGCCCAATGAGGCCCGGCACCTTTTTGTATCCTGAATGAACTTACCAGGTCAAATTTTTCAGGATTTGATTTCACCAGCCCAATATTTCCAAACCGGTCATCATAACAATACAACATATCGTCGGCCGAAATGATGATCCCTTTGGTGAACCACCTGGTTTCCCAATTCGTTTTACCGGTTTCCCAGTTTACCGAAGCCCATTGCCCGTTGGCATTATCCTCCATAGTTGACCCATAAATATTCCCCCCCACAAGCACTAATCCTCCAATATGTGTATCAAGAACATCATTTTGCCATTTCAAACTGATCGACCTGCCGTCCTCTGAGAGAGTAAACATCGATCCTTTTTGCTGGTTTCCATAAGTCTCAAATAGTTGACCATTGCAATACAGTGGTATATTAGCGGTCTCGCCTTTGCCTTTATTAGTTCCATGGTACTGACTTAAATTATGAGTCCAGAGAATTTCGCCATTGCCTGCATCAATGCCGACAAGGAGTTCTGAGGTCTGCACCAAAGCAATTTGAAGTCCGTTCCGCTCAATAAGAGATGCTGAAGCAAATGATTTTGAACCACCTGCACTTTTCGATTTCCAGATTAAATCACCATTTTGTTTATCCAGGGCAACCATCGTAGTTTCGTCACCACCTGTTACATACAAAGCCGCCTTGTCGGTAAGCAAGGTCGATTCAACCTCTCCATAATACATATATTTTCCATTGTAATCCTTGTGCGGATTTTTGGACCAGAAAATGTCACCATTCATCGCACTCATGCAAACAAGTTCTCCAGTACCTCCAACCAGATAAATTCTGTTATTTTCAATGGTTGGAGTACATCGATTATCCGGATAGGTTTGAGTCGATGACCGGCTAAAGTTCTTTCGCCAAAGCAAATTACCTTTTTGGTCGTATGCCGTTATAAAATTGATCGTATCTTTGGTACCCGTCACATAGATGACATCGTGATAAACAAGCGGCGAAGAATATCCGTTACCAATTCCCTCAATTTCCAGAATTAAATCAGGACCATTTTCAGGCCAAACATTTAAAAGCCCTTTATCGGTATAAACACCCGAACGATTTGGTCCGCGCCATTCTACCAAATCCTGTGCATTTAAAATTCCACAAAAAAATAAGAACAAAATGGGAAGGCTTATTTTTCTCATACTGAAGTACTAAGCATTAATGTTATACTCAATGATCTAATTTGAATTTTTGAACCAAAGATATTCCAAAGATATTAAAACACAAATGACTGTAAAAAATTAATTTACAGTCATTTATGCTTATTTTCCGTGGAGCTGCGGGGAGTCGAACCCCGGTCCAAACGAGGAAGCAATATGCCTTCTACATGCTTATCCAAGATTTGGTTTTCGAATGAAGACTGGATCAAGGCCACCGATCCTCACCTTATCTCCTTTGTTTCGCCAGCTTTCCGGAGCATCAAGCCAACTATTTCCGATATTACTGCACCTCCTGATCGGGCCGCTTCGGATCAACAGCACCCGGGAGATGTCCCACTCCAGCATCTTATGCCGGATTAGCTAAATCTACTTGATTCGATTAAGCGGCAAGAGCAAAATTATTTTCGCCAATTAATTGTTTGGGTATTAAGATTAACGGGCCAACAACCCAAAGCCCGGCATGCTTACATACCTCTTCTGCCCGCTGTCAAAACCGGTCAGCCCCATGTATGTTTACTGCACAAAGGTACTACAATTTGGACTCAATTGTAATATAAACAGTTTTTTTGTTTCTATTGTTGCCGGGTGGTGTCAGCTGATTTTACACGTTTTTCAACTGATGGATCGTCAACATCGGATCGGTCGCTCCAAATATAAAGCTTCCGGCCACAAGTACATCCGCACCGGCATCAAAGAGTAGTTTCCCCGTTTCGAGATTTACCCCTCCATCAATCTCAATTAACACATTTGCCCCTTTTTCTTCTATCAACCGTTTTAGCCGTACTATTTTCTGCAGGGTATTCTGAATAAATTTTTGTCCGCCAAATCCTGGATTAACAGACATCAACAGCACCATATCCACATCATTAATAATGTCTTCCAATAAATGAACAGGTGTGTGAGGATTAAGACAGACTCCGGCTCTCATCCCCTCTTCATGGATTGCCCCGACAGTCCGGTGCAGATGCTTACAAACCTCATAATGGACCGTCAGAATATCAGCCCCGGACTCCCGGAAGGGTTTAATAAACGGATCAGGGTTGACAATCATCAGATGAACATCAAGCGGTTTGGTGGCTACTTTTTTAACATGCTGAATAACAGGTAATCCAAAAGATATATTCGGAACAAAGACCCCATCCATCACATCAAAATGTATCCAGTCAGCTTCGCTCTCATTAATCATCCGGATATCTTTACCCAGGTTATTGAAATCTGCAGATAATATTGAAGGTGAAATTAATCGGCTCACAGTTATCGTTTTTAGAAATTCAAATTGTTAATTGTTCCCAAAAGTAGTTCAAAACAGTTAATTTAAAAAATTGATCGTGCAGTTTCAATGGCCGGCTGCTGGTTGTAAATTACATCCTATTTAAAACAGGTTGATTTAACTTACAGGCAAAGTTCAAAATAAACTCAATTATCACCTTGTATTTCAAGTTTATATACCCACAAATAAATTCAATTGTTATTTAGACCGAATAAGAATAGTAAATCCGGATAGAATTTGATAATATTGCCACATAGTTAAAAATTTAGAGAAATGGGATGCAACGGATGCAATACAAATAATAATACAGACCGGCCGGTAATGCTTGGCACTTACGATTGGCTCAGTGATCTGCCCGATACCGCTTACGAATCCAATATTGTGGAGATACGGTTTAAGGGGACCAGGAAAGAGTTTTTTAAAAATGAAAGTGGAATACATTTAATGCGGGACGAATTGGTGGTGGTAGCCTCCAATCCGGGACATGACATTGGAGCCGTTTCGCTGACCGGCCGGCTGGCCGAACTTCAGTTTAAACGAAAAGTAAAAAAACCGGATAAGTACGAATGGAACCGGATTTACCGGAAAGCTTCACCAGCTGATGTTATCAAATGGGAAGAGGCCAAATCCAGGGAGAAAAAAGTGATGATTCGAGCCCGCCAGTTAGCAGCTCAGCTGCAGCTGAATATGAAAATCGGTGATGTGGAGTTTCGGGGAGATAATGCAAAAGCGATATTTTATTATATCGCTGATGGAAGGGTCGATTTCAGGGAACTGATTAAACTTTATTCGAGGGAATTCTGTGTAAAGATTGAGATGATGCAGATCGGAGTGCGACAGGAGGCAGGCCGGATTGGCGGAATTGGCTCATGCGGACGATCTTTGTGCTGCTCCACATGGAGGACCGATTTTTCGAGCATTACCTCGGATGCGGCCATTAAACAGGGGTTATCACCCAATGCGGAGAAGATGACCGGCCGTTGCGGAAAGCTGAAATGCTGCCTCACCTACGAACTTGATCAATACCTTGAAGCGCTTGAAGATTTTCCGAATGAGTTGTTGACCATCGAAACAGATAAGGGGATTGCCCGCCATCTTAAAACAGATATACTTCAGAAAAAAATTCTGTATAAATATGAGCAAAATGCAGGACAAATATTCGAGCTCCATCTGGCTGATGTCATTACATTCCTCAATATGAACAAACGTGGACAAAAGCCTTCGATTGACGGGTTTACAGAAAAGGAGCCGGTAAAGAAAAACATCATGAATGTTGGAAATCTTGACCAGAAATTCTTTACCAAACCAGTTATCGTAAAGAAACACAGTTTCAGGAATGAGCGGCTTCAGGAAAAACGAAGCCTTAAAATTCAGCAAACAAAGGAATAATACAATGGTTTGTTTTCAGACCATAAAACGATCAAATTTCATTCATCATGCCACTTTACAATTCCATTGACCGGGCAGTACTAAAGGCGAACCTGGCAGCAGAACCATTTACCAGGAAAACAATTTCGTTTTACCGCTATTTTATTCTCCCCAATCCACAGGAATTCAGAGACCAATTATATATTGAATGGGCTGAATTAAAGTGTTTCGGGCGGATCTATATTGCCCGTGAAGGGATAAATGCGCAAATGAGTGTGCCTGAAAGTAATTTTGAAGCTTTTCTGCAAACATTAAATAAATTTCCAATTTTTGAATCAATACCCATAAAATATGCCATTGAAGATAATGGGAAGTCATTTTACAAACTTTCGGTCAAGGTAAAACCAAAGCTGGTGGCCGATGGACTCGAAGATGATGCCTTTGACGTAACAAATGTTGGGCGCCACCTGAATGCGAAGGAGTTTCACGAACTGGTTGAATCGGGGGAGCATATTGTGGTGGATATGAGAAATCATTATGAATCGGAGATCGGACATTTTAAGGGGGCAATCTGTCCCGAAGCGGATACTTTCCGGGAAGAACTGAACATGGTTACAGATCTGCTTAAGCATCAGAAGGATTCGAAATTACTACTCTACTGCACCGGGGGAATCCGTTGTGAAAAAGCAAGTGCCTACCTGAAACATCATGGGTTTAAGGATGTAAACCAGCTTCATGGTGGTATCCTGGAATATGCCAGAAATATAAAACAACTTGACCTTGAATCCAATTTCACCGGTAAGAATTTTGTGTTTGATGAACGGATGGGAGAATCGGTCGATGGCCAGGTGATTGCCCACTGTCATCAATGCGGAGAGTCGTGCGATGTACATCTGAATTGTGCTAATGATCTGTGCCATTTGTTGTTTATTCAATGTGAAGCTTGTGCAAAAAAATATGAACATTGCTGTTCCGTCGAATGTCGTGACCTGAAGAACAGTTCAGAAGCTGAGAAACAACTCCTCAGGCATACTATGACACCTAAATTTGGAAACCGCAGTGTTTACCGTAAAAGCTTCCGGTTGGCAAAAAGTTCTAATTTTGCGGATACAAATTCAGTATCCTTATAAAATCCGGCTGTTAATGATGTCCAATTTTTGGAGAACGCTTTCAAAACCAATTTTTGCCCTTGCTCCGATGGAAGATGTAACCGATACATCATTCCGTGAAATTATTGCCGGACTCTCCGATTCCCGCATTTTAAATGTTTTATTTACCGAATTTACCTCTGTAGATGGGATGAACCATCCAAAAGGGAAAATCAGGGTAGCGGAGCGATTGTTTGTCAGTGAATCGGAGAAGCAAATTCTCAAACAGAAAAATTTTAAGCTGGTTGCCCAGATTTGGGGTAATAAACCCGAATTGTTTCATAAAATAGCCCGTGAGATCACTGAAGAATATGATTTTGACGGAATAGATATCAATATGGGATGTCCCGTTAAAAATGTGGTTAAGAACGGCTGCTGTTCCGCTTTGATCGGAATGCCCACTCTTGCAAAGGAGATCATAATGGCAACAAAAGAGGGAACGCATCTTCCGGTATCTGTAAAAACAAGGACCGGTCTGAAAACACACGACACCGAAGTCTGGATATCGCATCTGATGGATACAAAACCTGCTGCAATCATTCTGCACGGCCGGACGCAAAAACAACAATCTGACGGGTTGGCCGACTGGGAGGAGATCGCCAAAGGTGCAAGGGTAAGAGATCAGATCGATCCTGAAATTCCGTTTTTAGGCAATGGCGATGTGATGACCGCGGCACAGGGAGAACAACTTACTGTCAAATATGGCCTTGATGGTGTAATGATCGGTCGTGGTATTTTTCATGATCCATGGTTTTTTAATCCGGCAAAAGTCTCCCCTTCCGTAACTGAAAAATTAGACCAACTGGTTCTCCATACCAGATTGTTTGAAAAGAACTGGGATGGCAAAAAGAATTTCAATATTCTCAAACGATTCTATAAGATTTATACCAATGACTTTCCGGGGGCTGCCAGACTCAGGGCCGAACTGATGGAAGCCAAATCTTTCGGTGAGGTTTATCAGATTGTCGGCAACTTCCAGGGCGCGCGGTAACTGGGGATCAGGTACTTGTTCACCTCCTCGTCGTTGGTGAATCTGGATCCGTCCCAAATGAGTTTTTTACCCGAACGGTATGCAATATTTCCCAGCTGTGAGAACTTGGCTATATGGGCACCAATTTCAACGCTTGCGTTTGTATTTGGATTCCTGTTCTTCCTGCATTCAAGGAAATTCTTAACGTGGTTTTTCAATCCTTCGCCGGTTCCTTTTACCAACGGTACAGCTTCCATCCGTTTATTCCCGCTAACCACTTCGGGAATTACTTCCCAACCTCCGCGGTCAACAACAAGTGTTCCGTTTTCGCCTACAAATCCCAATCCGTGATTCCGGCCATAGGCGCCGTCATTAATCCCGATAGCATGGTCCCACATCACATTAAATCCGTCAAATTCATAAATGGTTTGCAAGCTGTCAGGTGTTTCACACGCATCAGTTGGATAACCATATTTCCCACCCATAGCCATTATCGACTTCGGTGTGGTAACATCCATGCCGTACAAGGCATAATCGAGCAGGTGAACGCCCCAGTCGGTCATCAGACCACCGGCATAATCCCAGAACCAGCGAAAGGTAAAATGGTACCGGTTTCTGTTGAACGGACGACTGGTTGCAGGACCTAACCACATGTCATAATCAACCCCGGCAGGTACCGGCTCATCAGCCAGAACAGGAATCGAAGGACACCATCCCTGGTAAGAGAATACGCGTACCAGCCTTATTTTTCCAAGTTTACCGGAGCGGATAAAATCGACGGCACTCAGCCAGTGGGGATCGCTTCGCTGCCATTGCCCTACCTGTACCACACTTTTATATTTCTTAGCCGCCTTTACCATCAGGTTACACTCTTCGATGCTGTTCCCGAGCGGTTTTTCGCAATAAACATCCTTGCCGGCCTCACAGGCGGCAATCATAATCATACAGTGCCAATGATCGGGCGTACCGACAATCACCACATCAATATCTTTATTTTCAATGAGTTTACGCCAATCCTTGTAAAGGTTTGCAGGTTTCTTACCCCGAATTTTCTCAACATCAGCCGCACGCCTGTTCAGAACACTTTCGTCGATATCACATAATGCGATACACTCAACCTGGGGATTTTCCAGAAAAGCCTTCAGATCTGCAAAACCCATGCCGTTACACCCCACAAGTCCAACATTTACCCTGTTGCCCGCCGCACAGGAAGCAACAGTACTGGATAGGGAGGAAACGAGCGTAATTCCGGCAGCGGCTGTCCCGCTACTCTTTAAAAATGTCCTGCGTGTTGTCATTGGTTTAATATTTAAAAAATCGGCTAAAAATAGATGAATTATTTGAACGAATTTTAAACTCGTCAGATTTAATTATTTTATTACTTCCAGAATAGAATAAATTGCAAGCTCAGGAACAATAACTTTCGAAACTCCGTTTTGAAAATCAATTTCTAACGACTTCCCTTCTGGTTGCAGAACAATCCTTGCAGGCTTCACAGCGGTTCTAATGTTAACCGTCAGGTCTTTTAATCCGGGGATTTCATCATAACCGGTAGCTTTGGAATTTGTGTGTTCACCAGCGATATTCAAAAGACTGATCAACATCTTATTATTAATTTGATTAACAGCCAGATGAACAAGACGAGATCCCTCCACCTTTACCTGCGGATCAGGGAATAGCTCTGTAATCCGGTCACTGACAAAATCGCGAAGTACCGGTGATTTATAATCCAGATAGGTTGAACCTGCATTAAAATAGATTCCAATAACCTTCCCCTTCCCAACTTTATTTACTGATGCTGCAATAATGTTTCCTTTATCTTTAAAATCACTGCCGTTATAAAAGGAGGCGATTTCGTGTGCTTCCGGGTTTAATTCAACCGAGACCAGCGATGTCCCGATACCGCCCAGTTTATGAGCTGAGGCAATAAATTTCGGGGACTCGTCCAATTTCGTCAACGATTTGATTCCAAGCTCCATTTCAAATAATTTTGCTGTTTCATTGCCTATAATCAACATATTACCACCTTCCCTGACATAGTCATCCAATTCTTCCCTGAAGGAAGTCTCCATAAAATCGCATTCAGGAATAATTATCAGGGGATACTGATGCATCTTGCCATGAAGGTGGTGTTCCATCAAAATTTCAGCGGGGTGCTGACCATCAAGGACCATGTTCAGTGTCCCCTGAAGCATGGCAGTTGAACCTGAAAAAGGGCGGGTTGTATTTCTTTGATAGGAAGCGGTCGGATAAAGAATGGCGATCTGCGGCACTGCCTTTGCCTTATGCACATAGGGCTGGCGCGCCCTGCAAAAAACAGCTATTTCAGCAAGCATTTTTGCCAGCCAGGGTTTTAATGATAAGTCACGGTTTTGCTGAAAATAGAACTGAACGCCGCCACCCATCGCCATAATCTGGGCAGCCTCCTGTTCAAGCTGAACCGACGATTTCACACTCATAGGCATCTTGCCGCCATTCCATGAAAATCCCCATGCCATCAAATCCCACGGTTTTCCCTGAGGGGCAAGACAGCGGGCCTCGAAAGCCGAACGGTAAACACCATTTTGCGGCGTAACATCTCCGGATAGATAGTCAACGTTAGTTTTTACCGGTTCCGGCATCATGGATGAATAGGACCAGTTGCTGGTAATCTGAAATGCAGGGTTATACTGATGAATTGCGTCAATATATTTCTTTAACCGATCGCGGAACAGTTGCCGGTTATACTCCATCCATTCAGGATAATACTTGTCACCAACTTTGACAGGTATTTCAGTGATACCGGTTTCACTTGTAAAACGTTTTACTGCAGCAGCTCCATATTCGGGCTCCACTGCCCAGCAATCACCGTCGATCCATGCGCCGTCGACACCATAATCGCTGAGTTCCTTCAGTTGCGGAATCAGGATCTGGTCGAGGTAAGGGCTGAAAAACGAGGTTTTCTCTTTACTTACTTCCCCTTTGGCGTTAACAACCGCCCAATCGGGGTGATCCTTGACCGCTTTTCCGTCCCAGACTCCGGAATAGTGCATAAAAAGGGCTACATTATTCTTTGCCGTTACCTCCCTGAAAAGTTTCAACGGGTCTTTTTCAAATCCCTTCACGTGAGAACCTGCCTTTGTCGGATAACTTGAAATTCCGGGGTGACCCTTACAATCGATCTGGATAAAATCGGGACGTACTTTGGTCAAAAAAGTATCCACCATTTCGGGGGTAAGTGTTCTCCCGGCATCGGTGATATCCTCACTGGCATGAAGATCAAAATGAATACCAAAAAAGCAGTCGGCCCTCTTTAATTTCTGAGGTGATTTTCCGGTTTGAGCCATTGAAAAATAGCCGGTAAGGCCAAGCAGCAGGAAAAGGAATAACTTAATTCGGGTCATCGGTATCGTTTTAAAGGTTGAAAATCCATTAATAAAAAAACTAATGCTTCAGCCAGTCTTCCGAAAAGCTGGCATGAACAATATTTTTCAGGTCACTCTCCCCTCGGGGACCCGCAATCTGGTTGGTATACGAAACATGAATCCTGCCATCTTTACCCTGGATGATGGCCGGGTAATGCCCCCGCACCGCACTGCCGGGTTTACCATTGACCAGGATTTTCTTAAAAGGCCATGATTTCCCCTCATCAGTTGAAAGCCACACAGACAAACGATGGCGCCCGTCCTCTATATCGTTAAGTATCAAAGCCCAATTTCCGCTTGCCAGGACGGTCACATCTGCAGCAGTACCAGGATTGGGGATATCGGTATCCTCAACTGAGCTCCATGTCGTTCCTCCATCCCTGGAAATGCTTTTCATCAGCCGTTTGGGGGCAGGGCCGTTGTCACGCATCAGGATGGTCAGCGAACCGTCCCTGTTCAGTGCCAGTGAAGGTTGAATAGCTCCCCCTCCCAGGATCGGCTCACTAAAACTCCAGTGAGCACCCTGATCCTCGGTGATCGCCATCAAAGAGAGGTTTAATCCATCGGAATAAAGTGGCAGAATCATCCGATTGCCGATCTGAAGCGGCTTATTCCTGGTTTGCCATCCAATCCGGCGCATCAGTGGATAACCCAAAGGGGCACTGACTTTAATCCCTTTTTCATTCATCACTTTACCTTCACTTACCAGGTTTTTCCCTTTTGCAATATCGAGGTAGAGTCCCTTCACTTTGGCCCACTTTTCTTTTGTAATGACCTCATCTCCGCTGTCTTTAATCTGACCGGAACGAATTAGATAGTCAAAATATTCATCAAATTTCCGGGTTAGGGTAACCACAAAAGAGTCATTAGCTGCAATCCCCTCTGTCGCCTTACCACCATCGGGTTTTACATGGATTACATCCTGCCAGCTCCAGATAGGGGCCCCTTCTTTTTGCATATAGTTTTCACTGACACGGTATTTCAGCAGCGAAGTACTCCACTGGTAAGCCATCACCGTATACCAGAACAACCATAGCTTCCCCTGGTGATCGACAAAAAGGACAGGATTAATATCGGGAAAGTTGGGAACATCGGCCATTAAGAAGGGTTCTCCCCATTTGCCCGTTTTGTGATTATAACGTGCACCTTTGATCGCCACATCATCGGACGTCCGCTCACCGCTTCCCTGAAACCAGGCGGCTAACAGGTCCCTGTTTGGCAATTCGACCAGCGTCGATCCGTGACAGTGTTGCTGCTGAAAAGGGAAAACGGACTCAATTTTAAGGGTATCATTGGGGTGATTTTTCTGTTTACCGTTCGTTTTGGCCGTTGCGATAAAACTAAAAAGTAACATAAAAAATACAAGTGGCAGTTTGGTTCTTTTCATTAATTAAATGTTGTTATTCTATTGGTATAAATTATTTAATTTACTTATATTTAATCACTTACAAATCGTTTACCGTATAATTTTATTTCTCTCCCGGCAAATGTCTTTATTTTTGCTCCTGCCA
>JAHEYS010000022.1 GCA_023251475.1 Prolixibacteraceae bacterium
TGAACAGTAAGACCGATCATTTGAACAAAATAACTGAGGGTGGTTTCTCCTGCGTAGCTCTGCCAATTCGAATTGGTCATGAAACTAACGGCCGTATTAAAAGCAGAATGCCATGAAACACCTGGCAGGTTTGCAGGATTCAGCGGTAATTGTGCCTGGAAAAACTGGAGCAAAAACACAAAAATAAATCCGGTTAAATTAAACATTAGCAAACCGACGGTGTACGACTTCCAGTTGCTCTCCTTATCAGGATCTATTCCTGAGAATTTATAAGTGAGCTTTTCGAGCCAACCAAGTACATGAAGCATGAAATGTTGATCTCCAGTGAAGACTTTGAACATGAAATTACCCAGTAGGGGGGTAAGTCCGATCAGAACGATAAAAAACAAAAAGATCTGTATATAATCCAGTGCTGCCATTTCTAATTTTTATTATTTAAAAACATACTGCATTCCCATTCCTTTATCCTGAATTTTGAATCCACTGAGATAAGTATTAAATGTTGCATAATCTCAAGGGTTAAAATTTCTCAGGCTTAATCAGTGAATAGAACAGGTATACCAGAACCGCCAAAGCGATTATCGCTCCTATTTCATATCCCGGGGAATTATCTAAAATCAGGATTTTTGTACTTTCCAGGTTAATCATTGCATTTATTTTAATCACAGTGCAAAAATGCATTGAAACCCATAAGTCTTTTGTAAGGATTACACAACAGTGTATAAAGATTTTATAAAGATTGCGGGCTCCCGTCTGAAAACTAAACCCTGTTTGGAAGTTGATGGAATATCATGGAATATTTGCATGTTGTATTAAAAAAAAATATCTTGCGCGGTAATTCCAAACTAGCATCAAATTTTTAATAAAGATCAATGGAAATAGTCGGAGAGTCCCAAATAAATCAGGCGGAAACAGATTCGTCTGTTAGAACTTCAAGTGTCCCTTTCGTCAAAGTAGAAAATATCATCGTTAAGGAAGTTGCATCGAAAAGTGAGCTGAAGAGGTTTATTTATTTGCCTGAAGCTATTCATAAGGATCATTCCAACTGGGTTCACCCCATTTATATGGATGAGTGGGAGTTTTTCAATCCAAAGAAAAACAAGTCCTTCCAATCGTGCGAAACCATACTGTTGCTGGCCTACCGTGATCAAAAGGTGGTTGGCCGGATAATGGGCATTATCCACCTGAAATATAATGAACTGCATCATGAAAAAAATGTACGTTTTGCCTTTTTTGAAACCTGGAATGACGATGAAGTAGCCAGCGCCTTACTTCGGGCCATCGAAAGCTGGGGCCGTGAGAAGGGGATGGAACGGTTAATCGGACCACTCGCCTTCTCCGATAAGGATCCGCAGGGTTTTCTCATCGAGGGGTTCGACGAGCCTGTAGTTATTGCTTCAAATTGTAATTTTCCCTACCAGGTAGAGCTACTCGAAAAGAATGGGTTCACCAAAGAGACAGATCTGGTAGCGTATAAGATTGATATTCCTTATCCGGTCCCTGAATTTTACACCAGGATTCAGGAAAGGGTAATGCGGAATAATCCGGGGTTGCAGGTGCTGGAATTTACATCCCGCCAAAAAGTAAAACCTTATATCTATGAGATCCTGAATTTACTTAATCTCACCTTTAGCGATATTATTGGTTTTACCCCTTTTTCGGAAAAAGAGATGGACGATTTTGCAAACCGTTACCTGTTTCTGATCAATCCCCGATTTATCAAACTTGTTGTAAATGAACGAGGTAAAGTCGTCTCATTTGTGATTGGGATGTCCCACATCGGTGATGGAATCCGTGCGGCAAAAGGGAGGCTGTTCCCGTTTGGAATTTTTAAGATCTTTGGAGCTTCAAGAAGGACCAAGCAGGTAAATCTGCTTCTTGGAGGGATTGATCCTGCTTACCGCGGTAAGGGTCTGGACGTGATGATGGGTGTTAAGATGTTTGAATCGGCACACAAACTTGGTAAAACAACCATGGACTCCCACCTTGAACTGGAAGACAACACGAAAGTCCGTGCTGAGATGGAAAAGGTGGGTGGCCGGGTTTATAAGCGATTCCGGATTTTCGGGAAGAAGTTGTAAGGGGAGACTATACTTTTTTTACCTGGATGGCATTCATCCCCTTTAATCCTCTTTCAAGTTCAAAGGTAACGACATCTCCCTCCTTGACCTCCTGCATCAAACCATTGACGTGGACAAAATATTTCTCCTGGGTGTCGAGTTCTTTAATAAATCCGTACCCTTTTGAATCGTTGAAAAATTCAATGCGCCCGGTCCTGACGGTGATTTCATCCTCCTCCTCACGCCTTGGAACGCTGATTTCGATGGTACTTGCATTAACTTTCCGCTTTTTGGAGGGATCCGGCGGGGTATCTGTAAGATTTCCGTTCTCATCGACATAGGCCAGCATGCTCTCGAAAT
>JAHEYS010000330.1 GCA_023251475.1 Prolixibacteraceae bacterium
ATTTTGGGGCCAGACTTAACGACAACAATGATTATGGCCAAATCAGAGCCAATTCCGGTGATGCTTTTGTTACGGGTGGTGGGGTTTATAACCATGAGCCTGCTTTACAGGTGACTCATGGTGATGGCAATCCCTCATTACAACTCACTTTTTCAGATTATTCGGTTGAGAAAATTGATGATAATGTATCGGTGACCCATATCGTTTTAAAAGATACTGTTTATCCGGTGCTCGTCACCTGGCACATCAAAAGCTTTAACAAGGAGGATGTGATGGAACAATGGACGACCATTGAGAACAAGGCCAAAAATTCATTGGTGCTGAATAGCTATGCATCTGCTTGTCTGCAGCTTAGCAGTGAGAAATATTACCTCACCCATTTTTATGGCGACTGGGCCAACGAAATGCGGATCGATGAGATGGTCTTACCCGAGGGGATCAAAAATAATAGATAGTAAACTGGGAGTACGGGCCACAAATTCTGACAACCTCTCTTTTATGCTTGCGCTGAATAAACCTGCCGATGAGGAGACAGGTGAAGTGGTTGCAGGAACATTGGCCTGGACAGGTAATTTCAGGCTGCTTTTCGAAAATATTCTGAACAACAATGAGATGGATAACCGGTTGCAGCTCATCGCGGGAATCAATCCATTTGCATCCGACTATACCTTAAAAGGGGGAATGAGTTTTACAACCCCTTCATTTATCATGACTTATTCGAATACGGGGAAAGGACAGGCCAGCAGGAATCTGCACCACTGGGCTTTAAATTACGGCGTTTATCATGGAAAAGTCACCCGACAGACCTTGCTGAACAATTGGGAGACTACTTTCTTTGATTTTAATGAACCAAAACTAACCGCTTTACTGGATGATACCAAAAAATTGGGAGTCGATGTTTTTCTGCTTGATGATGGCTGGTTTGCCAATAAATATCCCAGGAATAACGACAAAGCAGGTTTAGGTGACTGGGAGGTGAATAAATCCAAACTTCCCAATGGCATAGGGTATCTGGTAAAGGAGGCAAATCAGAAAGGGGTTAAATTTGGGATCTGGGTGGAGCCCGAAATGGTCAATCCTAAAAGTGAATTGTACGAAAAACATCCTGAATGGATCTTAAAATTGCCAAACAGACCGGAAAATCTTCAACGAAACCAGTTGGTACTGGACTTAGCCAATCCTTTGGTGCAGGATCATGCTTTCAATGTGGTTGACAACATCCTCTCTAAAAATCCGGAAGTCGCCTATATCAAATGGGATTGTAACCGGACGCTCACAAACGCTTATTCCCCCTACCTGAAAAATAACCAGTCGCAATTGTATGTTGATTATGGCCTGGGATTATATAAAGTACTCCAAAAAGTACGCGCAAAATATCCCGACATTGAGATGATGTGGTGCTCAGGTGGCGGTGGCCGCGCCGAATATGGGGGTTTGAAATATTTCCAGGAGTTCTGGCCGAGCGACAACACCGATCCGCTTGACCGGATTTTTATTCAGTGGGGATATTCCTATTTCTTCCCTTCAGCAGTTCAGTGTTGCCATATCACCTCCATGGGCAAACAATCGATTAAATTCAGAACTGATGTGGCAATGATGGGAAAAATGGGATATGATATTCAGATTAACCATCTTACACCTGAAGAGTTGAAATTTTCGCAGCAGGCAGTTCTGAATTATAAGCGTTTACAGCCCACTATCAACCTTGGAGATTTATATCGGTTACAGGATCCGTACGGCAAAGAGAAAGCTGCTCTCGAATATGTCAATGAAGATCAGTCGCATGCTGTACTTTTCACTTTTGCCCTGTATCCGGTACATGGTGATGTATTCCCTCCAATCCGCCTCAAAGGACTTGATCCAACAAAAAAATACCTGGTGAAAGAGATTAACCTGATGGATTATAACAGACCTCAATCCCGGCAAAGTGGAATGACTTTCAGTGGTGATTACCTGATGAAAATAGGTTTGAATCCGTTTTTAAATAAGTCTTTGACCAGCTCGGTAATTGAAATTTCAATGATTTAAAATTCATAAACAAGTTAAATATAAATTACAATGAAGACAAAATTCTTCCTGCTTTCTGTTTTGATTTTTTCCTTTGTATTGATGCAGGCCCAAATCAAAGTGGCTTCGATTCTGGGTGACAATATGGTAATGCAACGCAATACCGAAGTGAAAATATGGGGTAAAGCCAGACCTGGTGAAAAATTGGTGATCACAACCGGATGGAATAAAGTTCAAACCAGTGTGACAACCAATGCAAAAGGGGAGTGGATTGCAAAGGTAAAAACAACGGATGCCGGCGGACCTTATACTATTACAATCTCTTCACCTAAAGAAAAAGTTCTGCTGAAAAATGTCCTTCTTGGTGAAGTATGGCTTTGTTCGGGCCAGTCCAACATGGAGATGCCGGTAGCCGGGTTCAACGATCAGCCCATCAATGGTTCGAATGATTTACTTGTCGAGGCTGATAATAGTAATCTTCGCCTGTTTACAGTAAAAAAATCAGCCATTACTACCCTGCAGGACACCTGTTCGGGCAAGTGGGAAGTAGCCGCTGCCACAAGTGTAGCACAATTTAGTGCTGTTGGTTATTTTTATGCCAATCAACTGCAACAAAAACTGAAAGTCCCGGTTGGCATAATCAACTCCAGCTGGGGAGGAACACGCATCGAACCGTGGATGAACAAGGAATCGATTGCTCAGTATCCGGAAGCTTTAACCCGTTCAACTCAGGAGAAAACTGCTTCAATGCAGCGGGCGACCAACCTCTACAATGGAATGATTGCCCCGATTGTTAATTTTGCCATTAAAGGGGCCATCTGGTATCAGGGTGAATCGAATATTGGTGAATATAAGGAATATGCTGCCCTTATGAAAGGTATGGTCACTGGTTGGCGCAAGGATTTTGGCGTCGGTGAATTCCCTTTTTATTACGTACAGATTGCCCCCTATTCATACAACAGCAGTAAGGCAACTAATTCAGCCTTGCAGCGCGATGAACAATTAAAAGCAATGGCATTGATTCCCAATTCAGGAATGGTTTCTACCATCGATATTGGCGAAGAAAAATGCATTCATCCGGCTGAAAAGCTAACAGTCGGAAAACGTCTTGCTTACTGGGCATTTGCTGAAACTTATGGTTTTAAGGATATTAATTATAAATCACCTTCTTACAAAAGCATAAGTGTCAAAGATAGTGTCGCTTATATTACATTTGATAATACAGCGAAAGGATTAACCACTTTCGGAAAAGAGGTTGAGAGTTTTGAAATTGCCGGAGCTGACAAGGTGTTTTTTCCAGGCAAATTAATTACCATCCGCCTGGGTCAGGCGCTTGTTTGGGCCCCTCAGGTCAAAGTGCCTGTTGCCGTTCGTTATGGATTTTGCAATTTTCCACAAACCAAAGGATTTTTGTACAATATCGCTGGTTTGCCGGTACTCTCATTCCGGACAGATGACTGGGACAAATAATTAGATAAAATCAAACTTGAAAATTCAACACGAAGTGAACACTTTTGTCAGGTGAGTTAGTGAGAGCAGGACTTGTTCAAGTCCTGAATAAGTCCTGCCCTCAATTCAATTAAAGTAATTTGTAAATATGAATCTATTGGTATGAAAATTAAATGTTTACTTACATTATTTGCATTTCTGCAAATAATGGTGTCATTCGGAGAGACAAAAACAGAACATCTGCCATTTTTAAAATTAATACATTCAACAATTGGAGCGGGCACAAAAGCCGGAACCTCAATTCCTGAAAAGCAGGTAATTAAAATAGAGGCTTACGGAGCTGATATCTGGGGTAAGCGTGATGAGTTTTCTTTCGATTATAAAAAGGTAAGGGGCGATTTTGATTTCAGTGTTCAGGTTGAGGCCCTTAGTGCAGCCAATGCTTATACCAAAGCGGGCATCATGGCCCGCACTGATTTAAGTGACAGCAGTCAGCATGTTTTCTTTCAGGTATTTCCCGATAACAGGTCCCGGAATAAAAATAACGGAGGGTGTGAATTTCAGTACAGACTGGATAACGGGAGCGATATGAAAGCCATTTATCCGGATCCTAAAACAGCTGGTAATCAGTTTAATGTGACATTTCCAAATACCTGGATCAGGTTGAAAAGGAGCGGCGATATTTTTGTATCATACATAAGTAATGATAATAAAATATGGAGGCAATATACCACTTTCAATATGAAAATGCCGTTGAATTTATATGTAGGCCTGGCCGTAACATCACATAATCCGGCCGTTAATACAACTGCGGTTTTCAGAAACGCGAACTGAATAAACAGATAACCTTGAAGTATGAAAATCACCAAAATCATTCTTATTTGCCTGGTACTACTTTTTACTTTAGTTATTCAGGACCTGAATGCCCGGATTCCTGGTTCGAAAATCGGGTTATTTGATCTCCTTACCGATATTGGCAATCCCCAAATTCGCGGAACTGCCGGTTATAATGAACCGGTACAAATTTACCGACTGACCGGATCAGGTTCCAATATATGGTTTGGGCAGGACTCTTTTACCCTCCTGTCGAAGAAAATGAGCGGTGATTTTATCCTACAGACCCGGTTCCGTTTTATTGGTGAAGGGCATGAGCTCCATCGTAAAACCGGAATCATGATCAGAAGTTCAAAAGCTACTGATTCGCCTGTGGTTGCCTGCACTATTCATGGCGATGGCCTGACTTCTCTGCAATACAGAACCCATCCGGGTGAAATCATGAAAGAGTTAAAATTCACGATCAAAGGTCCCGATGTGCTTCAACTGGAGAAGAAAGGGAATACCTATACCATGTCTGTGGCCCATTTTGGGGAAATTTATCAGGTACAAAAACTGGAGTCCGTTAATCTGGGATCAGACCTTCTGGCAGGTTTATTTATCTGTTCACATAACAATAAATATTCAGAAGAGGCAGAGTTCAGCAATACCCTGGTTTTCAATACTGCGCCTGATACGTTGCTGCCCTATAAAACTTACCTTGGAAGTTTGCTTGAAGTGATGGATATTGAAACCGGTCATCGGGAAGTGGTAGCCAGTTCACCAGTTTCATTACAGGCGCCCAACTGGACTCCTGACGGGAAAACGCTGATTTACAACTCAGGGGGACAACTCTACAATTTTGACCTTCTGACAAAGGAACCGACCGTTTTAAATACTGATTTTGTCAATAAGAACAATAACGACCATGCGCTTACATTTGATGGTCAACAATTGGGAATCAGTCATAATTCCGAAGATGCCAAAGGCCAATCAGTCGTTTATTCGGTCCCGGTCACTGGTGGAGTTCCTAAAAGAATAACAGAAAAGAGCCCCTCTTATTTTCATGGGTGGTCTCCCGATAGCCAGTTTCTTTTATATACGGGTGAACGCAATGGCGACTTCGATATTTATAAAATTTCAAAAGACGGAGGGAAAGAGATCCAAATCACCAATTCCAAAGGTCTTGATGATGGTTCGGAATATTCTCCTGATGGAAAATATATCTATTTCTGCTCAACCCGAACGGGGAGGATGCAGGTTTGGCGGATGGATCCCGACGGGAAAAATCAGACCCAGCTCACTTTTGACGATTTGAATAACTGGTTTCCACATGTTTCTCCGGACAACAAATGGTTGGTTTTCATTACATTTCCCAAAGAAATACCTGCAGATAAACATCCTTTTTACCAGCGTGTTTATCTGCGTTTAATGGCTGTTGAGGGTGGTGAAGTTAAGACCATTGGTTACCTCTATGGTGGTCAGGGAACCATGAATGTTCCGGGCTGGTCACCCGACAGCAAAAAGATAGCCTTTGTGAGCAATGGAATTTTTAACTAATCCATATATTTTAATAAAAAATTATGAAAAAAATTTTCTCCGGCAAAATCCAGCATAGCTACCTTTTTATCTTTTTTATGGCAGCAATCGCATTAATGAGTTCCAATGTAAATGTATCAGTTGCCCAAAATGCAAAAAATCAAAAAAGTCAGGCTCATATTAAGCTGGCATTGAATGCGTTTTCGTTTAACGATCTGTTAACCGGTAAGGGGCAGAAAGACAACAAGCCAACGCTGACCTTGATGGAACTTCTTGATTGGTGTGCCACTCAAAATATCGAAGCCATTGATCTGACGGGGTATTATTTCCCCGGTTACCCGGAAGTGCCTTCGGATGAATACATTTATGAATTAAAGCGCAAGGCTTTCAGGTTGGGAATTGACATCAGTGGTACCGGTATCCGCAACAACTTTGCATCACCCGATCCTGCGGTGAGGGCGGCCGATGTTGAACGGGCAAAAAAGTGGATCATTGTCGCCTCTAAATTGGGTGCACCTGTAATCCGGTTATTCGCAGGGGAGATTCCAAAGGGGTATGAGAATAAATGGGATGAGGTTGCCGGCTGGATGATCGATTGTTACAAAGAGTGCGCTGATTTTGGCCAAAAACATGGGGTAATCATTGGTATTCAAAACCACGGCGATATGCTTCAGACTGCTGATCAGTGCATTAAAGTGGTTAAGGCCATCAATTCCAGATGGGCAGGGATCATTCTCGATACCGGAAATTTCAAAGTTGCAGATCCCTACGGTGATATCGCAACTGTAATCCCATACGCTGTGAACTGGCAGGTGAAGGAGAGTGTATTCGGTACTGGCAGTGGAATAAGGACTGATCTCCCAAGACTTATAAAAATCCTGAAGAAAAGTGGATATCGTGGTTATCTGCCTGTGGAGACCCTTGTATTAAAAGGTCGCACATACGATCCATTCGTTCTCGTTCCGGCCTTTATGAGTGAGATAAAAGTTGCAATGGAAGCGGAATTGAAATAGCTTTCGATGAGAAACTATTTTAATTTAGTGCAATATATGCCAATACCAAAACAGCGGCTATTGCTACCAATATCCAGATTACTTTAAGCTCAAAAGCCAGTAAACGGTCGCATTCAGCAATTTTCTCCTTCACTTTTTCGGTTTCGATGTTCAGTTCAAGGGCTTTTTCATAGTAGCTTTTTGCCGGACGCAAAAGCTCGATTTTTAAAAAATTATCTCCGTGTCTCATCAAATCCAAAAATCTGCGTTCAGCAGGACTCAGGGTACTTTCAAGGATATGAGGTTCCATGATGTAGTGTTTATGGTTTACCCAAATTTAATCAATTTCAGGGTGAATTCAAAATATCTGTCAGAAATAATAATCGGGATAATTGTTGTTG
>JAHEYS010000023.1:0-985 GCA_023251475.1 Prolixibacteraceae bacterium
ATTTACTATATCAGCACCCAATTCGACGAAGCCGAATTTAAAACCGACGACCCGCCACATTTGAAACAACCGCTGGAAAAAGCACGCAAAAATCTCAGAAATTATTATACCACAGCACCGGTCATCAAAGAATTTGCCCCCGGTGTGAGATTGTATGAAGAAGGAGGTTGGTTTAAAGGAACCTTACTTGTTTTTAACCCCGACAGGCCCGAAATCTGGATTCCGGTAACCGTTGAGGAGATTATGGAAGTGAAGCTGGCGTACTACAAAGTAAAACACGAGATTGACAGCATCAATTACGAAAAGATGGTTGCAGCCTGGGCTAAAATGAACTTTAATCCCGACCCCGATCGCAAAATGCGTCCAAGGCTGTACCAGGCAATAAAACAGGAATTTGAAAACTTCACAGCCGAAGAATTGAATCTTCCGGCCTGGTCATGTACCTCTGAAGAATGCGGAATTTCGACGATTAATTCACGCGGCGAAGGCAGAGCAGTGGTAAAATTTAATCCGGACTGCTGGGACCGCTCACTACCGGTTACAGCCATACAATACCTGTCGTGGCAATACCGGCCTGAAACAGAAGAGGAATTGGAAAAATTCATTCCACGTAACGGTGGTCTTACTGATTTTGGCGGATTGTTTTTTAACAACCTTCCGGTTGAGAAATTGGGAGTTTTAATTGATAAGAAATAAACAAAATGAACAACAAAACAGCCCTTATTCTCCTGTTGCTGATATTGGCAGAATACCTGCATGCAGCTGACCCCAAATTCTACGTAATGCTTTCTGCGAACAACAAGTCAGCTGCTTCATACCTAACCTACTTTGAATCTCAGTTTTCCATTGGGCTCAAAAATAAAATTCCATGCGCCAGTTATTTAAGCCAATCAGATGTTGTTGCGATATTGGATTGGGAAAGACAAAAAGAGTTACTCGGAGCAGGAGATGTAAATCAATTATCGAATATTGCCGAGGCAATGAA
>JAHEYS010000023.1:995-2403 GCA_023251475.1 Prolixibacteraceae bacterium
GCGACTATCTGGTTCATCTTAGAATCAGGATTCTTGAAAACACTACAATGATCGATGCATTTATTGTCAAAAAGGGTCAGGATAAGGTTATCACCA
This sequence comes from Prolixibacteraceae bacterium, assembly GCA_023251475.1. GTDB lineage: Bacteria > Bacteroidota > Bacteroidia > Bacteroidales > Prolixibacteraceae > JAAFHB01. The sequence goes on from JAHEYS010000023.1 coordinate 1,092, forward strand.
GAATTGCTGAAAGCGCGCCCAATGGAGATGAGTCACTTGATGCAATCGAAAATCTCTCGAAACAACTTATTGATGAATTGCATCAATACAATAACCAACTCTGCCGCGAAAAAACATGGACAGGAACTATTAAAATTGAACAACACACTTATGAAAAATTACTGAATGCTGATGATCCGGGTAAACCTGGTGGCAGCACCAAGTCCGATCTTTCTGTCCATTGCGCGGTCAATAATGATGTTGCTCAATGCACTGTAAACTATTCTGAACAGCTTACTGGCGCAGAAGGAAATTCATCGACTGTTGCTTCATGCACCTGTCAGGCGGATGTCAGCATTTATGTTTTAGAAGGTAAAACATCGATTAGTGTGGGAATGGTAACAGCCAATGGTACCAATAGCGGCAGTTTGGAAGGTGGCGGCGGTTTTTCTTCAGAGATAACTATGCCATTGGGTGGCTGGATTGTGGATGCCGCCATTGGAACCAGCACTCAAAGTGATTCGTGTTCAGGATCCGTCACACAAAGCGACCTTACCATTACTTGGAGCCTGACTAAAAAGTAATTTTACTGAGTTTTACGAATGTATAAGCCCGGGATAAAATGGAAAAATGTCCTGAAAGTGTTTCAACTGGAATGAATAAATTCAAAATAAAAACCAAAAAATGACAAAACATCTGGCACTTGTAACTTTCATTTTACTATTATTTTTCAACCTCAACGCCCAAAACCCATCCACAACTATTCCCAAAAAGCCCGCCACCGGGGATGTGAAAGACCCCATTCTTGTGGTTACCGGCAAAGATAACGGTGTTGTGGATGAGTGGAATATGTGGTTCAAAGGTAACGGTACTTCTGTTTATCGATTGTGTACGCACCGGGATGTACCTATATGGGGAGCCACCCCGCCATACGGACAGGTCAATATGTCCTCAGAGGAATTGTTCAGGATTCGGGGAAGCGTACTCAATCTGAAAGTGTGGGAGCAACTGCAATTTTATGTAGCTAGTCTCAGTGCCATTGTGATTGGCAGCGGCGAAAACTCCGCAGAAACTTATATTATTGGCGATGGCCTTTTCGAGACCGTTTACAACTCATCTGGCGGTGATAATACCTCCAGCGACAAACCTCCCCGCTCTTCTTCAGAATTGCCTCCCAGTGCTTTTGCCAACGCTGTACTTACACGCACTGCTACCGGCGCCAGACTGGAGATTGCTGGCATCCCGTCTGCCCGATGCGGAGAGGAGTCCCTCAACATCAATTCCACCTCACCAATCATCAAAATCAATTTTAGCAATGCAGAACTAGCAACCT
>JAHEYS010000024.1 GCA_023251475.1 Prolixibacteraceae bacterium
CTCCTACAACACTGCATCGACCATCGTCCGGTTTGGGACCACACCGTCTCTGGGCAACAGTAACAACGGCACTTACGAGGATATTGCAGGGAACCTGTGGCACACCGTGAAGCTGGCCGGACTTCAACCCAATACACGCTATTACTACCGTTGCATAAGTGGAAACGATTCATCGGCTGTTTATCCCTTCCGCACGCCTGCAATCCCTGGTACTCCGGGAGCCCACGTAAGGTTTGCCATCATCAGCGATTCACAGTATGGTGTTACGCAATCGAATATAACGGCCGACAGCCTCCTGGCCACCTTCATCTCGAAATATGGCCAGAATTGGTACGACTCTGTGACCATGGTAATGCACACCGGCGACATTACGCAGGACGGTACCAGCATCGGCCGGTATATGAACGAGTATTTCAATTCGTTTTACAGGCTATCCTGTTCCGTCCCTTTTATGGTCTCGATCGGTAACCATGAATTTGAGAGCAGCTACTATTATTCGTTCATGAAATACGAAGAGCTCTCCGACTTCCCTTTACCTGATCCTTTGAATGAAAAGTTCTACTCCTTCTCCCTGGGCACCTGCAAATTCATCATCATGAATACGAATGGCTTATATAACAATACAATCCAAACCAACTGGCTGCACGATAAACTGGTCCAATCGGATCAAAACCCGGAGTGCGATTTTGTGTTCGTTGTGAACCATCAGCCGGGCCATTCCGAAATATGGCCAGACGGCAACACGGCTTATGTACAGAATAACGTTTATGGCGAATTGGTCCAGTTTCCCAAGGTGACCCTGTGTTCGCACGGGCACACACACGCATACGAGCGTGGCGTAATACGAACGGACAATAGTGAACGATGTGATTTCCGCATCACCATCGCGGGAGGTGCAGGTGGCCCGCTCGACCGCTGGGGTATGTATCCGAACCAGACCGACTACCCGGAAATACAGCGTTCACTGGATTACTATCATTACCTCATTCTGGATGTCAACGAAAGCGAAAAAGTGTGCACCGCTGAGATGTATAGTTTGGGAAATCCGGATAAGACGGTCAACAACGTGATCATGGACAGGTGGCATCGTCTTCTTCTGCAGTCCGCGCCGGCAAAGCCGGTTGCTTTGCGACCCGATTCCATTGCCACCTCCGCCCCTGTTCTGATCACTTCATCATTTATTGGAGTCGATTCACTGATGAGTTCGCGGTTTCAGCTTACCACGCTGAGTGGCAACTGGAACTCCCCGCTAACCGTACTTTTCCCGCCGGCCAGCATCATCTGTCCTGGAATTACAGTGACAAATCCGGATCAGACTTGTCCCATGGGCTTTATCTTTGCCGCTTCAGATCCAACCATTTAATCCGTGTGGTTAAAGTTGTTTACTTAGACAATTAAATAGTGGTCGTATTGATTGTAGGCTCCGATTGATGAACCGAAGCCGGTTTCTTCCTGACAAACCATGCCAGCCATATCGAGCAGAGGCCCCAACCAACTATAAGATCAATTACCTGGGGTTTTATAAAACTCCATGGGAAGCTCCACCAGTTCATGCCGGCAAAAACATTCTGTGCCAGGACAAAGGCGGCAAACGCCATGGATACAAGAAACCGTGACCAGAACCCCGGGAAATTGCTGTAAAAGATCACCAGTGCGGCAAGCAGTACGGAAACCAGGGTATAAAATAATCCCATAAGCAGGTAACCAGCCGAAAAGTTATCCATTTTGGGGTGGAAGAATACCATGGCCCAGGGATTTCCCACCATTGCTTTCTCACGTTTTTCCTGCTGGGTTTTAAAATCAGGACTCTCCGGATCCGACATGGGCATCATGTATAACCCTTCCTTGGGCAGGTTTCTGGCGAGCGCATGCATTACAGTATCCTGATTCGGCGTATAGGTATAAAAATCACGGTGAAACCCACCCTCCCACATTACAGACTGGAAGGCAAAATAAATAATGGTCCCAACAATGGTACCGATGATTATTTTTTTCATAGTTTGATTTTTTAAGGAAAATAATGAATACTGTGCTATCTGGAACAAAATTAATAGAATTTATTTAATGCTTAATTTGTAAATCCATATCGCTTTTGTGGTCAAAATTAATCTGAAATGATTTAATTTCTTAAAAAATGTTAATTCGAAAACATTGGATGACAATCCTCTGTATTTTTGTTTTTATTTAATCTTAATATATTATCGAATGGGATTCTCCTTTAAATTACGTATCATCCTCCTTTCCGCAGTGTAGATGGGTCTCAACATGGTCAGACTCGTTCAAATCGTCGCTAGCGAAGGTTAATTATTCCAATTTGAAAAGTATATCATAATGCTTAGAAACACATTTTACCAGTCAAAAACCAAAAAACGTAATCAACATGAAACAAATATTACTCCTATC
>JAHEYS010000025.1 GCA_023251475.1 Prolixibacteraceae bacterium
AGTGGAAATCCGGAGAACCTGAAAGTGGAAATCCCAATGGAAATCAACAGGATGACCACCAAAATGAATAACGAGGTGACCCAATTTTTTAAAAAAATCATTAAAAAACAACTAATCCAATGAAAAACAGCACAAAAAAATATTGGCTACTATTGATTGTTATAATATTGTGCACTACCCATAGTTTAAAAATGAATGGGGCCAATTCATTAATTGAAAAGAGGGATGGCCAGATCATTATGGACAACGGATCAATACGGCTAATTTTCTCCGATGGCAATCAGTTCAGGTTGTTAAGTATGTCAGGTAAAAATGAGTCGTGGTTGCCAGCAGGCGGTTCATATACTGCTCTTTGGCAGTATTCCCTCGATGGTCCCAATGGAATTAATCCGCAATTGGATCCGACCAATGGAGTGTATCAAGGTGTGTTGGTGAAAGAGGATGCTCCTGAGCAAGCCTCTCTTGTTTTTTCCTGGAAGATGAGGTTGTCAAAAGATATCTATTATCCTGTTAGAGTAATTGTTAGTCTAAGCCGCACTTCATTGTTATCCGCGTGGAGTATTGAAATGGATCTGCCGGATAAATGGAAAGTTGAATCGGTTAATTTCCCTTGTCTGACCCTTAAGCGGAGTAATGCGGCAAAGGTGATTATGCCCGCAGGATGGGGATTCGAGTATACACTAAATGAATACTCGGAATATGCGGCGCACTACCCTTCCTACAACGGAGTGATGCAGCTCATGTGTCTGCATAATAATTCCGAGGCGCTATATTATGCATCACACGATAAAAGCGCTTCTCTTAAAACATTTAAAACTAAATCGCATGGCAATTTAGTGACGATAAGTACTGAAGTGATCGCTTCACAGGCATGGACACCTGCTGCCGGAGGAACCTTCCGTCTTCCATGGAACACTTCCGTAGGACTCTGTGCCGAAGGATGGCAACAGGCTGTGGTTAAATGGTATCGCCCTTTTACTTTTAACACCGTTTGGGGAAGCAAATCGTTTGCCTCACGAAACCTGCCGCAATGGTTATTGAATGCTGATATGTGGTTTCGTCCACATTTTACCACCGATGCGACCCGTAAGGCATTGAAAGAAGGACTTGATTTTTTCGGATCAGATGCAGCATGTCATTGGTATCGCTGGCATCAGATTGAATATGATGTTGATTATCCCGAATATTTTCCTGCTAAAAAAGAGTTTCTTCCGATGATGAAGGAAGTTCAACAAATGGGTTCACATGTGATTCCCTACATCAATGGCCGCCTTTGGGATCCGGCCAGCAAAAGTTATCAGACACAGGGAGGAGCACAAAGTTCCTGCAGGAAAAAAGACGGTTCTCTGTACATTGAAATTTACGGATCGATGGTGCCTAATTCTGTAACCTGTCCTTCATCTGAAATCTGGCAAAATACAATTCTTAATCTGACAAAGCGTATTCAGACCTAGTTAGGAACCAATGGCGTATATATCGATCAGGTTGGAGCTGCAGCCGGTGAACCCTGCTGGGCATCCAATCACAATCACCCAAAAGGAGGGGGCGGGTTTTGGCATCAGTCTTATCGGGAAATGCTTGAAAAAGTGCGTGCAAACCGGGCGCCGGGAAACATCATAATGACCGAAGAAAACTCGGAGTGCTATATGGATCTTTTTGATCTTATGTTAATGGTGAATTCTCCGCAGGGAGATTTTGGTTGTCAGGTTCCCCTTTTCCCATTGGTATATTCCGACAGGATGATGGTCAATTGTTTTTTATATTATCCGAAAACTGAAAACGTAAACAGCATGACCTTTCGGATGAAAAATATGATGGGACTACTTTGGGGAGCGCAATTGGGATGGGTTAAGCCCGAATTGATTATGGCGCCGGAAGCCAGAACAGAGGCACTTTTCTTACGGGATATGGTTCATTTTCGCCGCAATCAGCACGACCTGATCTATGGTGGAAGATTCATCAGGGAAGTGATCCCCGGAGGCGATAATCCTGTTCTGATGGTTGAAAATATGGGTAGTTCACCGACAGTGAGAGGCGCCGAATGGATTGGGTCAAAAGGGGTGAAGGCAACTTTGCTTGTGAATATGGATGACAAACAACATCAGGTAAAATTACCCGATGGTGATCTGTTTAAAATTGACGCCCGCAGTTGCATCAGGGTTAATAATCCATGAAATAGAATATATTATGAAAAATCATTTTGGAGCAATTTTGCTAATCTTATTGCTATTGGCAGGATGCAACAGCAGCTCCGCTGTTCAGGAAGATCCGTATATTGTCATCAAAACTGGTCAAGCGGTTAATCCGACTCCTGACATTCCCATGAAAGGTATTTGCATTTTTGGCGGTCAGGCAGAAGTATTTTAAGAAAACGACTGGCAGTTGCTGGCGAACTCGCCA
>JAHEYS010000331.1 GCA_023251475.1 Prolixibacteraceae bacterium
CATTACACACCTTTGGCCTAAAGGAGCCGGTTGATGAACATTTCAGCAAATCGCTCGAAACCTGGCGAAAAATGTCAGCGGAGGTTTCAGAAAAATTATCAGGATTAAAATCAATTAAAGTCAAACAGAAAGCCAGCAAAAATAAGCTTTAATGAAAAATAAGGAACTCATACTCATCACAGCTGTTCTATCGGGAATATCGTTCGGATGCGGGAAATTGAAAGCGGCCAAACCCGAAAGATCCCTTAAAGGCCATCCGAATTTCCTTTTACTGCTCACGGATGACCAGTCGTATCATCTTTCGATGGTCGGTACGCCTGGAATTCAAACCCCGAATATTGATGCTTTGTCAAAAAAAGGGGTATTTTTTACAAAGGCCTATGCCGCAGCTGCTTCTTGCTCTCCATGCCGGAGCGCTATACTTACGGGGATGTATCCCCATTCGAATGGACACTGGCGTAACACCATCACCCCGACAATGGGTGAACCGGATGTACAATTCGGGCGGCAGTCAACCAAAGCCGACCAGGTGGGTGTCCATGAAGATATTCCCACACTGATTGAAATGCTGAATGCAAATGGCTATATTACTGGAATTACCGAAAAATTTCATTTAAGTCCGCCATGGAAATTTCCGTTTAATTATCATTTCCCGGCTGGAAATACCCCGGCATCGCAATACCTTGCGGCTGTCGATTTCTTTAAAAAAGTAAAGGATAATTCATTTTTTCTGGAAGTCAATATCGGGAATACCCATCGTCCTTTCAGATCGCCCAAAAAGAATGCAAACCTGGTGCCGGTTTCGCCTGATAGCGTAGTCGTTCCGCCAAACTGGCCCGACACAAAAATCACCCGTGAAGATTATGCCGATTATATGAGTACGGTCGAACAGGCAGATGCCGTAATCGGAGAGGTGCTGAAAGCGCTGAAAGAGTCCGGAAATGCTGACAACACAATTGTTATCTATACCAGTGATCAGGGGTTTTGCTACCACCGCGCCAAGGCAACCACTTACGACTGGGGGGTGCATATTCCACTTTCAATCAAAGGCCCCGGCATTCTGAGCAACATCATCTCACCCGAACTTGTGAGTCACATTGATCTGACCCCGACGATTCTTGACTTTGCTGGTATTCCCATTCCGGCAACCGTTCAGGGAAGTTCGTTGCGCAAATTACTGGAAGGGCGAGTCCAGTCAAGTGGTGAAAACTTTGTTTTCTCGGAACATAATGCACACGGACCTGGTCCCGAAGAGTATTATCCCACCCGGACGGTCACCGATGGTCGTTACCGGTATATCCGGAATTTGAGGAATCAAATTGTCCCTGAATATCCAATCGAACGTTTTGTGACCGACAAACCATTCGCCGATAAGCCAAAAGGGTTGGCCTGGACCTGTCTTGATGCAACCCCCGGAGGCTCATGGGGTAACCGTGCCTTTGCGGAGGTGATTGCCGGCAAAGAGAAGTTCCCGCTTCAGTATGAATTGTTGAAAGCGACTTTCTTCAGGCCAAAGGAAGAGTTATATGATTTAATGTCGGATCCTTATGAAATGAACAACCTGGCGGGGAAACAGGAGTCTAAAATCGTTCTGCTGAAATTGAGCACGGCGCTCGATAACTGGATGAAGAAAACAGATGATGATGGTGATCCCAGGAGTCATCCGCGCAGAACATCAAAATAAACTTATTCAAATACAAAAAATATGAATCCAAAAATTCCACTTCTATTCGTTGGGTGCTGTGCCCTTTCGGTTCAAAATCAGGCAAATGAGCCGATGAAAGTGAATCGGCCCAATGTCATTTTTATCATGTCCGACCAGCACAATATCCATGCTTTGGGCTGTTACGGAAATTCAGAAATCAGTACTCCCAACATGGACCGGATAGCCAAACAGGGGGTCAGGTTTCAGAATGCATTTTGTCAGACCGGTCAGTGTGTCCCTTCACGCTATTCCATCTGGACAGGAAGATATGCGCGAAGTACCGGGACTTACGGCAACGGAAACGGACAAAATCCCAATGAAAATACAGTGGCTGATTTGTTTGGGAAAGCTGGTTATAAAACAGGTACGATAGGAAAGCATCATATGTTTATGAATGCCGAAAATCACAATCATGGCTTTGACGTTGTTTTAAATCCTATGGGAAATGCCAAACCTGAACATCCGCTTCCCTACGATGAAGTTTCACCCGGGCGCTCCGAAGTGGGTGAGAGTCCGCTACCCAACGAAAAACACACCGCTGGATTGGTGGCTGCTGCATCGATTAAATTTATTGATGAAAATAAGGATAAACCATTTGTTTTGTGGTGCTCATTCCAGGGGCCTCACACCCCTATCACCCCTTCGACACCCTGGTCGCGTCAATATGACCTGAAAAAATTGACCCTCCCCCCCAATCATCTTGCCGTCGATACCCTGATGCCCGGCGGAAGCGGATTGATTAGAAAATCCGGAAAATATACGGATGATTTCTATCACAAACAGACTCTTGCTTTTTATTATGGCCTCGTTTCCCAAATTGATTATAACATCGGTTTGATATTGGACGAGCTGGATAAGCTAGGTCTGGCAGAGAATACAATCATCGTTTACACAGCCGATCACGGTGAGATGATGTCGCAACACAAGGCATGGACGAAAGGGATGACAGGTTATGATGCAACCATTCAGGTTCCGTTGCTGATCAAATACAAGGATAAGTTTAACGGTGGCAAAACAATCAACGACCTGGCGTGCTCGATCGACCTGCTTCCAACCTTACTCGATCTTTCGGGGCTTGAGATTCCTAAAAACATTGAGGGTAAAAGCCTGGTTCCCTTAATGACGGGCAATGCAAACTGGCGCGAATATGCCTTTTCTGAAATCGGGAGCTCAACCCAGACATCGGTCATAACCGTTCGCGGAAAAACTGAAAAATATGTTCTTTTCCGTCGCGCCGGAAAGGTCGAGTATGAACAATTGTTTGATTTGAAAACCGATCCCTGGGAAACAACCAATCAGGCATCCAATTCGAAATATGCAAATGATTTGGTGAAGATGAAATCGGCCCTTAAAAAATGGGAAGTACAGACTGAAGTTTCAGTGCCGGTTAAGGCAACAGGCAAATTGGTCGACGAATAGTTATCAAACACCGAAAAGAATAAAGACATGCTGAATAATTACAAAAGAAATATAGGAATCACCTTGTTAGGAATGGCTGCCGTATCGGTAAGCGGACAGGTGCAAAAACGCCCGAATGTCGTATTTGTGCTGGCAGACGAATGGCGGGCGCAGGACATTGGTTTTAACGGTAACCCGGATGTCCGGACCCCGAATCTTGATCGGCTGGCCGGGAAAGCGGTTAATTTTACAAACACCATCTCCTGTTGTTCAGTTTGTTGTCCCTACAGGGCCAGTCTGATGACCGGGCAATATCCGTTGACAACGGGTGTATTTGTGAATGATGTGCAGATCAATCCCGATGCGCAAAGTTTGGGGAAAGTGTTTAAAGCATCTGGTTACCAGACCGCTTATATCGGCAAATGGCACCTCGACGGTCATGGACGTAACTCCTTTATTCCTGTTGAACGACGTCAGGGTTTTGAATACTGGAAAGTATTGGAGTGTACCCACGATTACAATAACTCCTTTTATTGGGGAACCGATGATAAAAAGGCAAAGTGGGAGGGGTACGATGCCTTTGCACAAACGGCTGATGCTGCGGGCTATATCAGGGAAAGAAAGAACGACGCCAAACCATTTCTGATGATTCTGTCGTGGGGACCTCCTCACACCCCGTTTGAAACAGCTCCCGAAGCGTACAAAAAAATCTATCGGGAGAAATTACTCAAATTGCGGGGGAATGTTCCGGAAGGACTAAAACAAAAGGCGGTTGCTGATTTGGTCGGCTATTACGGACATATTTCGGCCCTTGACAGTTGCATCGGTGTTCTTCAAAAATCGTTGCAGGAAACAGGGTTGGATGAAAATACCCTATTTGTATTCACATCCGACCATGGTGCGATGGTCCGTTCACACGGGTTTGTAAATAAACAGCGGCCCTATGAAGAGTCGATCAATGTGCCGTTGCTCATCCGCTATCCGAAAGCATTTGGCGAAAAGGGAAAACGGAATGATATGTTGATTAATACCCCTGATTTAATGCCCACCTTGCTTGGATTCTGTGGTTTACCGATCCCGAAATCGGTCGAAGGGGAAGATAAGTCGGCTATCATGAAGGGAAAGGAAAAAGAGAAAACGGATGGAGTATTGATCGCTTCATATCATCCATTTGGGCAATGGCCCGAAAGTCAGGGTGGCAAAGAGTACCGTGGGGTGAGGACCAAACGGTTTACCTATGTGAAGGATCTGTCGGGTCCATGGCTGCTTTATGATAATCTGAAAGATCCCTTTCAACTAAATAATCTTGTAAACGATCCGCAATCAATGAAGATTAGGGTTGAACTTGAAGCGAAACTCACAAAATTATTGGCAAAAAACAAAGATCAATTCCTTCCCGGCAAAGCATACATTACGAAATGGGGATATGTAACCGATAATACCGGTACAGTCCCTTATGTAAAAATCAATTACCAGGGGTTACCGGTAGAGTAAAAAAAGAAGGAATGAAAAATGAAAAGTTAAAAATTCAAAGATTCAAATCCAGTAGTCTGATTACTTTAGGAAGTTGTTTACTGGCAACGATTCCTCTTTTTTCGCAAAACCACGTAAAAAAGCCAAATATCATCATCATTCTTGCCGATGATATGGGTTACAGCGATCCGGGCTGCTATGGGGGGGAACTCTCTACTCCGGCAATTGACAAGCTTGCTTCCCAGGGTATCCGGCTGACTCATTTTCAAAACAGTGCGATGTGCGTTTGCTCCCGTACCTCCTTGCTGACCGGGAATTACTGGCCCAAATCGCTACCCGGATTTGCTCAGACACCTCTTTTATCTGAGAAACTTCACGAAGCTGGTTACCGGACCGCCCTGATTGGGAAATGGCACCTGCGGGGTAACCCGATGGATCGTGGGTTTGACCATTTTTTCGGATTCCTGGATGGTTTTGCCGATCACTTTGCAGGATCGAAAAACTTCAGGCTCGATAATGAGCCTTTCACCGATTTTGGTGCGGACTATTATAGCAGTGATGCTTTCACCGACACGGCGATTCGGTTCGTTGAAACCAGGGAGGAGGGAAAGAAAGATAAACCGTTCTTTCTTTATCTGAGCTTCCAGGCACCTCACAATCCGTTACAGGCGCCCAGGGAGGAGATTTTGAAGCATCGCGGAAAATATATGGGTGGCTGGCAGGCCATCCGCGAAGCCCGGTTCAGGCGGCAAAAAGAGATGGGAATTGTTCCTGTAAATGCTGCACTGCCCGCTTATCCGATGAATCTTCCAAAATGGGAGTCGCTTTCGCCGGAACAACAGGATCTCGAAGATTTGCGAATGTCGGTTTATGCCGCAATGGTTGAGCGGATGGACAAGGGGATCAGCCGCCTGCTCGTGTCCCTTTCCAATAGTGGTCAGCTCGACAATACGTTGATCCTTTTTATGAGTGATAACGGAACCGATTCATTTTCAAAGGCAGACCAGAATATGCTCAAACTGGAGCGGTTGCCTGGTGACCCCAATTCGAATTGGCAACCAGGTACCGGTTGGGCCTATGCGAGTGTGACGCCATGGCGTTTGTATAAAATCAGTCAGCATGCTGGTGGCGTAACCACGGGAGCAATTGCATGGTGGCCCGGAAAAACCGGAAAACCAGGACGTATTGAACATTGCCCGGTTCACATGATCGATGTTCTGCCCACCTTGCTTGAAGTGACCAACCAACAACCTGCAAATTTAAAGATATCAGGCGAATCATTTTTACCACTTCTTTCAGGGAATCACTGGGAACGGAAAAATCCGCTCTATTTCCAGTTTATGGACAACCGCGCAATCCGAACTTCTGAATGGACCATGGCCGAGGTCGACGGAGCGGGCTGGGAACTTTTCCGCGCGGGGAATGACCCTCTGGAAACGAAAGACCTGGCAGCCGATTACCCCGGGATAGTTAAAACTCTTGAAGCCCAATGGATGAAATGGTGGAAAGAGGAGAGCCGGGATACTGTTTATACCCCAAAATCTACAAAAACAGGTGAACACTACGATCCGCAGGGTGACCGGGGATCAGGTAAACCCTATAAACCCAGTGCAATGCCCGCGAAATTAAAAGATCGTTTTCCTGTCCGGTAAGGAGAATTTGTTTCTATTTTTGATCTTCAATTGTAAATAATTTATAATTATGATTTTCATTAACTCCTCCGGCTTGATTTCATTGGGTGCAATCCTGCTTTCCTCAAATTTGTCCTATTCAAAGATTCTACCTTCAAAGCCAAATATTATCCTGGTAATGAGCGACGATCAGGGGTGGGGACAGACAGGCTATTATAATCATCCGGTTTTGAAAACACCCAATCTGGATGACATGGCTTCGCATGGACTCCGCCTGGACAGGTTTTATGCTGGAGCTCCGGTCTGTTCACCAACAAGGGCGAGTGTGCTGACAGGACGTTCAAATGATCGCACCGCAGTGTATAGTCATGGATATCCGTTAAGAAGACAAGAAAAAACATTGGCTCAGGCACTTAAAAAAGTTGGGTATCATACGGCACATTTTGGTAAATGGCACCTGGATGGATTTACCGGTCCGGGAGCCCCGGTCCTGGAGGGTGACAACCGAAATCCCGGACATTTTGGTTTTGAGGAGTGGTTATCGGTCACCAATTACTTCGACATGAATCCCATCATGAGCAGAAGAGGTAAATTTGAGGACCTAAAAGGGGGATCGTCGGAAATAATTGTTCGTGAGGCATTGAAATACATGAAGGAGTTAAAGGATCAGGAGGAACCTTTTTTTGTGGCTATTTGGTATGGAAGTCCGCATAATCCCTGGAGAGCCGGCGACGAAGACAAAAAATCTTTTAAAGCGTTGAATCAGGCGGCGCAAAATCACTACGGAGAACTGGTTGACCTCGATCGAAGCATAGGCACCTTAAGAAAAGGATTGCACGATATGGGGATTGCAGAAAATACCTTAGTCTGGTTTAATAGCGATAACGGGGGACTGAAAAATTTCGGACCTGAAACGGTCGGGGGGCTTCGGGGGTATAAAAGTGAAGTTTATGA
>JAHEYS010000026.1 GCA_023251475.1 Prolixibacteraceae bacterium
ATTCGCTCATAAGGGTTTCAAGATGCTAAATTCATACGGTTATGAAGGAAGAATTTCTCCATTTTATCTGGGAAAACAAACTGTTTGAAAAGGATTCCCTCTCCACCGTCGATGGAGAACCGCTGCAGATTATCCATCCCGGGAGGCATAATACCCATGCCGGTCCCGATTTCTTTGATGCGCGGATCCGGATCGGGGAGACACTCTGGGCCGGAAATATCGAGATCCACCCCAAAGCATCGGACTGGAACAGGCACGGGCATCAGAAGGATCCCGCCTACCGGAATACCATTCTCCATGTGGTAGCAGTCCCTGACCTGCAAATATTCAATGATTCAGGTGCAAAGGTGCCTGCCCTGGTGATTAAATGGCCCCTGTGGATCGAAAATAACTACGAAACACTCATCAGAAGTCACGACTGGATCGGTTGCGCATCACAGCTGTACCAGGTTGATCCTTTCCGGATCAGGTTCTTCCTGAACGGGATCGTTATCGAGCGTCTGAAGGAGAAGATCGAAGCGATCTCAAGGATACTTACGGAGACCAGCGACGACTGGAGTGAGACCTTTTATTGCATGCTGGCCCGAAGTTTTGGTCTCAGGGAGAACGCCCTCCCTTTTGAAATGGTGGCCCGTTCCCTGCCCCAATCGGTGCTGGCACGACATCACGATTCCCTCTTCCAGATCGAAGCGCTCCTTTTCGGACAGGCCGGATTGCTTGGCGACGAGCTTTTTGCCGACGATTACTACCTTGACTTGCGGAAAGAATACACTTTTTTGGCGCTCAAATATGGCCTCAAACCCATCGCAGGTCACCTCTGGAAATTTATGAGGATGCACCCCGCAAATTTCCCGACCATCCGCCTGGCGCAGTTTGCCGCGCTGATTCACCACTCAAAGGGGCTTTTTTCTTCCGTTATCGAAGCGGCTAACCTCGACGAGCTTAAACAATTGTTCTCGCTTACCGCCTCCCAATACTGGGATGATCATTACAGTTTCAATAAGCCGTCGGTGAGCATGAAAAAAGTGTTTGGTGACCAGATTTTTAAATTAATCGTTATTAATGTGGTTGTTCCTTTCTATTTTTTGTATGGCGATAACCAAAATAAACTAATTTTGAAAGACAGAGCGCTTGAGATATTGGAACAGATGCCGGCAGAGGAGAACAGTTTGATTAAACGGTGGACCGAAGCCGGGATCATGTCGGAAAACGCCCTCGAGTCACAGGCATTACTTCAGTTGCAGCGTAACTACTGCGAGCCGAGGAGATGCCTCGAATGCACCATCGGACATAAAATAATCCTGCATGAACCTGTTTGAACAGCAAACCTCCAGAACCTTCAGAATTGCCATTGCACTGGTATTCCTGGTGTTTGTAATTGGATTGCTTGGCTTTCATTTTATTGAGGGATATGGATTTATTGACTCCCTCTACATGACCGTCCTTTCCGTCTCGACCGTTGGATTTGAGGTAATCAGGCCCCTTTCACCGCAAGGTAAGTTGTTTGTCTCTTTTTTAATTATCTTTAGTCTTGGAAACTTTGCCTTTGTGGGGTCCAGTATTGTCCGGTTTTTTCTCGATGGTGAATTTGTAAAAAAATTAAAAACAAGCAGAGTGAGCAAGAGGATTGAAAAGCTGACCGATCACGTAATTATCTGCGGCTATGGCCGTAATGGTGAACAGGCGGCGCTGGAACTGACCGATCATAACCATCCGTTTGTGATCATCGAGCGGCGTGAAAATGTGATTACCCGAATACAGGAGGATCCCAACCTGCTGTTTATCCAGGGTGACGCCACCAATGAGGAGGTGTTGCGTACCGCCGGTATCGACCATGCAAGGGCGTTGATTGCCACCACTCCAAATGATGCCGATAATATGTTTGTCGTCCTTACGGCCCGCAGTATGAATCCAGAACTGACCATTATCAGTCGTGCCTCCGAGATCGGTTCGGATGTCAAATTAAGGAGGGCAGGGGCGACCAATGTGATCATGCCTGAACGGATGGGCGGACAGCGCATGGCACGGTTGGTGACGCAGCCCGATGTGGTTGAGTTTATGGAGTATATCCTGCTTCAGCGAAACCGCGATATCAGTATCCATGAGGTGAATTGCCGCATCATGGCCTCCCTTCACAGGGGAAAGACCATCGGGGATCTGAGTCTGGGTAAAGTGACGGGCACCACCATTATCGGGCTGAAAAACGGGGACGGTAAGTATATTTTTAATCCGGGAAGCGATTATATCCTTGGTGTTCATGATCAGCTCTTTGTCTTGGGATCGCCCGAACAGGTGAGGAATCTTAACAGGTACCTTGAAGATAAAATGTAGGGCGGTTAGGGCGCTGTAATAAATTGAATGGATAACTTTCTTTTTGGGTGGTCGGGTAGGATTTA
>JAHEYS010000332.1 GCA_023251475.1 Prolixibacteraceae bacterium
AAACCGGGGCAACAGATTCCCTGTTAAAAACCATATCGTGGCCAACGCACAATCCCATCGAGATATTGAGTTCAGTTTTATTCTCCTTCAGATAATCAGCCTGACCGGCAGGATTACACATAATCCCATTCCCTTTACAGCCGAGCATTTCATATTTTGTGACCCTTCCACATTTACAATCAACGCTGTACACTTCAAACTCATCTGACAGGAATTGTTTTACCGCTTCGGCTTCCTTTGGCATCGACACGCACCAGGCAATGCCAATTCGCTTGATACCAGCATTACGTGCAAAATTTTTGATCTCCTCTACCCGGTTTGAACCGCGAACATAAGCGTTCTCAGCGGTCTGCATGATTTCAAGCAAACTGCTGTCGTATAACTTTTCAAGATTAGTCATTGTCATTGCATTTGTGGCAGATTTGAAAATGTAAGCAAAAGTAATCTTCAAACTAATTCATTTTCAAATTCCCAAATTAATTTTAATGAGTACATTGATGATCTTCTCCATTAGTTTCATGACTTTTGCAACCTACACCGGAATCACTGATTTCACCCTGTAAAAATCCTTCAGTCAGCAGCAGTACATCCCCTGAACAGCCCCGATAAACTTCAATTCCGTGGCTGTTTAGTACGTTTAATGCCCCATTGCCCATATTTCCGGCAAGCATTATGCTAACCCCTTTTTGTTGTAGCACACTGGCAATATCGCTTTTGCATCCGCAACCTTGCGGTGAAGGCAATATTTCGGAACCAATAATTTTCCGGTTTTCGCCGATATTAAAAACCGTGTACGCTTCGCAATGACCAAAATGGTCATCCACAAAATTCCCCCTTGTCGGTACCGCTATTTTCATCCTTGATTATTTTAATTGGTTTATAATTTCTGAAAAGGTTTGTGGTAATCCGGGAACTACCATCTAAATTAATTCCACATTCTTCCACCGTGCCATATTGTGTATTTGATCACAAAAATAAGGAACTTTTGTTCAAAAAATAAATAATTATGAACATTTGCTCATAATAATATTTAAGCCCTGAAAAAGACAATTCCAATTATTTGATTTAAGCAGTCGGAAAGACAGATTATTGTTCTTACTACTTTTAAGGATATTGCCTTCGAAGACCAAAGGGGATTTTCAGGTTTAAGATGATGTTTCTTCCCGGATTAAAGAATCCCGCTTCCTTTAAGGTCGAAAGATGGTCAATATATTTCCTGTCAAAAATATTACTGGCAGATATACCAATTACCATTAACTGATTTCCGGCTCCAAAATTTGCACCTAACCCTAAATCGACCAGTGTATATCCTGTTGTAACCACCTCTTCAGGTGCAGAATTATTTTGGCTAAAGGCATTGATTACATTGATCTTAAAATAGGTGTTTTCGAAAAACATCATCTTTTTCTTTTCTGCCCTCAACTCAAATTTTAATTTATTGGCCGGGATTAAAGGAAGGTAATCATCATTTTCCTTTTTGCCTGTAACCGTTGAAAAAATTGTTTCGAAATGTATCCATTCAACCCGAGGCGGATGAATATGAAGAACCGCTTCACCTCCAAACAACCGGGCATTTGCCTGCATATATTTGTAAATCGGAAATCCTCCGATACGCTGTTCACCTGTGGGAGAAATAAAAATATAATCTTTAATCTTGTTATAAAACCCAGCCACATCGATCGAGAGATGGTCAAAATGATAATGAACGCTCAAGTCTCCTTCAAAAGCGTGTTGCGCCCCGAGATCCGGGGATCCAACTTCAACACGATTCTCGTGTAACCCATTCGATGTAAGCTCTGCCAGATTCGGCGACCTGAATGCCGCAGCCAGATTTGCCCTGAACAGTAGTTTTTCTGACAAATTGCAGGTGGCTCCAAGAGAGGCGCTTAAACTATTGTATTCCTTTGATAGTGCAGGCCGGTAATTGTCAGCTGTTGGCAATCCCAGCTTATCGGTTGTTAAATTCCGGTAATCATAGCGAATTCCTGTCTGTAACCTCAACTTCTCAAAGAAGGTATATTGTAATAAGGTAAATCCAGAATAGGTATTAATAGAAGCATCGGGAAGAAGTTTTGTCTCACGATTACCCAGGTTATCATTTTGCTGATTAAGTCCCTGGAATCCTATGATATATTCAGAGTTCTTCATTGAGGGGAAATAAAGTTTTGCTTCATAAGTAATTGTGGCCAATTGCATCTCAATGAATGGATCAGTTCTTTCATCGTAATGCTTCAGACCGGTACGCTGATAAGCAGCATTAATTTCGACTTTATAGTTTCCGAGGTAAAGTTTATTTTGTGATGACAGCAATTTATTGTTGAACATTTGAAACCAAATCTTATTTTTCCTGCCTCTTTCAATAATCAATGGAATTACATCAGGTTCGACCAGCCCAGGTTTCTGTTGGCTGACATCATAGAATAACTTAAAAGTGCCCCTCTTACCGGTATATCCGGCACTCCCTTTAACTGACCATTCATTAAACCGTGAATTAGGAACAAAATCTCCACCTCCCTGAAGATAATCTGCATTTGTTTTACCACCCCCCCTGATACCCCAAAAGTAGTTTTGGGAAGTCCCTTTTGCTCCAAGATTTGTAGTGGTTGCCAACGAATTAGAAAAGAGCTGCAAATTATAATCACCAATAATCTGGCCAACGGGAGCAGGTTTTTCCTTTACAAAATCAATCACTCCTCCGATGGCATCAGAACCGTAAAGCAGCGATGCCGGTCCTTTTATCACCTCAACGCTTTCTATTCCAAACTCATCAATTCCCAACGGGTGGTGATCGGAATACTGATAATTTTCAAAGCGAACCCCGTTGTTCAAAACAAGGATATCATTCATGGCAAGCCCCCTGATTACAGGTTTCGAAATACCACTCCCTTTTGAGATCATATCAACTCCCGGTATTTTTGTCAGCGTCTCCGTAAAATTAGAAGTACCGGCACCGCTGATTACTTCCGACTTAATTACATCAATCCTGACGGCATTCTCATGTTGTGTTGAATTATAACCACCAACAACAACCACAGCCTGTGTTTCAATCGGTTCGTGTTGCAGGATAATATTGATTTCGTGTGATAAGGTATCCATTTTTATTGTCACAAGCTGATTATTATAACCAACATACGAATATTGGATTTTGATTCTACCTTTTGGGAGCTCTCCAAGCCGATAGTGCCCCGTCGGATCGGATATTGTTCCTTTGTTTTGTTCCGAAATAAAAACATATGCGCCACCTAAAGGTTCTCGTTTATTATTGGTAATGAGACCTTTGATTTCATTTTGTGCAAAAACCGGTATTCCGTTTAATAGCGCGAAAACAAGCAAAATTATATTTTTCATTTTTGAATATATTATTGAAGTGCAGCCGGTATCCTCCAACAACATTAGGTGGAATATCAAATTCAACGTACTCCAAAATCGGGGTACGACAATTTAATCCCGGTAATTTTAAAGGATGTGGTATGTGAATAAGAAATTAAACTAAATCGTGATGATTTCCCTTTGAGGGGGGCCCCCGGAGAGAGGCAACAACCAGAACTGAGGTGACAGGTGTTTCAAAGTAGTGAATAACCAATTGTTCGAAATTGATTGCGCACTTCTGAATATGGATTTTATGAAATTCATTTGAAAAGATCGGAAAATGAAAATCGCAGACAGCGCACTTTGCATGTCCCGAATGAAGGGCATTATCAGCATGGGACTGAAATACCCCTTCCTCGTTGTGATGATGTAGAAACTGAATTGCTGTGGGATGTATAAACAACCACAGTAAAACAAAATACTGAATATTTTTACTGAAATATTTCAAATTATATTTACCGGTAAGAAGCTAAAAACCTAATAAAAGCACCAATCAACCGAACATTAATATCCTCCGGCCTGATCAGCTTTAAGAACATTACACTCAGTTAATGAACTCAATCGCCTAATTGACAAATTACAAAACTACCGCTTTGATCATTCACCGGTAGGCTACAATCTCAGGAGTGCCCTCCAACGATAATTCGCATAATTTTGAGATTAAGCACAATAAAACGCCAGGCTTGCCACAGCAGGTTGCGGCGCCAGAATCGTGTGCCACTTGTTGGAATTGGCGGATACGACTCATCGTAATAGCCACGGACTATATTTTTTGCCATCTTTTTTTTTATTTATTATTTCTCAATAACTTACTCAGGCAGAAGCCACCAGAAAGGGTAACCTTTGGCTTTGTGAATAAACATATAGTGCAGGAACAATTTTATCCAGTGACCGGCCAATCCGGCTTCGCCAATGGTGTAGTTAAGATCACGCCCCCATTCAGGGAACTTTTCCCAGTCGGGAACGACAGGAAAAACCGTCATGGTAGCCGCGTTTCCTCTGAATAAACTAAAACCGGCTGAAACGACGCATGCAGCACCCATCTTCCCCATTGAAGCTTTATGCTTAAAATCTTTGCGACCGGTAAGGATCTGATCTACTATATTAAGCGCCACAATCTTACCTATAACTCCAGAGGGCATGCCGGTACGCGGGGGGGCCGGAGTAATAAGTGTGCCGTTGGGGCTTTTCATGGGTTTGGAAATCTGGTGGGGCGGGGCAAAAGCAATCCCGGTGGCGAAGATATTGGTAAAGGTGGGATTCTGGTAAACCGAAGGCCAGTCCTCTACGGACCAATCTTCGAAGGACTTTCCGGAATAATCGGCATCAACTTTCATAAAACCGCTTGGTGCAAAGAGTTTTGAGGTGATATCCCCACCTGCTTTATCATATGCTTTCAATCCCACACCTGCAAAAGCAGGAATAAGCATGGAAAAGTCGAACTGCTGCGTATGCATCTGCCCGTCAAGGGTCTCATAATAAGCTACCCCTTCTTCGATTTTCGTTACTCCGGCACGCTTTATCCAGCGGATACCATATTCTGCAAAGATGGATTCACTGAAAACTTTTGTTGGGGTAACATATCCGCCACGTTTTATAAATGCGCCACCCATTCCAAAATCCCCCAATTCATACTCATTGGAAATCCAGGTGATTTCTGCCATGTGCAATAAACCGCGTGATTTGATTTCATAGGCTACATTGAGCGCATATTCAAAAGCAGCGCCCTGGCAGGTGGCTGTTGGATGACCGGTACCGATGAGAAAACGGAGCTTTTCGCCATTTTCCATACGTGAGAGACACTTTTGCAACGCATCCCAGGTAGCAACAGCATGATCACAAGAGCATACCGAATGGGTGAACCTGGTTGGGCCAAGTCCCTCCGTGGCCTCGAAATTAAGTTTTGGTCCGGTGGCATTTACAAGATAATCATAATCGATTTTATCCGATTCTCCACGCCTGAAATCTCCTGTATATTCGATCGATACAAAAGGACGGTTCATCTCCTGATCACCTTCGGGGAATAGGGCGGTGGCTTTGGCTTGCCGGAAATCAATTTTCCACCGGTCGTAAACCGGCTTTAGCTTAAACCGTACCTGATCAATGGTCATTTTCCCGACACCCACCCAGATATTGGAGGGAATCCATTGATAATAAGCGCCAGGACTTACAACGACTACCTCATGTGCACGACCCAGCTTTTTTCTGATAAAAGCAGCTGCAGTGTGTCCGGAGATACCTGCACCCAAAACAACGATTTTTGCCATATGATTTATATTAATAAGGAATTAAGAATACGGTTCTGATGTTTATTCCTAAGGATCGAAACCTAATATAACTCAATCATCAACAAAGTCTTAAATCAGGGCCGTGCCGGAATTAAAGATTCCGGCACAACCCTTCAATTGTCATGAATTAATCATGACAACCAACAACTGTTCTGGAGGTTTTGGCACAACACTGGGCAATTTTCACTGCCCTGGGCTCCTCTTTTTTCTTAATAAGACTTTTCATAAAAAATAATTTATTGCGTTGTTGTAATAGCCCTACATCTTTTTGACGATGGAAGGTTTATTTTTCACAGCAGCATCCTCCTGAGGGTTTTTTCCCTGCAATGGTGAGGCTGGCTACTTCTGCATTTCCTTTTTGATATGGTTTCGATTCCTCAATAATCTCAATTCCGGTAAATCCCTGATCCTGCAAAGTCTTCAGGTATTCCACTCGTGTGACAGCGCCTGCCCAGCATTCAGCAACTGCGGCCGGATCGTTCCGGTATATTTCAGGAACAGGACTCGTTGCATAAATATCACTTACAACAAACCGCCCCCCTTTTTTAAGTATCCGGTACACCTCACTCCATACCGACTTTTTATCAGCTGCATGATTGATGGTGCAATTGGAGATGACCAGATCGGCTATTCCGTCCTGCAGATCGATTTTCTCAAGCTCACACTTCAAAAACCTGACATTCCCGATTTCAAATTTTGCAGCATTCTGACGTGCTTTTTCGAGCATTCCATCAGAGATATCAATTCCGTAAATAAATCCAGTATCCCCTACTTCATCTGCCATACGCAGCACATCGGTACCACGACCGCTGCCCAAATCGACACAAACTTCACCCGTTTTTGGTTTGGCATAGTTTAGGGCGCCACCACACGAAAGACAGCACTCTGTCCCGGCTAATTCTCCGTACCTGATATTTATTGCTGAAAAATCCATTAACTGCGTATTTATAACTTTACAAAACTAAAAAAAGTTTTTAATAAATCGTATTAGTATCACTTTATTTTTAAATTTTACTACTTTTGTCCTTTGTGAAGAAAATAGAGATTTATGGGAATAATTTTCGGTAGAGACATTCCTGAGGCAGCAATTGAGGAGTTTTTTACAAGTGATGAAAAATGTCTGGAATTCCTGGCCAGCTTAAAATGGACAGATGGATTTACCTGCCGAAAGTGTGGAAATACCAACGCTTGCGGCGGAAAGTCTCCATACTCCCGACGTTGTACAAAATGCAAGGCCGAGGAGTCAGCGACATCAGGAACTATTTTTCACCACTGTAAATTCCCGGTTCACAAAGCTTTCTTCATCGCCTATAACGTCTGCAAAGGGAAGGAGGATTTATCGACCTATGAACTTGCCCGTCGTCTGGCATTAAGGCAGATGACCTGCTGGAACTTCAAGACGAAAATTCAGACCGCACTTAAGTCGATGGACACGCTTACTGAAAATGAAAAGGTGGCAATTGAGAAGATGCTGGGTGATTCGGGAATTTGAAAA
>JAHEYS010000027.1 GCA_023251475.1 Prolixibacteraceae bacterium
CAATTTCTCTTTTCCCTTCAGGAATGGGGGAATGAACAACCATTTCAAGCATGCTGTTATTCCAGACAACGTCTCTAGATAATAATTGTGGCTTTTTAAAACCACACAGGTCAATATCACCGCAAAATGCATTGAACCATGCCGGCCATGAGGACAAGCCTGAAAAACCTCTTCTGCTGGTTCTTGCAGTATCGACCAGCCGGGCACTGCCTACTCCTGCTTCTCCAAGGTAATCCATTGCTGTCCATACAAAATCACCAATTACCCATGAATTGTCAAGTACGGACCGCCAATTATCAAAGATCGCTCCTGAAAAAGATTCTGTACCAACAATAATCCGCGAAGGAAACCTTATATGATCGGGGTCATATTGTAGCAGTTGGTAATTATATCCGCATACATCGAGGGAAGTAAAAGCAGAGTCGACATCAGACCATGGTCTTTCAGGCCGCTCCCAGAATATGCAAACGCCGGCTGTGACCGGTCGAGTGTTGTCGAGTTGATGGATGAGAGAAACCATATTCCTGCAGATGGCTACACCTGAAGAATCGGCACGTTCAGGAATTTCGTTGCCTACACTCCAGAGGATCACACTGGGATGATTGCGATCGCGCAGGATCAGCGCTTCGAGATCACGTTTCCACCACTCCCTGAAATAGAGGTGATAGTCATCGGGATTCTTTTCCTTTTCCCACATATCGAAGGCTTCATCCATAACCAGAACGCCTAGGCGATCACAGGCATCAAGAAATTGTTTTGACGGAGGGTTATGACTGGTTCTTATGGCATTAAAACCATAAGTTTTCATCAGTTCTACACGTCTTTCTTCTGCCCGGTCTATTGTTGCCGAACCAAGAAAACCATTGTCGTTGTGCATGCATCCGCCTTTCAAAAGAACCTTTTTCCCGTTTAATGTGAATCCGGTTTGTGCATCAAAATGGATAGTCCGGATACCGAAAGTTGTAGTAACCCTGTCAGTAACTTTGTCATCGGCAACAACCTGTATTTCAGCAGTATAAAGATTCGGAGTTTCAAGCGACCATAATTCAGGATGAGGGACTGTAATACTTTGAATAAAATCCGCACCACCAGTCGTTAAAGTTTTTACCCCGGTTTTTACTTTTTGTGAAATTTTGCCATCAGGACCGATAATATTTATTAAGAGGCTCACTTCTGAGTTTCCGTCCGTTTTTTTATCCACAACGGATTTAACTTTCATTTTAGCTTCATTGTCAGAGATATTCTCGGTTGTAATAAAAACACTATTTTGAGCAATGTGGACAGGCTTCTTCCTGATAAGCCATACATGCCTGTAAATACCAGAACCACTGTACCAGCGTGAATTCCTGCCTTCATTTTTTACCTGAACTGCCAAAACGTTGTCTTGTCCGGCAGGATTCAAAAAGCTGGTTAAATCGTATGAAATAGCAGTATAACCGTAAGGTTGATTACCAAGGTGCTTTCCGTTTATCCAGAAGTCGGCGTTCATATAAACTCCGTCAAAAAGGATATTTATGATTTCCCCTTCATCAATCTTTTTCAGAGTAAAATGTTTTCTATACCATGCAGTACCACCCACAGCATAACCGGTAGCCCTCTTTCCCTGGCTACTATCTTTGGAGAATGGCCCTATAACTTTTTGGGGATCCTGCCCGGGAAGGTTTTCAATGCTCCAGTCGTGTGGCAAATCAATATCTCTCCATTTCAGATCGTTAAAAGATTGCTTCTCGCCATCTTTAATGTCACCTGCTTTAAATTTCCAGCCATCATCGAAAAGTGTTTCCCGGTTTTTGGTTTGGTTATTTCTCTGGCAAGCAATACTGATCAGTAAAAGCAAAATACAGGTAATTTGATACTTCATATTAGTCAAATTTAGTAAGCTGTTTCTTTTCATTTCAAAATATAACATAATTGAATATTATTTGACGTCCATAACAACGGTTGCGCCTTGAAGTGTTTCAGAAAGTGCCGTTAATTTAATCTTTCCGGCAGTTTTGTCAGTTTGTACCAAAACCTGACATAAGCCATTGAAGGCTTTGCGCCAATCTTTTTTTTCCGGATCATGGCAACTCGGGTCCCCGTTGCCTGTCCCGATTATCCTGCCAGGTCCTTCAACAGAAAACCTTACAAGATTGTTTGCTGTTGGGACCACACGTCCTTTTGCATCCCTGATGGCAATTTTTATCACAGCCACATCACAGCCATCCGCTTTGAGTGTGCTGCCAATACTGTTCAATGTTATCTGCGAGGATTCTCCAGTGGTTTCAACAATATCTTTTGCCGCCGGCTTTCCTTTATTATAACCTTGAGCTTCCAGTTTGCCGGGCTTATAAACAAGATCCCAATCCAGTTTGGTGAAAGGTATCGATTTCTTTCTGCCAATGCTTTTC
>JAHEYS010000028.1 GCA_023251475.1 Prolixibacteraceae bacterium
TGCCGCTATATCCATTCAGATGTCGATACTATGGAGCGGGTAGAAATCATGGAGCAGTTGCGGAAAGGGGTCTTCGATGTACTTGTTGGAATTAACCTGCTGCGCGAAGGTCTTGATTTACCTGAAGTATCGCTCGTTGCCATTCTTGACGCGGATAAGGAGGGGTTCCTCCGCTCTGAGCGTTCGCTGACACAAACAGCGGGACGTGCTGCCCGTAATTTGAACGGACTGGTAATAATGTATGCTGACAAAATTACCGATTCGATGCAGCGAACCATTGATTCAGCCAATTACAGGAGAATAAAACAATTTGATTATAATCTGGCCAATGGAATTACTCCTACGCAGATTATTAAACCAACCCGTGAGATTATCGGGCTGGAATATCGTCCCGATAAGTCGGCAATCGGAAAGGCTTATGTGCCGCCTGAACGCACCGATGTGGCTGCAGATCCGGTTGTAAAATATATGAGTACCGATGCCCTGGAAAAGATGATGCTCAAGACTAAGAAGGAGATGGAAAAGGCGGCGAAAGAGCTTGATTTTATTGAGGCTGCCCGTTTACGCGATGAAATGTACCGGTTAAAGGAATTATTAACACAGCGACAAAATGGATAAGAAGATAGCAGATGTTGCATTGGCCATGATGCAAAAAAACAGCGGCGATCTCCGCCGGATTGAACATTCCCTGAAAGTATATGCTTATGCGCTGCAACTTGGAGTTTCTGAATTATTGGATGATCAGACGCTTGAAATTCTGGAGGCTACAGCCTTACTGCACGATATTGGCATCCATGTTGCTGAGAAAAAATATGGCAGATCATCAAGCCATTATCAGGAAGTTGAAGGTCCGCCGGTTGCCCGGGAAATATTGACATCCCTTGCTTTTGAACCTCAGGTTGTGGAACGCGTCTGTTATATCATCAGCAGACACCATACTTTTACTGCCGTGGATAATATTGATTTTCAGCTGCTCGTCGAAGCCGATTTTCTTGTAAATTCATCAGAGGATCACATGTCAGATCATCAGATTATCACATTTGCACGGAATATCTACAAATCGGAATCGGGATTGGCATGCCTCCGTTTACTTTTCCCTCACCTCGATTTATAAAAGGGGAGAGACCTGATGAAGTGCACTTCGCGGCTCTTTTAATCTAGTTTTTTTTGTCTGTCAAAAATGTTATAACCGGCATTTGAACATTGTTCCGATGACAGATGTATTGACTGGATTTGTAACGTTTATCTCCTTATCGAGCCTGTAAAACAGGTCTATGGCAAATTTTTTGCTGATATTGTATTCCGTTCCTGCGGTGTACCTCCATTTGTCGGTATAATTTCCATAAGGATTGTTTAGCTGGTAATGCATTTCAGCAGAGAAGTAAGGATTAAACGGAATTTTTTTGATATTGAAGGAGACTTCGAGCTTCGATCTCAGGTACATTTTAGGATTGTATTTGTAATTGCCAAGATCTTCATCACGGTAAGTATTTTGGAATTTTTCTCGTAAGGAGATTTTAAATCGGTTTACCTTGCGTGCTGCCTGTATCCATCCGCCAAAACGATGACGGTTTTCATAATAGCCATCATTTTGATTATTCGCATATATATAGGTGTAAAATAATCCGGCTTTGAAGGTTTTGTTAAGGGCATAACTTCCACCCAGGGTCGCCAATGAACGATCAAAAGTGGTTACATTCTGATTCAATCGAACCTCCTCTTCTAACTGCAGCTCAATTTTTTTTGTCAGTTTCTTCGAAAGTTCGGCACCGAACCTGATACCAAAATCTGATGTTTACCCACAAAGATTATTTACAGACACAATTAAAAGTAATCCAATTAATCGAAATGCTCTCATATTTTGTTGACGTTGAATTATTTGTATTTCTGTTTAAGAAAATTGTGAAGCCTAAAGTATTGTATTATTGATCCGGTATCCAGCCGGGCAGTTTCAGCTCACACGATACAGTGTTAATTCCTGGATGCATTGAAGTCTGCAGATTTACCCAGGCTGTCTGCCGTATTCACTTCACTGCTCACATAATATATTTTTATAAAGGCCGTATCTTTTAGAAAATCAATTGAACCTATTTCCACGTTGGTTACTTCAAGGCCTGTTCTTTCCATCAGGTCAGCAATTAATTCCCCTTTCTTTTCAGGTTTAATCAGATCTATCTTTTCATAGACCACCATTTTGCTGGATACATGCTTTAATACACGATTGCTCTCCATAAGTCCGGCCACTCCAATGAATATGCTATTGGTCAGCCCCAGTTCAATATAGCTGATGTTTTTTGCCAGGGCATTGATTACTGAAATACCTATAATCAGGAAGAGGTAGGTCATTTCGCGGATTGGCATCGTATCGGTCCGGTAACGT
>JAHEYS010000333.1 GCA_023251475.1 Prolixibacteraceae bacterium
GGCAATACCTACCGGGATTTCACTGACCGATTTATCTGCCAGATTAATTACCGCCAGCGAATTATTCCGGCTGAGTGTTACAAAAAGCCGGTCTTCCTTCCGGCTCAGGGCAAGCCCGCCAGGACCAGGATTTCCACCTATTGAAGGTGCAGGCAGGACAAGCGGCTCATTCCAGCTCAAATTATTGTTATCAAAACTGGCTATCAATACCTTGTTGACAGCCTCGGAAACATAGATGCTCCGGTTGTTTTTTGAGGAACAGATTCCGGTGAAAGATGCACCACTTTTATCATAAGGAAGCGTTTGCAAAATGGTTCTGTCACTGAGTCTGATCAGATCGAGTGATTTTATGTTTTTGACAAGAAGAAGATTTTCGTTCTGGATCAATGTGATATCAACCGGCCGTCCGGGGAGGTAGAGCTGAAAACCGGCAGGACGTAACAACTGGTTCGAAGGGACCAGTATACTCCCATCCGGCTGAGGACCGACTTTCATATTTTGTGCATGAATCTGTGCAGCAGCAAATAATAGAATTGCTGCCAAAAATGTCTGGAATGAATAGGATTTTGTTTTCATAATTATTTCGCAGTTAACTTTTACGATGATTTTAAATTAATCAGGAGCAACCTAAGAAAGTTTAGCTTCGTATGGTGGGTTAGTATTAGGTAAGAACATCCTGAACAAAAATACAGAAATAAAAATGAAATGTTTCATATTTTCAATAAAACGAAACAGGGCAATGACAATATTAGCATATATATTAGCGTAATATTTAAATTACAATTACTATATTTACGCCTTTATGAAGAATAGAACGTTAAAAAAGCTACTTACGCTGAAACACTCATCCAGAATGGGGCGTATTCTTGTTGTGACTGGTGCACGGCAGACCGGTAAGACGACCTTGCTGAAAAACGCGTTCAAAGATCATACATGGATATTGCTGGATGATCCGGTAATGCGAAAACAATACACTTCATTGACTGCTTCGCAATGGAAAGAGACATTTCCATCCGCAATTCTTGACGAAATACAGAAACTTCCCCAGCTGATAGAAACAGTAAAAGCAATTTACGATACTTTTGAAAATACCCGATATATACTTTCGGGATCAAGTCAGCTTTTGCTAATGGAACAGGTAAAGGAGAGTCTTGCCGGACGGTGTCAGATTATGGAGCTCTATCCTTTAACTTTGCCTGAGATGCTAACTTCAGGCTGGGATGATGAACCATTACCATCGTTCTTTCAAAAATTAATTGCAGGTGAGACTACATCATCAAAACTTGCACCTTCAGTTCTTTTGCTTCCCGATCATGCCGCACGATTTCAGGTATTTGATTATTATCTTAAGTTCGGGGGTTATCCGGCAATAATTGGTGAAGATCTCTCTGATGAGGATCGGTATAATTGGTTAAAGGGATATGTCCGTACTTATCTGGAAAGAGACATCCGGGATCTGGCTGATTTCAGAAATTTGGAACCTTTTGTCCTTACCCAGCATATGACGGCACTACACACCGGACAAACGACAAATTATTCGAGTCTGGCAAGAGAGGCTGGGATTACATCTGCCACTGCAAAGCATTTTCTTACTTATCTTGAAATCAGTTATCAGATCATTCTTTTGCAGCCATGGTTCAGAAACCAGCACAAGCGGTTAGTTAAGTCTCCCAAACTTCATTACCTTGATATCGGGGTACAACATGCTATCATTCAGAAGCAGGGTGGACTTAGCGGAAATGAATTTGAAAGTGCAGTGGTAGCAGAAATTTACAAACAAGCAAAATACTTTCAGTTTCCTGTTTCGTTTTACCATTTGCAAACACTTGATGGAAAGGAAGTGGATCTGCTAATAGAGACAGAAAAGGGTTATTATGCGATTGAGGTGAAAATGACCATAAATGCAGGTAATTCAGATGCGCGCCACCTTAACGGATTAGCCGATTTGCTGGATAAACCACTTCTTGGATCATTTGTATTATCAAATGATCCAAAAGTAAAAATGCTGAGACAAAATATTACAGCTGTTCCGGCTGTAATGTTTTTAACCTGAGATTACCTGAAAAACTCCGGAAAACAAGAGAATGGTTCCTCCTGCACCTCAAAGTAAGGCCAGTATTCAAATTCACTGTTTCCTTCAATGGTGAAATGCAAAGGTTTTCCAGGAACCGGTTTTAACATCCCCTTTATACGCTCCGAAGTAGTTTTCACCCCAATATCGGTCTTCTTTGCTTTCACCCCAACCATTGCCATCAGGATTGGGCCGTATTCAACGGCGTAATGGTTTTCTTCAAATCCCTTTTCCAGTCCTGAATATTTTGTAACCCTGAAATCCATGGGGAGTATAAAGGAGATCACATCCCCGTTTTTCCATTGCCGGTCAATTTCGAAATAAGAACCTGGCTTTCCTTTGCCCGCTTCACCTCCATTCACCATAAAGGAGATTATCCCCGAACCCCATGACGGGACACGAATCCGGATCTTATTCCGGATAGGTTGTTCATTCCCGATCACGATTTTCACTTTCGAATCATAGGGAAACTGAGTTTCCATTTTCAGGTTCATTGACCCGTTTCGGGTAGTATAATTTATTGCTGATGCAGCAAACAAGTCGACATAAATGCCATCTTCTGCAACTGACCAGAGGTATTCCGGTAGTGAACCATACACCCTGGTTCCCTGCCCTTCGCAGCAGGTGTTCATGCATTGGTGGGAGTTGGGCGAGTGGTCACCGTATTTCCTGTCTATCAGCTTTGCAAAATAGCGTATTCCCTCAGGTCCGTACTGATTGGCGATTGCAACATTATAGATCGATTTCTCTATCTCATTCACATATTTTTCCTCTGTGGGGTAAAGAAGATGAAAGCGCTGATTCAGCTTTATCCAAAATGAGTTTCCGCATAACTCCCCGGTCTCGTGCCGCAAATAATTTGATTTTGGTTCATAAAGAAAGGTCCCTTCGTTGATCGCCAGTGACCCCCCGATGTGTTCCCAGTTGTTGTGGTACAGATCCCATCCCCCCAAAGCAGCATCCAGGTATTTTTTGGCCCCTGTTGCACGGTACAAATCAAGGTAGGGCTCAATCCCGGTAACCAGATAGTTATGAGGACGGTCGTACGGATATAACCAAATCGCCTTCGGATCACGGCTGGCCATTTGCTCCATCCAGTAGTTTTCCTGGAAATACTGCTGAACAACCTGAATATCCCTGGGTTTTCCTACGGGAGTAAAATAAGTTCTTGTGATAGGAATAATTCCCTGCGTTCCCTGTCTGACACGGCGCAACATTTCGGGAAGATATTCGCAGTCATCGAACCAGTCGTAGAATCCGCGAAGCAGCGGAAACGCTTTTTTGTTCCCGGCAAAACCTGCTTCTATCAATCCCTGTGACACCCATGACCTGGTATAAGCCCCATTCTCGTGGTCAAACATGGTATGTTTGGGGAATGCCATAATATAACCATCAGGTTCTTTGCATTGGTCAATGACATCAACAATATCATTCATCCTCTTGCGCAAATCGCTGTTTTCCATCCATCTCAGGGTATTACCGGCGCCGGTTAAAAAACGTGCTGCCTCAGAGCCGGGAAGCGCCTGAAACCACATATTTTTAAAACGATCTTCAAGGGGTTCAACAGGAAATCCACCCTTGACCCGGAAATTGCGAACCAGTTGATCGAAGGTAAACGAGTTCATCAGGTAACTGACATTGTTTTCCATGGTTGTTTTAAACAATCCTGCACCCAGCTGAACCCCTCCAGTCGGGGACTCCGCCTTGTATGCAACAGGTTTCCACGTTTCCACCGGCATCACATTGCCGGGATTGTTGGTCACAACATATTCCCCTTGTGGTCGTGGCGCCCGGGTCAGTAAATCAATATGTGAATCTTTGTTTGGATTTGATTCCGTAGCGGTGCACCCCTCTGCAATATCTTTTCCGTCGGACAGGACAATTATTTTGGTCATTGCCAGCTTGTTATCCCTGAGTGTTGTTGCGGTTAACCGGACAAATCTCCCGTTAACCTCCTTTGATGCAAAGGTGATCACCATATCATCCGGATTGGGGAATTCCTCTTTCAGCGTCCAGTCCTCATACATGACGGAGTGCCTGAAATCCACGTCGTTTGAAACTTCCAGCCTGAAGCGGGAAGGAAATCCTCCCGAAGCAGGACCCCACCCCTGGGCGCCGGGTAATAGTTTTATTCCGTCAATTTTTTTTGATTGTCCCAGGTCGATCTGTACCCAGCGGACTTCGTTATTGCTCCCCGCCTTTGAGGCATACGCGGGAAGATAATACCTCGCCACCCGCTCGATCCCCATCCTGGCTTCGCGAAGTTCATTCGCTGAATTATATTTTACCTGGGCGCTTACCGACGTGCAGGTTAAAATGAATAAGGAGAAAATGGACAGGCAGGTCAGTGTAACCTTCTTAAAGGAAATGGGGGTTGCTGAATTCATTTTGGATTTGTTTTGACACAATTTATAGAGGAACAAAAATAGAGAAATGTATTGTTAAATGATCTATATTTTAACTGTTTAAATTTCTAAATTGACAATTTCCTGATTAAAATTCTGTCTTTGAAGACTGTGCCGTAGGCACTAAATACCGATTTTAACCAGTTTCTTAGTGACTGTGTATGAATTGGTTAATGCACCTCGTCATAATCAGCAACAAGGTTCGAAAGTAATTCCGGTTCCACCAGGTTGTTATCTGTCAAAGGAGTGTCCTGTTTATTTTAAAAGGAGAAATACCTCGCTCCCTGCCAGCAGGAAACAGCCTAATCCGTAATCCTCAAAATCCGGTTTACTGTCGTATATCACCGGCTGACCATCGGAAGGTTGCTTGCCGGTTCCCTGCACAAAGCCTAAAGATCCATCGGTATGAACCGCCTCAGCGGCCATGGCATTCCACCCCTTTGTGATTACCGGAGTATATTTTTTAGCGCTTAGCATCCCGTTATTTACCCCCCAGGCCATTCCATAGACAAAAAGGGCTGTTCCAGAGGTCTCCTTGCCGCCAAAATTTTTCGGGTCATGCAGGCTGGCATTCCAGAAACCATCCTCACGTTGCAGTGGTAACAAGGCTTTCATCATCGCCAGGTAAGTTTTACGATATTCCTTGTAGTGGGGATCATCTTTTGGAAGAATCCCGAGTACCCTCACCAGGGCTGCCACGACCCACCCGTTACCGCGTGACCAGTAGCAATCTTCACCATTAGGTTCCTTATAAGGGGGAAGAAAATCTTTATCACGCCACCAAAGTCTGTCTTTTGGATTATACAAACCTTGTTTTATCTTCGAATCGATATACATTTGGTACATCCGTTCGGAATAGCGCTTATCACCGGTTATTTTTCCCAGTTTGGCAAAAACGGGCATCCCCATCTGGAGGGCATCAATCCAGGTCCAGTCACCTGTTTTATCACTATTCACCATCAGGTCAACCGATTCCTGAATCTCTTTAATCCGTTCGGGTTTTTTGTCGATTTCATAAAGATCGATGTACGTTTGTCCGCAGCATTGATTATCTGCATTACGCGTTTTAGCGCCATCGCGCAATCCCCATTTATGCGCCTCGCCCCATGAGACGGCATAATCGTAATAGCTTTTGTCAGGATTAACTGTGTACAAGGCCATCAAACCTTCGTAATATACTGCGCGCGTCCAGATGTTACTGGGTCGTTCCCGGTTGGTGATAATGCTTTTACCTGCGTCCGGCCATTTATTCATAAAATATGCGTTGGTGAGGACCATCCTGTCAAGCACATCCTTTTTCGAAGGGAGCTTTTGTGCTTGGGTCATAACTACCTGAATGACAAGGATAATAATCAGAGTGAGTGTGTTTCTAAATTTCATTTGTATATTTTTTATTGCAGTTTAACATTTACTTTCGGATTAGTTCCCATCGGGTTTCAGCAGATTTACCGAAGGGCTTTCATACCACCGGAACTTATTCACATCATCGGGTTGTGACGGATTAAACGACGGTAAACCGTCAGTCAGATATTTTGCCAGCTCCGGAATGTGTTGCCGGATACTTTCAACGATGCATTTTGCCAGCTCATAAGCGCCGTAAGGATTAAAATGGGTATCATCGGCCAGCGGTTTGTCTTGTCCGGGATAGCTGTTGGCCGGATAATGGACGAATGCTTTTTTTGATTTTTCAGGTCCCATCGCCTCATAAAACTGCTTGCTCATTGCATTCAGATCAATCAGCGGAACATTCTCTTCCATTGCGGTTTGGCGCATCGCTTCGGGGTAATTCTCCAGCGTGTTGATGATATGCCCGCTTTCATCGAAGCGGCGGCGGTGCATGGAGGTGACCAAAACCGGTTTACCCCCCTTCCTGCGGGCTTCAGCTATAAAATATTTTAGTTCGTCTTTGTAGGTGGTGAATGGATCGAGGTGGTTACCTCCCTGTTTCTGATCATTATGGGCAAACTCAATAAAGAGGTAATCGCCGTTCTTCATCCTGCTTAACAATTTTTGCAGCCGTTTTTCCCGTTTAAAGGCCAGTAAGGTCTCGCCCGACTCAGCATAATTTGCCACCACAATTTCCGGTTTAAGGAAGCGTGGAAACATTTGCCCCCACGAAGCCCATGGCTCATTTTCCTGATCTGTGACCGTTGAGTTTCCGGCCAGAAAGATTACCGGAAAATGATTTGCGGCTTTAATCTCAATAGCAGCAACACAGGGGTATTCCCCGTTAAATTCAAGGGTTAGTTTACCATCCCAGTTCAGGTAATTGAGTTCACGCTCTTTTAGCCTGATCTGCTCATTATCATTGATTTTCGGAGTCCGGACATCCACCATAATGGTTATGCGGATTGATCCCCCTTTTGACGTTTGAATGTTTTCAAGCATCAACCGTCGGGATTCCGCCTTTACCGTTGTCGAGGATCCTTCTTTTGCGCCGCCCAGCGTGAGGTCAACCTGGTAAACCCCTGCAGGAAGATCAATCACAAAATAAAACGGTTTTTTGCTGCTTAGAAAATCTCCGGCAAGGGGGTCTTTTGAACCGTTTTTCCCTAATATCATCCCACCGGAAGCCACTAATCCGAACCCTTTTTGAGGGGAATAGA
>JAHEYS010000088.1 GCA_023251475.1 Prolixibacteraceae bacterium
TCCTTTGGAAGTTAATCTGTCCTGAGCACCGGATAATCCTGCTAACAGACAGAATAACAGAACTATTAACAAATATTTTTTCATAATTTTTGTTCGTGGTGAATTAACCGGGTGACTGTTCATGTCCTGGACAGTCACCCGGTTGCTAAAGTAAAAATTACGCCGCCTGCCTCCTTCTTACGAAGAAGGATACCCAAAGGATATAAAGCATGCAGACGCCGACAACAAAAATACTGGCAAGTGGTCCAAACACTGAACTTACATAGCCCATTACAAGCGGAATTATTGCGCCACCTGATACGGCCATGATCAGTAAACCCGAAATTTCATTGGAACGTTCCGGCATTTTAGCTAATGCAAGCGAGAATATAATTGGGAACATATTTCCAACTCCTAATCCAATAATTAAAATTGCCACAAAAGCAACCGTATTACTTGGCGCCAGGAAAACGCCCAATACGCCACTAAGAGATAGAATAGCAATCAGCAAAAGGAAAAGTCGTGGTTTGATCCAGTTTAATATGATTGCACCAAGGAAACGGGATATTGTTTCACCGACAAAAAAGAGACTGATTCCATAGGCTGCCGCCTCAAGTGTGATACCGTATTTTGCCATTAATACCTTTGCAATATTTGTATTAATCGCAACTTCAGCGCCAACAATCAGGAAGATTGACAACGCCATCAACGCGATAAAACTGTTTTTAAGCAATCCAAGGCAGGAGGAAAATGAGGCAGGTTTACGATCGGGTTTCGATTCTACAATAGGGGTCATGGATAACCATAATGCTCCCAGTAAAGAGGTGATGCCATAAACGGCAAAAACCAGTTTCCAATCACCGAAATGTGTAGCCATGAATGTGGCAATAATTGGTCCAAGGGTCGAAATGATTGCTTTTACAAACTGTGAGGTACTCATATAACTGGCCAGTTTGTCTGATGGGGAAACATCCTGCAATAACGGATTCGCTGAAACCTGGATAATCGTGTTTCCAATACCTAACAGGATAAAAGAGGCAAACATCATTCCGAACGAGTAATGTACAAATGGAAGTCCAAGACCAACAGCCTGCAGTACCATACCAATATTCAGCATATTACGTTTACCAATCTTATCCTGAATAACACCCGCCGGAACACCCAGAATAAAAAACCAAAGGAGCACCATGCTGGGAAGAAACTGAACGATAAAATCATTCAGTTGAAAGTCTTGCTGGATGTGATTTGTTGCAGTCCCCATAATATCGACAAAACCCATGATCACAAAGGACAACATTACCGGAACTAATTTATTCATCTGAACTTTTGAGGTACTCATAATTTGATTTTTAGTTATATTAATTTGATTTTTAATTGAATACTAATTAAATGTATGCCATTATTCCTCCAGAAGATTGACCTCCTTAATTGTTCCAGCCTTGCTAACCCGAAGTGTCTTTATTTCTGAAGGGCGGAAATTGCCGCTCCATTTAAGGTGGGCAAATTTCAGATCTAAGGTTGCAGTAGTCTGCACGCCTGTGCTTTCAACACAGCGAACAATAATATCCTCTCCGTTTTCGGACTGTTTTAATGCGGCAACAATTACATTTGGAGCGTCAATAGCAAGGAAAGAACCCGATTTAGGTAATTTACCGCCATGTATTCCCTGATAGGTAATCGGGGATGGGGTCATGAATTCCTCGGCAATTCTGACGATATTACTTTTTTTCCAGCTCTCTTTATGGGGCACCAGCAACAACCGCATGGTCTGTATTCCCTGGTCCATCCAGTAATATTCCTCTTTCATATCGAGCACCTTCGGGTTATGATGGGCATAGACTGCAGAACGGGATACCGAGATCCGGAGATCGTTCCCGGTTACGTTATAACCATATTTTGCATCGTTGAAAACAGTAAGTCCGAAAGGAGCTCCTCCACGGGTTCCGCTCACATCGACCCAGCGCTGACCAGGTTCTTCTTCCCCATTGGTCACCCTTTCGATAAATCCATACCCGGTTTCGTAAGTTGAAGTTGGAGATTCCACATTAACAGGGAAGGAGAACTTAACCATTTTAAGATGCTCGTGCCAGTCAAGGGTCACCTTCGCCTCAAGGTTCCGTGAACCCGCATAGAGTGTCCAGTCAATGGTGAGATTTGAGAGGTTGAAAAATGTGATTACGCGGATCGTTGCCCGTAATGGTCCGATTTCCAATATTTTAATAGTGGCATTCCCAAAAGAACCGATCTCATCGGCAAAGGTTTTGATATCGTGGCTCCAGGTATCACTGGTGTCATTTATCACGATGGCCTTTCCACCGCTTTCACCACCTGCAAATATCTCTTTGCCGCTCTCCTTATCGAACATCCCAAATGAACCGTTTGAAGAGAACCGTACCCTGATGAGTTCATTCTCCAGGGTATTATCTTTTGCGCTTGCAGTGCTTTTGTGGTTATAGTCTCCCCCGTCCCAAAGTCTTAGCTGCCGGTATCCCATCGCAGGAATTACCGCATGAATGATCAGCTTCCGGCGGGATCCGGCCTGTGAGGATCCAAGGGTCCACTGGTGGGCAAGAGGATTCCCAAGTTCGTCATCAACGCGCGATGTTTTGTGCATTGTCCCCCAGTTTAAATCGTACTCGATGTTTTGGTGAACATCCCAGGCATGGGGATTAAAAGCAATGATATACTGTGATTCAGGATCTTCAGTTGGTATTTGTGATTCCAGTTTCTGCAAGGCAACATAATTCGACTGGTTAGCAATATCCATGGCATAACCGTAACCTTGTGCCGCAGTAACTGAATGATCCATCAGTGAACTTCCCGCAAGACTATCATGGAACTGTAAAAACAGCACCCTTTTCCAGGCAGATGAGAACTCCCCTTTTGGATATTTTGCACCCCATCCGGCAGATCCTATTGCTGCGATTTTCTCCGCAGCGACCAAGGCAAATTCAGAATGACGGTTTCCCTTTTTGATAGCCGCTTCAGCGGTATAGCAGCCCCTTGCATGATGTTGCAGATCGTCTTTTACGACCGGGATTTCCAGTTTTTTATCGGCACGAGCCTCTTTAAAGAAAATATCATGGTTGCTAAAGAGCACTTTAGGAGCATCTTTATCTTTCTGGATCTCTACAATTGAACGGATATTTTCCTTCGTCGCCCCACCCCCATGGTCGCCGGCTCCAAAATACTGGACGAAACTTTTTGAAGGTTGATCCCTGAACCGCTCTAATGTCTGTAACATCCGGTTCCTGACCGTCCCGCTATCGCCGTAACTAAACGGAATCCGGTAGGTGAGGACCCGGGAACCATCAAGACCCTCCCACCAGAACAGATCCGCAGGAATGGTTTTTTCGTGAGGGCCGGGACGCATGAAGACATAACTATCCATCCCCTGCAATCTGATGATCTGGGGCAGGGTACTGGTATGGCCGAAAGAGTCGGGATTAAAACCTATTTTCGCCTTATGCCCGACCAGTTTTTGAAGGGTCAGCTGTCCATAGAGCCCCTGCCTGACCATTGCTTCACCACCTGGGATATTTACGTCGGGTTCGATCCACCATCCTCCGATAATACTCCAGCGCCCTTCGTCAATCCGTTTGCGGATCTGGGCCATCATCTGAGGATCGTTATCAGCCACCCACTGGTAAAACTGCGCAGAACTGGAGGTGAATTTAAAGTCCGGATTTTCATTCATCCGGTCGAGGTTAGACCTGAATGTGCTGTACACAATTGAGATTCCCTCAGACATTGGCCACAGCCAGACCGGGTCAATATGTCCATGTCCCACCATATGAACCGTGTATTTTTTAGCATCTGCCGGCCAGGGGACAACCTGTTTCAGATCATCTGCAAAGAGCTTTGTGGTTGATGCCATGGCCAATACCGCAGTTCCGGCGCCGGCACGGTTGATAAAGGTTCTTCGGGAAATGTGATTACCTCCCTTTGGATTTTTTTTTGTGTTCATTGTTATAGTTATTGTTGGTATTCAGTTTGTAATAAAACAAGCAGGCTATCGGCTGCCAGGAAAGGTTCATCCTTTTTTTCCTAAAGCCGAATCTGCCAAAGCCTTAAAGTCTCATAAGCGATACCGAAAAGCCCCGTTCTTCCTGAAAGCCTAAAGGCCTTTTGAATCCCCGAAGAAATGATGTTCTACCATCAGGCAGAGGACATGATAGACAGGAAGGTGTAACTCCTGTACAAAAGCGGTGCGTCGCCCCTGCACGTTGATTAGAATATCACAAAGTCCTTTCATTTTTCCACCGGTCTCGCCGGTCAGCCCAATCACAGACATCCCTTTTGCTTTTGCGGTGATCAGGGCATCAATCACATTCTGGGAATTACCTGAACTGCTGATGCCAATAATTACATCTCCGGGATTTCCATAACCAACAACCTGCTGGGCAAAGATGAGGTCGGCATCTGTATCATTGGCCACTGCGGTAATCAGGGCAGTATGAGCGGTAAGTGAGATTGCCGGCAATGCATGCTGCAGTTTTTCAGCGAGATAGGCTCCCCGCTCTCCTGCAGATTCGGTAAGTTGTTTTTTCAGATCCCCGCCAATCCGGCGTTTATTTTCAAAACCCTTCATCAACTCACCCACGATATGATCCGAATCAGAACAACTACCGCCATTTCCGCAGGCCAATAATTTTCCACCCTGCTCATAACTTGCGATGATGCAATCTGCAGCTTTCCGTATTTCATTTTTAACCGGAGCAAGCTGCGGGTAACGGGTAATCAATTCCTCCAAAAAAAAGTTGTTTTCCACTTCTTTTAAAATTTAAAATTTATCCTCGTAAATAGCTACGCACAAGGCGGCATAATCACCGATCTGGTCTCCGAGTAACGCCGGTTTTATCTTGCAGACCTGAAGGGCAGCCGGGATCGCTTCCACATGCAGAATCCTATCCATCAATGGTTTAAAAAGGTCTTCGTTCCGTGAATAAATGCTTCCGATAACAATACATTCCGGATTAAGGATGTCGATCAATATTGACAATCCCTGTCCAAGATATTCGGCTGATATCCGGATTATTTCATAGGCAACAGGATCGCCGGCCTGGGCGGCCAGCGCCACCATTTTGGTGTCAATATCACCAATCATAGCGGGTGAGGGGCAGAAACCCACATGCTGGTTGTTTGCCAGCCTGGCTGTTACCACTGATTTTGCCAGCTGGGCAATACCCCCGCCACTGCAGAATCCTTCGAATGAACCTGCTTTCCCAAAACCAACCGGTCCGGTTTTATCAAGCCTGATATGACCCACTTCTCCACCAAGGTCATTGGTCCCGCTGTACAACCTTCCGTTCAGAATCAATCCGGCGCCCATCCCTGTACCGAATGTAAGAAAAATCATGTTTGAAGTACCCTTCCCTGCTCCCATCAGCCATTCGGCCAGGGCGCAGGCATTAGCATCATTCTGGATGGCAACATCAACGCCAAATTCATCCCTGAAAATTTTAGTAACCGGAACATTATCCCAACCAGGGAGGTTCGGTGGAGAATAGATCATCCCAGTCTTGGAATCAAGCGGGCCGCCACAACTGATTCCAATCCGTTTCAGATTAAAATCGGGATGTTTTACCAATATCTCATGAATATGTTCCTTGAATTCCTCCAGAATAACCTCATATCC
This sequence comes from Prolixibacteraceae bacterium, assembly GCA_023251475.1. GTDB lineage: Bacteria > Bacteroidota > Bacteroidia > Bacteroidales > Prolixibacteraceae > JAAFHB01. The sequence continues at coordinate 5,618 of JAHEYS010000088.1, forward strand.
ACGCTCAGTATGTGTTTCAAAACCTGACCTGTGGATTATTAAGAAAGATGCATCTCCAACCACGACGCTGCAATTGGTGCCGCCAACATTCAGCCCAATATACATATCCTTCTGATTTTGATTAATTTCAGTCATTTTTAACGTTTTTGTTTAATTACTAAATCGTTTTAGCAAAAATATAAAATTTTTATGATCCGCAAGATTTTCGGATAATTAATCTGTTCTGAGAAAATTCACCAATAAATCAGACGAATTTTCATAAGAACACTTACAGTTTTCTTATCCTGATATTTCTGTACCATGAATCATCTATGTGATTAGTGATGACGATATGGCCTTTACGTTTTTTCTCAAAGTCAGTATATTTATGATACTTACTAAGCTGGAACAAGGAGTCGAATTTCGCGGTTCCAAATTCATACTCCGCCACCTTCACCCCGTTTAGCCAATGTTCACCATGATTTCCATTGAGCACAATTCGCCCGCTGTTATACTGGCCTGGTGGATTTAGATGGACGTTTACAGGAGCAACCATTTCATAAAGTGCGCCGCTAAACTGCGTAGGATTCAGTTTACCCTTATACAATTCACTATTGTCATCAAGTATCTGATATTCAAACCCAAGAGCGCCATATTGAGACCCGAATTTTTGCGATAACTCCTCTGAAACATTGTATTTAATTCCACTGTTTCCCCCTTCCTTTATTTTCCAGTCAAAAGTCAATTCAAAATTATCAAAGGTTTCAATAGTCATTAAATCACCACCTTCAATTGGTTTGCCATCAGCACCTAAAGGAACTTCATGGCTGTTCACTTTCCGGATGGTTCCATTTTCAATCTTCCAATGATCCTGTTGAACAGTTTCACGGCCAAGTCCCCTCCACCGGTTAAAAGTTTTCCCATCGAACAATAGCTCCCAACCCTGGTCTTTTTCCGCTTTTGTTAATTTGTTTTGCTCCACCTTGTCTGGATTGGTGGAGCACCCGGCAAGGAGGATACCTACCAATAAAAATTTCAGGGGCATCAATTTAAGTAGATTCATAACATGTTTAAATTTAAGAATTTAATTAATCATAATTGTTAAACCGGTAATTTTAAAAAGATAAGTCATTGCATGGCAAAATATATGGTAAGTTGGTTAAGATTATTGTTGCATAGTTAAGAATAAATCAGGAGATTGTGCCAACAAATGTTAACTGGTTTTAATGGTTTTTTAGCTTATTTCTAAAGAATTAACACTCATCCGTAAATCTCAAAAACAGCACCGGCAAATGAAACTATTTTATTTATTATTAATCCTCCTCCCCTCTTCAAGCTTCGGACAATCGGTCCGAACAAAAACCTTCATACAAGATGTGGCCCTTCATCGCACCTTAAATCACGGCATTCCGGCTGAAAAAGTGAATTCAATTCTCCTTGAGAATGGTTTTCCGGTTGCAATAAGCGATAAATCGGTGTTAAAATGGGATGGGCACAACTGGAATCCGGCAAAGGCACAAGTGAGTAAAAAGAGCTTTAATTTGCCGTCGCTGCCGGCAAATTCGGGCAACCTTCTCACTTCCATTCAATACAACGGGGGATTCGCCATAGGAACCCAAAACGGTTTGTATTTTTATTCCGGGGAGAAGAAATGGAAGGAAATACTTCCTCAGGATGAGAAATACAAATGGGCACCTTACCATGTTTCAGCACTAACTGTCGATTCAGCGGGACAACTTTGGTTTGGCTCAGAGCAGGGAGTTGGCTGTTAAGACGGTGATAAGTGGAAACTGTTTACCGGGAAAGAGGGATTGCCGTTCAACCATTTTACCTGTGCAGCTGCAGGTCCCGATGGTGTTGTCTGGTTCGGAACCGAAGCCGGAGCCATACGGTTTGAGCAGGGCCGGTTCTATTATCGCTTTAGTCTAAGATGGTTACCCGACGATTTTGTGAATGATATTAAAATTGATGAAAACGGGACTGCCTGGTTTGCAACCAACAAAGGGGTCGGGCAGATTGTGCGCAGACAGATGACACCCGATGAAAAAGCGGCTTATTTTACGTTGCAAACCGAATCCAGGAATCAAAGAATGGGTTTTATCTCACCCAACAATTTAAAAGTACCATACGCGGTTAGTTCTTCAACTCCGGGAATCTCTGATAATGACGGGATGTACACTTCGATGTATGGCGCTGCAGAGGCATTCCGGTTTGCAGTAACGGGTGATGAAGAGGCCAAAAAACTGGCTGTCCGCAGTTTTCTGGCCTGTAAATGGCTGGTGGATATCACCCATGAACCGGGGTTTCCTGCCAGGGTAATCGTTCCCATCGACTGGCCGGAACCGTTGAAGGATCCTGAATACAGTCATCGGATGAACGTTGCAATGCAAAAACATGATCCATTCTGGAAAGATATTAATCCCCGTTTTGTGAAGAGCAAAGACGGAAAACATTTATGGAAATGTGATACCAGCTCAGACGAACTGGCAGGTCATTATTTCTTCTACGGAATCTATTATGACCTGGTGGCAAAAACGGAAGAAGAAAAAGCGCCTGTCCGTGAGGTTGTTGCCGCAATTACAGACCACCTGATAAGACACGATTTTTACCTGAGTGACCACGACGGTAAAGCCACACGATGGGGTAACTTCTCGCCCGAATACTGCAATTCCATCCGGGGCTGGGACCAGCGCGGATTAAATTCGATGATGATGCTATCGTTTCTCAATGTTGCCAAACACGTTACCGGAGATCCCAAATATGATCAGGTGGCAGCCATGCTTCGCGACAAGTTTCACTACCATATTAATGCAATGCATGGCAAAGAGTTCTTTCCGCCCGAAAGCGTCGTGCCCTGGGATAACAATCTTTGTCTGATGAGCATGTACGGATTGATGAATTACGAGGAAAACCCCGAATTATTAATCATGTACCGCGCCTCGCTTCAGAATTCGTGGTTGCACATCAGCAAACAGCAGAATGCCTTCTGGGACGCCGTTTATGCTTCACTTGCCAACAGTTTCTCCAGAAAAACAGCGGAAGGCTATTTCAATTCAGGTAATATTTTCCCCGAAATGGGCAGTTTTACAACGCAGCTGACCAACGAATTGAATATTGTCCCCTCGCTGGGAGGCGGAATTCTTGAAACACTTCAGCGAATCCCACTCGATCTTATTGGTTATAAGATGGATAATACGCATCGCCTGGATATTGTATTCGACAACACTCCGGGACAGAAACCCGGAATGGGCTGGGGAATAAACGGATACGCACTTCCTGTTGAAGAGCGCGGACATGTGAGGCAGGACAGGGATGGGTTTGCCCTGAAGACCCAGGAAGTTGGCGGAGGTAATTCGGAACAGGAGGGGACTTTTTTCCTACTCCCATATTATATGTCACTTTATCATCATTTAATCAAGTAACAGGCAGACAGATTATTATTTCTATTTATGCGATAAATTACGCCTAATTATCCAATTTTTCAGGTTGATAACCGATTGCCTCAATTTTATTGGATCCTGCTACTTAACATTTTGAGGAGACTACCTGTAAAGCATTTTAACATTAACAATTATTTCACTTCCGGTCATTTAATACGGGTAAGATAAGGTGTGAGGGAGTTTTAGTGCCAAAATAAACCGTCTGGTTTGCAGGTTTAATCCTGGTAGCGGTAAATGCTGGTTCACAAAAATTTAAACTACGATTAAACCGGGGAAACCAGCTAGAGGTAATGACAACCCTTAGCTGATGGCCCTGTTTTAATTCGTACCCCGTTGACCAGACTGAAATCTCCTGCTTCTTTATTTTATGATCAGGAAAATGAACTCTTGCGCCTCCTTCCTGGATATTGATGATATCCCCATTTGGGAATACATCCTGAACACAGATAAAAAAATCGGTGCATTCAACGTCGCTCGACACATATAATACCGCAGACAAATCCCCCAGAAGCGTTAACGGATCTTTCAAAACCGGTGTTGCGAAAATCAACTGATCTTTCCTGTTTATATTACTATTTTGTAACGCAGGTCCGACATTTGCACCAAGACCGGTGCCTCCTGCACTCAGAAAAGGTTGCTCCGGGAAATAGGTGTATTGAAGCTTTCCTGACTCAGGACAAACTTTTGTTGAGAGATAATTTTCATTTCCAATATAATACGATATCGATTTTGATTCCCTGGGAGGCCAGCAATCCGAACCAAAATATTCATCTCTCTCCATAATAAACAGATTATACTTTTTATCAGCAAAAGGCTTCGTCATAATGTGATGTGCAGGATCAGCCAGATGATTGACCAGGAAGTTTCCAATAATATCCTCCTGATTACCTTTCTTTTCCAAACCGCCATACTCTTTTTTTATCCCCTGGGAACCATGACACCATGGACCAATCACGAGTCGGTTATCAGGATGACCTTTAACTGCAAGAGATTGAAAATCCATTATTTGCTGTTTTAAAAATATATCATACCATCCGGCTACAGAGAGGATCGGAGAACTTGTAAAGGTCCTGTGATCCATCGTCTTCCAGTAATTGTCATATTTTTCATGTTCAATCCAGTCGTTAATATATTTCACATCATACGATACCGAATCATCGGCAGAGGAGAGCGGCAAAATAGAATATGATTTGGGAATACCTTTTTGCAAAGCTTCGGTGACTTTTTTTGCAGAAATAACCAACCCCCAGTTGAATGCTGTCTGGAGGGAAAATAATGAATCGGGATAAAGAAGTCCGTAGATGTCTGCGCCAGTCAGATGGGGTGTCAATACATCAAGTGAATCGGAAATTGCCCACTGGGTGTAACCCACGTAACTGCCGCCCCAGCCTCCGATTTTTCCGTTTGACCACGTTTGCCCGCGGATCCATTTCAGAGTTGCCAGTCCGTCTTCCCGTTCATGCACAAATGGGTAAAACACTCCCCCTGACTTATATCTTCCCCTGCAGTCCTGGGATACCACAGCAATATTGTATTTCAGAAATTTTTCAGCAGCACCTTTTACCATCTCCTTATTATACGGTGTGCGGACCAGGATAACAGGCAGCGGGGAATCGATTTTCGGAAGATAAATATCGGTAGCTAATGAAGTTCCGTCATTCATTGGAATGGTTATTTCCAGTTTCCTGTATTCCTTAACATCTTCCTTATTACCAGCCAGTAAGTTTAACGAGATGGAAATCAACAATAAGTTAAAGAATAATTGTCTGATAATGTAATAGTTGCGCATAATTGATCTTCTGTATATAAATGAATTTTCCAGGTTGCAAATTCACTAAATCGATTTAGTAAAAAACGCAAAAAAATTATGATCCGCAGGATTTCCGGATAATCAAATCTGTTTTAAGGGTAATCTTCTGAATCTTGTGGATGTTGTCAGGGTGTTTTAATTCATTGATAATCACCTGAACCGCAGTTTTCCCTATCTCCTTAAGCGGCTGGTTAACAACTGTTACTGGACTAATACAAATTTTATAGGCGTCGGGGTTGTCAAAACTGACGACAGCAATGTCATCAGGAATTTTCAGCCCCATAGCGGTAATGGATTCAATTCCGTTAATACCCAGTTTACTGGTAGCGAACAGAATCGCATCAACTTTTTTATTCCCCGGTTTTCCAACCAGCTCTTTGATTGCCCGGGCCACATCTTTGTTATCATGCGAGAATGGCAGCTCTTTTATCAGGCTTTCATCAACCGGAAGTGAAGCATCCAATAGCGCCTTCTTGTAACCTTCTGTCCGTTCGATCATATTTACCAGATCCAGGTTAACGGTGATATTGGCAATTTTTTTATGGCCCAGCGCTATAAGATGATTTGTTGCCTTGTAAGCAGCATCGAAATTATCGACGCTGATATGGTTACATTCGATCTCCGGGAAATAGCGATCAATCAATACCAGGGGGATATGACTTTTAACCAGTGACCTGATCTGATCTTCGCTTTTCTTTGGAGGCGAAATGATGTAACCATCCACCTGGCTCTGTTGAAGCATCGCGATCTGTTGTTTTGATTTTTCAGGATTTTCGTCCGAACTGCAGAAGATCACGCGATAACCAAACCGGGCAGCCTCCTGCTCTATTTCGCGTCCCAGTATTCCGAAGAAGGGATTGGCAATATCGGCAATAATCAATCCGATTGTATTTGTTTTCCCGGTACGCAAACCCTGGGCAATCCTGTTTGGCTGATAATTCAGCTCTTTTGCCACTTCAAGCACCTTCTTACAGATCTCGTCACTAATCCGGAATTCCTTTCCCTTTCCGTTTAAAACAAATGAGACAAGGGTCTTTGATACCCCAAGGTGTTTAGCAATATCGCTGAGTGATGTTTTTTTCATATCATCTAAAGATTGGGTTTAAGAAAACTATTTTAAATATTTGAAATTAAGTAGAGATCAAAATTAGACAAAACAACGTTTAAAACAACTGATGATCAACGATCACCTCTTAAGCCCTGTGCCAGAACACCTTCTTCATTTCATAAAAGTCAAATCCACCACGCAACTTCAGGTGTTCCGGTATTTTAAATCATCAGAGACTTCCTTATTCGATCAAACTTAAGATGTATTTCATGACTTCATCACCTGACCTTTGAATATCGGGCTCCACACCAATCTTATTCAGGCTTTTACCTTCAGGAGTGAAAAAATCGCAATCTGGCAGTACCAGGTCATATTCTGTATTTATGGCGAAATATTCGGTCAGAAGCGTTGCACCTGCAGTTTTTTGACCGACCAAAGTGGCAATCTTCTGACTTTTAAGGGTGTAAATTAACATCTCAGCAACTTTTGAGGATTTTGAATCTGCCAGTACATAAATTCTTCCTTTGAATGTTTTATCACTGGGAACTATTTTGAGTGTCCAACCCTGCTCCCTGTAAAGTGTACCCGGATTATATTCCATATCTGTAATTCCCCGGAAGATTTTTTGCAGGTCGTTGCTCCTGGGTACTGAATTATTGTTATCATTCCACTTTCGGGTCAGATAAACTCCCGCCAGGAAGGGTTTATCCGACAAGTAATTTAACAGGATATTGGCAGCAACAGGAGTTAAACGGTTGTTCCCCCGAAGATCAACAACCAGATTCTTAACCCCTTTTTTGGCAATAATTACGGCAATACTGTCCATTTCCTTTTGACTTGAGGGGATGGTATTCGCATCAAACAAAACAGCGTGTGTTTTTAATTCCCTGATTCCGGCCCCATTTTTCCTGCCGGATAACTTATTGACTGATCTTTTCTTATTAAGTTCATAAGGTGAGAACGGCAGTTTCTTCCCCAGCCAGAAAAAGGCTGCAGCAAGTTCATAGTCGTCTGATATCTTATATTTCAGACTATTGACCTTCCTTTTAAACTCAATCCATTCATCCGACTTAAGCCACAATGGATTGAAAATATTTTTTTCTGTAAGTGAAAATGCCGAACTGATAATGGATCCATAATCCCGGATTGGTTTGCAATCCGGCACTTTTAACCCGGACAATAGATGTGACCGGTTTCTGTTATCGGTATACTCCCCGTTGAAGTGAATACCCGAAACTGAAGCCGTAAACAGGAATTGTTTGTCGAAATAATTAAAATTGCCTTTTAAATAGAGGCTGTCATTTTTTAGTTGAGTTTTCCCTTCAATAAAGACAATTTCAGCATATTTGAGTTTACCGGCTGCCTTTGCCAGGGTATAGGTAAAGACACCGGCCAGATCTTTAAGTGCATCTTTACGGGAATAAGCCTCAAAAGTATTCTTCTCTTTGTTCAGCTCAATGGTAAGCAAAATCTCATCGCCATACTCATTTTCGACTTTCCAGCAGGTCTGGGAAAATGAGCTGAATGAAATTAAAATTAAAGCATTTATTATCAGAATCTTAATCATAAACTATAGTTGATTTTTACTTTGTAAGCCAGGTTCTCCCGGTCCAGTTAATCTCCGCTGTTTGCGAGAGACCATATGAGCGTTCATCACTGTACCACTCGGTATGCATAAGTCCCATAAAGTTGGGGTTGCCTGCATGCTGAAGTAAAATGCGTTCCCATGCCTGGTGATTGACCAGGTGGTCCCAGGGCGAACCATAGGTACGGAAACCTTTACTGAGCAGGTAATTGGCTCCCATCTCCAGAAGATCGCGCTGCTGAAAATTTTCGGCTGAGTAATACCAATGAGCCATAATAATGTCTTTATGGAGCAGTTCCCCGGTTCGTTCGAGTAGTTTCAATCCCGCATTATGGTAGGGGTTAACACAATCGGCCCACATGATCATATCCACATCCGGATCATGCTTTTTAATTATATCATTCATCCGGTTGATCTGATAGGCAACCAGTTCATACTCCTTCATATTCCGCTTTTTGCAACGGCTGTCGCTGTTCACCAAACCAATCTCATCGTGATTGACATGAAGTTTCTGCGGCTTTAATATTTTAATAATCAATCCTGAAAGGCGATCAAATTCCTTATAGGCCAGTTCTTCGGAAGGGCATGTTTTCGAGAACCGGTGCGCCCGGCTGTCGATGATATCACCCGTCAGAAAAATTGTCCCATCCCCGTGAATTCGTCCGGTACTGATTCTTTCTATCACAGGGGGAGCTGAAGATACAATCTGATAATCCTTTCCAGGTTCATAAACAATCCCTCCTTTGATGGCTGAACGGAAAACAGGCCGGGAGCTTTCGATATTTAGCAGTCGCTGAAAAGGGGGCTCAGCACGATCTCCTTTGAATGTCAGGGGTTCGTTCTCCAGTAAAAATCCTTCTTCCCATGATGGGTCACCTGAAATCCAGAGTATTGGGATGGGCTCAATCTGGAAACTTTTAATAAAATCGAAATACTCAATTAGTCCCTTGCGGATTTCCGGATCATCAATCTTCTGGTAGTCGGAGGAACGGACAACGATCTCATTGTATTTCAGGTCCACATATTCAAGAATCCGCTCTTTGCTTTTTTGTGTCACTGGGAGAGGAAGATACTGGAATGTAGCCCGGTGGGCGGCTATTGGAAAATCGAGAAGGTCCACTGAAGGGAGCGGGAGATTCATTTCGAACAGTTGCCTGAGTGTCACAAGACCAAAATGCAACCCTCTGATTCCGGCACCAATCACCTTGATATGACCATTATCCACCACAATACGATAGGCTTCATTATTGGGGAAAAAGGTCCCTTTGGTTTCCGGAAAATCGCCTTGCAATCCGATTTTCACAGCACCTTGAGCTGATTCTTTCCAGTTCCCTCCCAGTTTCTCCTGCAGGATTTCCCCGACCCGGACAATATCGGCATTTACTTTTCCATGGGTCAGATCGGTAAAGGAGAGCTCCTTGCTGACCAGAAAATCGCCACTCTTCAGAAGTTCAATATTTTGAATCTCCGGGAATATTTTATGATAGGGTGAAGGGGCATTTTTAACTGAGCTGAGCCATTTTTCATAACGGTCAGTCACCTCCTTTTGTGTCCATGAATCCATCGCCTCAAGGTTCCCGGCTTTGGCATCGTCACTCAACTGATATGCCATGCATTTTGCATTTTTGAGTTCCTGCTTACCGTGGAAAAGGGTTGAGTCTGGTAAGGGTATCTGCCGGAAGTACTCCAACGTTTCAGTAATCGCAGGTGCCTTTCCAACAAACAGGTAATTACGAAGCGAATGTTGTTTCCCGTCGGGTAAATTAATCGTGCATGAAACCGGATGAAGACCGTCAATAAGGTTCAGCGAAGACTTTCTGATTTTTAACGTCTCCCCAAGATTTGTTTTAAAAGATGCAATAATGTGATTTCCATCCTGATCCATTATTTTGACCTCTGCAGGAATTTTATGCTGCAACAGTTCAATTTTATACCGTTGTCCGGCAAATATCTGATATTCCTCCGCTGTTTGAGTGATCTCAGGCCGTGTGTATAAATATACACTCTGCTCAACCTGCTTAACGGTTGCCCCAAAATCAAGAAACCTGAATTGGAAATTCCACTTCCCAAATCCCTGTGATATCTTGACACAAAAATAGTTATCCCCCTTTTTCAGAATGACGGGAACCAGATCCCGGTCAGGTTCCTCCGAGTCCATGGTGTTATGCTCCAGAATCCGTTCTCCATTCTGCCAGATTCTGATCCCGTCGTTGGAAGTCACGGACAATACCATTTTCTTCTCCGACGAGGATTGCACCACGCATGAAGCATAAACAATCGTCTGAACATTCGGGGTCAGTATTTCACTCAGTGGAATCAGTCCGAACGGATTTCTGAATCTTGTCCACTTTAATATCTGTCCGTCAGGATGTTTTACCTCCATCCCTTCATAAGGCCGGATCTTACCTTCACCACCGTATTGCATCAGATAATCACGATAATGACCCAAAGAGGTTGAATCAAACCGGTACTGGTTGATTCCTTCAGGGAGCGGATTAGGAAACGGGCCGCACAACAACCAGTCGCGAAAGAACATGCCGGGCTGCGGATCCTTGTAAACAGGTCCGGATTGAACAGCAGATGCACTTGCGGTTACAAACAGGAAAAACAGGAATAAACGCATCATCATTTTCATAATCAGTAGTTTTTATTTCCGGAACAGTACCATGGCCGGGACATCCTGCTTTTCAATTCCCTCAGTTGAATATTGCACACGGAGAAACATTCCGCCACCTGCCTGGAAATAGTGGAGCTTTACCGGATAAATACCTTTTGTCAGGGTAATTTTACCTGTTTTCTCAATATCAGCTCCGTGCGGCCCGTCATGATCTATCACCAGCTGGTTAATAATATACAACCTGCTTCCATCATTTGACTGAACATAAAATATATATTCCCCATCTTTTTTAATCTGAATCATCCCTTCAAACGATAGTGCGAATTCATCCCTGGTGGTGATGATTTTGTCCAAACCAAACTTATAAACAGTTCCCGATTTTGCAGGGGTGAGTTTTGTGAAATCGGGGATCTTCATCCAGGCCCCTTCATAATATTTGTATGTTAACCCATTGACCTCCGGATTGATAAAATCGATATAATTGGTTTTATCAAAGCTTGGCTCATAACCAGCCAGTACCGCTTTTGCACGGATGATTGTTGGTTTTAACACATAGAACGGTTGATTAAACACCCGGGAAGTGCTGTCGGGATCAGACCCGTCGATGGTGTAATAAATTCCGGCTTCGGCCACATCGGAGGTGATATTAACCAGCACTGAATCATGGGCCTGAGCCAGGGTATCTGCCGGATGGATGATCGGATTGGAAAGAATCGCGTTTTTCAGCAAATTTTTGGCTCCCTTCGATAAAAACCGATAATCCCCTGATTTTATTTCGTAAACGGCATATTTCCCCTCGTTTCTGAGATAAATTACATTTGGGTTGGTAACGACCGATTTATCGCCTTCGGTAACCTTTCCCTTTTTAAGGGCTAAAACATAGACAGTTGCTGAGGTATTTGCCGGAATAGAAACATTCAGCCGGTAATCGTCACCAATGAATCGCCATGCTGTTTTAATCCCGCCATAGGGTGATTGGAAAGAGGCATTTGCATAGGTAAGACTGGTTACCGGTGATGGTTTAATGATGGTATGTTTAAATCCGGGATGATCAGGATCGGGTGAGATTCCCCCAAGATTCTGATAGAACCAGGCACAAACGCTTCCGAACATGGGGTGACTGTGGGATACGTCACCCTGGAAAGTTTCCCATATGGTGGTAGCCCCCTTCCCGATCATAAATCCAAATCCCGGAAAATCGCGCTGGTTCATCAGGGTATAGGCAAGGTCGGCACGGTCCATTTTTGTAAGCACTTCGAGCAAAAGCGGAGTCCCAAGAATACCCGTATCAAAATGGGCTTTATTATCATTTACCACGTTCTTTACCAGGCTATTAAATACTGCCTCCACATTCTGACTTTCGGTAATTCCAAAGCCCAGCGGATAGACATTGGCCCCCTGTCTCCCGATGGAATAATTGGAGGTTGCCTTATTAAACCACGCTTTATTGATCGCTGTCTGCGCTTTAAGTCCCAGTCTGGTAAAATACTCCTTGTCGGAACCATTTTCAAGTACACCGGATATTTTAGTCATTAACTGAATACAATAGTAATAATAGCAGCTGTTTACAAAGTCAGCAGGAATATCTACAATTTCAGGGGGTACCCACTCTCCAAGTCCCTGATTGGCTAAAATTCCATCCTTGTTCAGTTCATTTTTCATGAATTCGATCCAATGTTTCATCCCGTCATAATGCTTCTGAAGAATCCTTACATCTCCGTAATACTGATACATGTACCAGGGTATGATGACATAAGCTGATCCCCAGGGAGTTCCACCACCCCCATCCTGATAAGGGGTTGTGTTGGGGACATAACCGGTTTTATGGTTCTGACCATCGGCGATATCATCAAGCCATTTGGTATAAAACTGCGACATATCAAAATTATAGATCGCCGCCCTGGCAGAGATCTGACCATCACCTGTATATCCGCGCCGTTCACGATGGGGACAGTCGCTCGGGACGCCTCCATGGACATTTCCAAGCTGAGTCCACTGGTAGTTATCGAGGATTTTATTGAGCAGGTTGTTGGAACATTCAAAATTTCCCGTTTTTTCAATGTCAGTATTTACCACACACCCTTCAATATTTTCAAGGGTCATCGCAGCCGGTGAACCAAATACATCGACATACCGGAATGCATGCCAGGTAAAACGTGGCTCCCAGATCTCTGTCCCTTCACCCTTTAAAATATAAGTATCTGACTGATTATAGGTTGGACCAAACTCCTCTGTAAACCGGAATTTAATGGTGGTCCCCTTTGGTCCTGAGATTTTTAACCTTACCCAACCAGAGTACAATCGCCCCATATCGAAACGGAATATTCCCCTGTCAGGTTCAGTAACCGAAACCGGATGAATGGTTTTGGTTACGCGGTCGGGTGGTGAGATCTGGGCTTTGAGGATACCAGTTGGTGGGCGTACCGTAATGGCATTCACCCATTTTAAATCGTTAAAACCGGCTTCGTTCCAACCCTTCTGCTCGAGTCGGGCATCGTAGATCTCTCCTGAATGCAGCCCATTGTAAAGGATAGGGCTAACCGATGATTTCCAATGTTCATCACTGGTTATGCATTCCTTTGTTCCGTCTTCATACTCCAGACTGAATTGGGCAATCAGACGGGGGGTGTCGTACCATAACATCGTATCATTGGGGCGGTCCGCCTGAAGGTACCATCCATTTCCAAGGATTACACCAAACACATTTTCACCCTGATTTAAAGCTGAGGTTATATCAAATGTTTCGTACAAAACAGTTGCGGTCATATTGCCGATCCTTGATTCACCCCATTTCTCCACTTTTTGACGGTCGTAGTTGGTCTGGTTGGGTGAAAGCACATGGTCCCCGACTTTTTTCCCGTTGATATACAGCTCGTAATAGCCAAGACCGCTGATATATGCCCGCGCCGTTTTGATTTTTTTTGCAATAATGGCTGTTTTGCGGAATTGCGGTGCAGCAAGTTTCCATTCTCCGGAGGCTAACGATGGGGGGGCACCTATCCATTTTGCCTGCCAGTCACCGGCAGAGAGCAATGCCATTTCCCAATGCGAAATTTCACTCCATGCTGAGCTGTTTTTCGCTTCATCCCATATCTGCACTTTCCAGCTTACCTTCATTCCCGTAGTTAAAGGTTTGCCTTCATAAACTACCTGAATGGACTGATCAGAATTGATTTTCCCCGTATCCCAAAGATCGGGCGTATTCTTTGATAACAGTTCATCACTGGTAGCTGCTAATATCCGGTAGGCAGTCTGTCTGGCACCGTTCACAGCTTTAGTCATCTTCCAGGAGAGACGTGGTTTTAAGACATCCATTCCAAGCGGATTTGGAAGATATTCACAGCGAAGCGCTGTTACCTGAGGTGCAATTTTTTGAGGTTCGCAACTACAAATTACCAGTATCAGGAGACAAAAGGAGATGATTCGTATTTTCATAAAAGTACACTATTTTACTTCAGACAGGTTTTTACTTCTTCAAGCTAAACTTAAGCTCTCTCCTTGAAATCTCCGGCCTCATATATTTTTTAAGCGCTTCCGGATAACCCAATTCCCATGGAGTCGGACCTACCCACTCCGATTTTTTACCTTCAATCTTAATCGTCCCACGTGTCGATATTTCAACAATGGTAAACAAAGGATCCTTGAAAGGCGCCGTATATTTAATCCATTTAAAGTTTTTGTCAACCTCCTCACTGTAACGCACATGAACATACTTATCACCCAGCCAGTGGTACGACATGGAGGTAATTGTAATGTACCAGATGCCTTTGATATTCTCGGCATAGTCATAATGGGTGTGACCGTTGAAGCAGGCAATCACTTTTTTTGAAGGATTAAGGGAGTTGTAGTTTACGAGCATCTCCTGCAATTGCTCGTAGTTTTCCACACCATACGATTCATCAGCACTGCTGTAATGGGCCAAACCCTGATGTGAAAAGATCACAACGGGGTGTCGGGTTTTGGCCAGATCATTCTTTAGCCATGCAACCTGCTCAGGTCCAATATATTGCCTATACCCTTTTGTGCCAGGTGTTTTAACATCGTTGCCATCGAGTACAATAAAATGAAACCCGTTCTTATCAAACGAATAGTACGATTTTGCCATTTTACGGTAATCAACAGCCGCCTCGCGTGAGGTCCCTCCATCCATTTCATGATTTCCGATCACATGATATTTTTCACCCGGAAATGAGTTCCAGATATCAAAAAGCGGGGCATATTTTTTCTCCGGTGTCACAAAATCACCCAACTCGATAATGAAGTCAGGCTTTGCAATTTTCATGCTATCAATAAATTTAGTGATCCGGTATTTTGAATCGTGCATGGTTGTCAGGTGTACATCGGTACACATTCCGATCCTGACTTTATCCGCCTTTTTTGCCCATATTGGATTACCTGCCAGAATAAATATCAACAACAACGCTACAGCAAATATATTTTTCATAACATTAATTCTTTCATTCCTTAATTCTTTTATTTCTTAATTCCTTATAATTCCCTGATACCGTGCCATCCAGTAAGGCCATAACCAGAAAACGGGTTCCCTGACCTGGGTAAGATTACCCTGAATGGCCGACCATGGGTTTTTATCCCAACGGACAGTGGCCCGTTCACTTGCCGGAGGAAGATCCGAAATCTGAATCTCTTCAAGAATCGGGCTTCTTACCATTCTGACATCTTCACGCAGCAGGTGATTAATTGGCCAGTCGACAAGGTCAAGAGGGGCATCCCGGAGAAATTCAATCGTCTGAGAGACATTCACTATTTTGCCGGTAGCATAGGCATAGGTCAGATTGTTTATCAGGTTTTCTCCTGCCGGCTGGCAGGCCATCCACTCCTCAATCAGCTGATTATAGAACAATTTAAGTTTAGGGTCAGTTTCATACTTCATGATTATTGGGAACAGATACCCTTCCAGTGTGCGGTCGAAATAGATCTGCCAGGCCGGATTTTTTTTATTCAAGCGGGAAACATTCTCAAGATAACCCTCCTGATCAATCAGCCGGCGATACTCCTTTTCATATTTTTCATCTCCCGTAAGATGCCCCGCCAATTTAAGGTAGGTCAGCAGCTCAAAGGAGTTTATGCTTCGCTCGGAAGCCCAGTCGGGGTCATGGTTGATCTGTTCGGGTGACCAGATCGCCCAGTGGGTTGGTAATCCATCGAGATCAATCAGGTTGTATTTGGTTTCAATCAACTGATCGATGATCTTTTTTACATGATCGCGGATAAGAGCCTTCTCTTCCTGATCAGCCGCCAGCTCATAATAAAAGAAATAGCCCATCATATGACCGTCCATTTCATCGGTGCTGGTATCCCCTTTCCATAACCATTTTCCGTCTTTTGATTTCCGCCACCTGGTTTCCACAGGTTTGTAACGAGGATCCTTCACGAGCTCTTCTGCCAATTGCTGAGGGGTGTAACTCCTGTTTGCATCATTCACAGATGTCCAGTCTGCGGGGACAATTGAGCGGGCAAAGAATCCCTCAGTACCGGTTACGGTCTGTAAATATTTCAGGAATTCAAAAGCTTTCCGGGCCTTGATTTTAGCATCCGGGTCTTTGGTCACCGCATACCTGAAACTCTCCATGGCCAGGTATCCGCTGGTATATTCGCCATCATTATCATCATCCGAATGGCGCCATGTGGCGGTATCCCCGGGAATATCAAGCCGCAGACTTCCACAGGTCCAGGGTGGACGGATGTGTTTTCGCATCAGTTGCCCGTAAAAATCAGCCTGTTTATCAGCCATTGTCATCATTTTCCGTCTGATAGCGCTCACGCCATGATCCGTTGCAATCCAGGCATTCCCCTCCCGGTCGAAAGCCACATCGTTAACCTTGTCATCCATCAGCCACCTGCGGCTAAATCGCAGAGAGTGCGAAAAATCCCCGGCAAAACGGACCACACCGACATCCGTTCCAACCCACATTTGCCCGTCGGTCGACCGGCTGATACAATTCACATTTGCCGATGGAATACCCTCCCGGGGGGTTAAGTTTTTAACCAGTTTTTCATTTTTCCGGATAGAAACCCCGCCCATCACACCAGCCCACAAATCGCCACCCGGTGTGAATGAGACCGCCTTTACATAGCAGCTGATCAGCTCATCCGTATTTTGGAATAATGTTGTTTTTCCATTCTGACAGAGATATAAGCCGGCATCGGTACCAATCCACAGATTCCCTTGATCATCCAATGCCGCATCACGGACCGATCGTGCAATTGAATAGTTCTGAGCCTCCCAGCCACCTCCCTTCGAATGCCAGATTCCGTTTGGACCAAGGGCGAAGTTCCCTTCACCATCATTACAAAGAATTGAAACCGGAGGATTTATACCTGCCTCCTTCCGAAGCTGATTATGATAAAACCGGTAAATACCATTCCATGTTCCCATCAAAACTGCACCGTCAGGATTTACAACCACAGCATATGCAGGACCGCGCTCCGCGCCTGAAATAACTGGTATCCAATCTCTTGAACCTGATTCTTTCCTGAAAATACCCGATGCGGTGGCAATCCATATATTGGACGATTTATCGGCAACAATACTGCGTACTTCATTGTCCTTCTTTTCCTTACTAACCAAATAACCGTCATGAAATTCCTGAACAAACGGCGTATCCAAATAAGTGGTTTTCTCTTGCGATGAAACCTCCCTGTTGTGCTTTTCCCTGCATGAACCAAGATTCAGAACAATTAAACAGCAAGGTATCAGCATAAAAAAAGAGACTAAATTTCGAATCATATTGCTCATCATTGGTCCGTTGGAATTCGTTCATAGTGTAACTGGACAAGCCCTTTAACAAATTGTTTCGACTGAATAAGCTTCAGCTGATTCTCCGGTCTTCCGTCTTTAAAAAGTGGAATACCTTCACCCAATATTACCGGAATAACGGATATCACAAACTCATCGATCAGATTCTCCTGTAACAAGGCATTTATGACATCAGCACCCCCATCACAAAAGATATTTTTACCTGGGTTTGCTTTCAACTCGTCAACCAACCCTTTTAAACTTCCCTTAAAATATTTAGGTAATCCAACTTCAGGCCGTTCAGACCGTGAAAGAATATATACCTCTTTATCCTGATATGGATAGTCATAGCCCATTTCCATCACCTGATCATAAGTCTTCCTCCCTATGATCACGGTATCAATGGTTTTCATAAAATCGGAATAACCATAATCCTCGCCGTTCAGTTCCACGACTGACAAAAAGCCTATGTCGCCATTCGGTTTGGCAATATAACCATCCACACTCATTGCAATAAACACCACGACTTTTCTACCCTTTTCAGACATATAATTTTCATTAGGTTGTTTTATGAATATTTGGCATTTAAACGTTAATTACCTTGATGATCAGGCCATACACACTTTCCAAGGTTGAATTCAGAAAAAACAGCCTGAAAGCCCTGATTTAAAGGGCTGCAGGCATAGACACCAATACGTGCAACTGTCATTGGATTATGCATATGGAAAATCCTCATCTGCTGAAAGGCATTCCCATCCAGGGAATACTCAATGCAAAAATCGGCGCTTCTGCGACTGAACCGGTAATACATCGAGTTAACTGCAGATGAGATATCTGTAAAGGCCCAGTCTGAAAAACCCAGGTTGGTGACCACCGAACCCAGGCGGGCAAATTGTTTGTTTTCATATTCCACTGAACCTTTTACCCAGTTTTCACTATCCTGATAGAGGATTATTCCGCATTGATCGTATTGATTGTCAGCTTTAAATCCTGTTTTCACACGAAAGGTAAAATCGCCTTCAACCTCTTTTACAAACGTATGACCGTTATCGTTTCTGAAACCATAATAGGTGCGCTGCCAGAAATCAGTTTCCGGATCGGTGATAATGGTCAACCGGTCGGTTTCCAATTCAAATTTCACGGGTTTATTGATCCAGGCAAATTCCGACAGTTTTAAGCTTGTATTCATTCTTTATTTATTGGATTTGGTCAGTAATTTTAATTAATGCTTAGCCATTTCAAACTCAAGTTCCCCCCCCTTTTGAATTTCATCATAGGTGATGAACAACCGCTCCAATGGCACGCCATTCAAATGAATTGATTTTATGTAAATATTATCTTTCGAAACATCTTTTGCCGTAACGGAAAAGGTTTTGCCATTCGGAAGTTCCATACGTACCATATCAAATTGCGGACTTCCAAAATAATACTTTCCGTCAACCGGATTTACGGGGTAGAAACCTACTGAACTGAAAACATACCAGGCCGACATTTGTCCGCAGTCCTCATTCCCGCAAACTCCTTCGGGTGAATTCTGATAAAGGGTATTCAAAATTTTATTGGTATAAAACTGGGTTTTTGCTGGTTTACCGACAAGGTCAAAGAGGTAAGCAAAATTATGGTCCGGCTCATTTCCATGAGAATACTGGCCAATCAGACCTGTCACATCGGCAACATCTTCTCCCAGCAATTGGGAGGTCTGGGTAAATAAGCTGTCGAGCATCATCTCAAATTTCAGGTTTCCCCCCATTAATTCAATTAATCCCGGGATATCATGCGGTGCAAAAAATGAGTATTGCCAGGTATTACCCTCCACGCAATGTGGATTACCATATTCAGCAAGTCGGGGTTGAAATGGTTCGAACCAGGTTCCGTCGCTGTTCCTGCCCCGCATTAAATGATAAGCCGGATCGTACAAATTCTTGTAATAAAGCGAGCGTTCCATATATTTACGGTAGTCGCTATCCATGCCCAGCTTTTTGGATATCTGGGCAATGCACCAATCGTCGTAGGCATATTCGAGCGTTTTGGAAACTGTTCCGTTTTTTTCCTTGTCAGTCGGGACAAAATGATACTGCCTGTAGAAGCCCAATCCTTTTCGATTCGTCTCCGAAACAGCCAACAGTGCTTTGTACGTTGCTTCCAGGTCGTACTTTCCCACATTCTTAATTACGGCATCAGCCATCAAAACTGCCGCATGGTATCCAATCATCGATCCCCCTTCGTTTCCGCTGATCTCCCAATAGGGCAATTCACCTGTCTGCCGGTATTTTGCCAACATCGAATGAATAATATCGGCTTCAACTTTGGGTTGCATAAGCACTAACAATGGATTTTCTGCCCGGAACGTATCCCATAACGACAATAAAGTGTATTGCGTATAACCCTCCGCCTTTTCCGGAACCTGCCTGAAATTCTTATAATAGCCATCCACATCAGAAAAACGATATGGAGCAAGATAACTATGATATAATGAGGTGTAGAAAATCGCCTTTTTCGTTGAATCGGTGGTTGTCACATTGATTTTGGAAAGTGTCGCGTTCCATTTGTCCCT
>JAHEYS010000334.1 GCA_023251475.1 Prolixibacteraceae bacterium
GCATTGATCTGGCCACTGCATTAGGGAATGGCTTAGCTGAGAATCTGCTGGAATCGGATTATCAAAAATATCCCACACTTCGAAAGGTGATCGGCAATCTGAAACAAAATTTTCAAGACAATCTTAGCCATGCAGAACTTAAGGAAAACTTATACAATCAGTGGATCAATGCAATTGCCGTTCAGTGGGCCGGTTCAGGCAACGGGTTAAACGGGACTAAAGATCCTGAGATCTGGCAGGCCAAACGTTTGCAAACCGGTCTTGCAACATGGGCAACCCTTCGTCATGCTACGGTGCTTGTGAATGAACGGACGGCTGCCGAATGCGGAGAGGGTGGCTTCGAAGAGATACTTATGCGGGCGCCCAGGGGATATGTTGAACC
Source organism: Prolixibacteraceae bacterium (assembly GCA_023251475.1). Lineage (GTDB taxonomy): Bacteria > Bacteroidota > Bacteroidia > Bacteroidales > Prolixibacteraceae > JAAFHB01. The sequence continues at coordinate 383 of JAHEYS010000334.1, forward strand.
CGATCCCCAAACATTCGGAGCCATCGCTGATTTATTCGGGAGTACTGTTAAATATGTCTCCAAAACAATGGCAGACAAGGCGGATATTCAGGATGCCTTTATTGCTGAACAACAGTCATTGTACGAAGGGATCACTTCAAGGTTAAAGGAAGCTGCACAGGAAGCCCGTGCATTTCAGGCAATGGCCGCAAAAGAGATCAAAGGGGAAAATCTCAGCAATCTGGAGAACGAGAAGATCCTCTTTGTGGCCCGGACGGGTGAACATCTCTTCCTCGTTTTCAACAGTCTTTCGAATAAGGATTATGCGCTGTCGAACCCCGATCCAATGGCGAAGATTGCCGATGTTGCGGGCGACGGAATACATTCACCGTATCTGATGTCTGCTGTCGGGAATGCGATGGAATGGAACTACATAGTCCCATTTTATGGGAGACATCAGATTGTTAAGGGCTCCATCTATTCCTATTATGAGTTTAAATCCAATCAGTTAATCAATGACGAGGAGTGGCGTGTGAAGGCAGCAAAACAGGAATTTTCACCATGGATAAAACCCTTTGTAACCGGTCAAAAAGCCTCAGGCATGGCCAATACCTCTTATTAGTTCTCCTTTGTTTAGCGAATATTGCCAGTGGACAGGCTGATCATTCAGAGATCAGGGTGCTCTTCGTGGGAGATATCCTTCTGTCGCGTAATGTTAAGGAGGAGATGGAGTCACGGAAGACATTTCCATGGGAACATTTACAGCCACTGTTTCAGTCGGCCGATCTTGTTGCGGGCAACCTTGAGGGGGCTGTCGGAGATTGTAAGGATAAACTTAGTTCCGAAGTTGAGTCGCCGGTTTTCAATATTGATCGGGCAGATATTTCAATGTTAAAGCGTGCAGGATTTAATATCATCACCACCGAAAACAACCATCACATCGATCTGGGAGAAAAGGGGAGGAGTCAGACAATTGAAGCGTTACGTGAAAATGGCATTATCCCCTCGTCACTTGAAAATTCGCCAAAGTTTTTTACTGTTAGAGGTGTTGTTATCTCCCTTGTTTCGCTAAATCTTGTGTTATGCAGGGACAGTTCCAAAAATCGTATCCCGTCAGTTGAGGTTGTGCAGAAATTGCGGTTGGCAAGAAGCCTGTCCAATATCGTAGTCGTATCCATCCACTGGGGATCTGAATTGCTGGAGTGGCCAAACCGGCTGCAACGTGAAACGGCCGCCTGGTTAATCAAAAACGGTGCAGATCTGATTATTGGAAGTCATCCCCATGTGGTTCAAAAACCGGAGCTAATCGATGGTAAACCAGTCTTCTTTTCACTCGGAAACCACCTTTTTGATCAGAAATATCCTGCCACAAAAGAGGGTCTGATTGCGGATATTCGGATCCGGGATGGTAAATTCCGTTGTACCGGAATGGTGACTCATACGAAGCGGAACTCTTTTTATCCAGAGATTACTGATAGTATTGAATATCCGTTTGCCCCGGTATCTTTTAATATAACACCTTTTAGGATAAATGATTATACCCTAAAACCGGTGTCAATAACGGCTAAAGAGGGAAACAGGATTGTCCTGCAGGCGTTTAGGGAAGATAGAATGGTATGGCAAACCCATCCGATGTCGATTATTTCGGTCAGTCAGGCAAAACCTGACGGAACACATGAATTGTTGTTTGCCCTCGAAAAGCACTATTCAACACTTGACAGGGAGATGAATGTGCGTCCTTATGTCTATGATCTTGATAACCGGGGGCTCATTGCCCGGTGGCGTGGCTCTGCATTGGCATGGCCGCTGATTGACGCCTGGATCTCTCCTGCGGATAGCACGGTTTTATGTGCACTTCACCGGGGAGATTCGTATATTCAACCAGATAAAACAGTAAAGAGCAGGAGGGTGGCAGCCTATCGGTGGAATGGTTTTGGGTTTAAGGGGATACCTGATTCAACAGCCTGTAAATTATGTGATCAGTTGTATAAAGAATAGGTTATCTAATTCTCGATCTCCCCGCTTAAATTTTGAGAAAGATAGGCCTTCACCTCGGCAACCGACAGTTGCTGACCCAGCAGAAACATCATTTTGGTAACTGCCGCTTCAATGGTGATATCCTTTCCACTCACAACACCCGCTTCGAGCAGTTCGCGGCTGGTTTCATAATATCCCATCTTAACCTGACCGCCCGGGCACTGGCTCACATTCAGGAATACAATCCCCGAAAGGGTTGCCTCCCTTATTGCCTCAAATATCCAGGGATAGGTAGGCATGTTGCCTGAACCGTACGATTCCAGGATGATCCCCTTCAATCCGGGTAGGGCGAGGATTGCCTCGAAATACCTGCGGTTAATTCCCGGAAAGATTTTTAAAATCAGAACATTGTCATCTATTGACGTTTTAATGCTTAGGATCCCTTTACTGTCGGGATAGTTGATTTTCTCGTAATTGTATCGGATATCGACACCCGCAACGGCAAGTTTTGGATAGTGATGGGAGGTGAAAGCGCTGAATTGCTGAGAATCTTCCTTGGTGGTGCGGTTACCCCTGAAAAGATGGGAGCTGAAATAGATGCATACTTCCGGAACGATCGCTTTACCATGTTTTTTAGCTGCGGCGATCTGTATGGCTGTAATGATGTTCTCCTTCCCGTCGGTGCGTAAAATTCCTATTGGAAGCTGTGATCCCGTCATGATAACCGGCTTGTCAAGATTTTCAAGCATATAGCTCAACGCTGAAGCGGTATAAGCCATCGTGTCAGTGCCGTGCAGAATCACGAAACCGTCGTACTTCGAATAATTTTCCTTGATGGTTTTTGCCAGTTCGATCCAGATCGCGGGGGTCATATTGGCTGAATCAATAGGGGGTTTAAAAGTCACTGATTCGATTTCAAATTCCAGTTTGGAAAGTTCGGGAATCTCCTCCTGGATCGTCTTAAACTTCATCGGTGAGAGGGTTTTTGTCTTCGGATCTTCCCGCATTCCGATGGTCCCCCCTGTATAAATTATCAGAATTGATTGTTTGTCTGAATCCATGTTTGTTGCAATTAATGATTTGCTCTATAACGAAATATGCAATTAAATTAATCTGTTGTCACCAGGATTTGCTACTGGCTTTTGGCTACTGACTGCTGGCTTTGAAACGGAATATATTCCGAATATAGTTTTGAAAAGGGCAATATTATTAGAACACTGGCAAGCCGGTTGCTGGTTGCCAGTTGCAAACCGCAAAATTCAAATTAGCCATACTCAAAGTCATGGCATCTAATTGTTAAGCAACAAAGGTATAATTCAGGATCCAATTAAATGGTTAAAATCCAAATAATAGTTTTGCGTTTTGCGTAGTTATCCGGGCCACCTCTTCAATAGTGGTTTGATGAAGAGCCGCAATCCTGGTTGCGATTGCAGTAATATAGGCACATTCATTCCTGCGTCCCCGGTGGGGAACGGGTGCCAGCCATGGGGAATCGGTCTCCAGCAGGATATGCTGAAGACTTATTTGCTGAACAACACTGTCCATACCTGAATTCTTAAAAGTCACAATTCCTCCGACACCAATTTTAAAACCAAGCTCAATGACCTGTTCTGCCTGTTCTGCAGTTCCGGTGAAACTATGAAAAACACCCGTAAGTGAATCACCCTTTTCATGCTCAATAACCTCAAGGACCTCCGTAAAAGAGTCTCTGACATGGATAACAATTGGAATCCCTGCCTTCTTAGCCCATCCTATCTGGATTGTGAATGCTTCGATCTGTTCATTTATATGAGTCTTGTCCCAGTAGAGATCAATCCCTATCTCGCCAATACCAGCATACTTTCGTTTATTAAACCAGTATTCCATGATCTCCAACTCTTTGCGAAAATCATCCTTCACAGAGGTGGGGTGTAATCCCATCATTGGAATGAAAAGATCCGGTGCAGAGTCAGCAAGGTCGAGCAGTGGTTTTATGGTGGAACTGTCAATATTGGGGAGGATGATTTTGTTAACTCCAGACTTTAATGCACGGGCAATAACTTCATCCCGGTCGGAACTGAACTCTTCTGAATAGACGTGAGAATGGGTATCAACAAACATTATTGAATATATTTGCCGCAAAGATAGTCCGGAAGTGGCTGATATTCGTTAAGATAATGTTATGTAAGTGTTATATTCTTACCCAGGATAACAACATCTGGTTTTTTAAACTGTGAGGTTTACAGACTTTCAATTCGCATCATGTCAGGCAGATACCTGATCAGTTTTAATCCGGTAGTTTTTGCCTGCTGACCGCAAAGCCTATAAACCCTTTACAGCCCACCTAGTCGAGCTTTAACACTGCCAGGAATGCCTTCTGAGGAACCTCCACATTTCCGATCTGTTTCATCCGCTTCTTTCCCTTCTTCTGCTTGTCGAGCAGTTTACGCTTACGCGAGATATCTCCCCCGTAACATTTGGCAGTAACATCCTTACGAACCGCCTTGATCGTTTCGCGGGCGATAATCTTGGCTCCGATGGCAGCTTGAATTGCGACGTCATACTGCTGACGCGGAATCAGTTCCTTGAGTTTCTCACACATTCTTCGTCCGAAGTTGTAGGCATTGTCGGCATGAATCAGCGTAGAAAGTGCATCAACGGGTTCGCTGTTGAGGAGGATATCGAGTTTAGCCAGTTTGGCAGGACGGTAACCTGTAATATGGTAATCGAAAGAGGCGTACCCTTTTGAAATACTCTTTAATTTGTCGTAAAAGTCGAAGACGATTTCTCCAAGCGGTAGGTCAAAGGTCAGTTCTGCACGTTCTGCAGTAAGGTATTCCTGCTTGGTGAGCATTCCGCGCTTGTCGAGACAAAGGGTCATGATCGCGCCGATATACTCCGAACGGGTAATGATCTGTGCCCGGATGTAGGGTTCTTCTATCAGATCAATTAATGAGGCATCGGGCATTCCTGCAGGATTATAGACTTCAAAATCTTCACCTGCCCTGGTATGAATCATATACGATACATTCGGGACTGTAGTAATCACATTCATATCAAATTCGCGGTCGAGACGTTCCTGGACAATCTCCATATGGAGCAATCCCAGGAATCCGCAACGGAAGCCAAATCCAAGCGCTGCTGATGATTCGAGCGTATAGGTAAGTGAAGCATCGTTGAGCTGAAGCTTCTCCATGGCTGCCCGCAGGTCTTCATAATCTTCACTGTCGATCGGATAGACGCCGGCAAATACCATTGGTTTAACCTCCTCGAATCCCGAAATCACATTTGAACAAGGTTGTTTGACATTGGTAACCGTATCCCCGACCCTGATCTCACGCGCTGTTTTGATGTTCGAAATAATATAACCCACATCACCTGCACTTAATGACTCACGCGGATCGAGCGCCATCTTCAGCACTCCGACTTCATCCACATTGTATTGTTTTTCGGTGGCAACAAACTTGACAACATCCCCTTTACGGACCGTCCCGTTGACAACTTTCACATAGGCGACTACGCCACGGAACTGGTTATAAACAGAATCAAATATTAATCCCTGAAGCGGCGCTTCCGGATCTCCTGCAGGGGAAGGTATGTCTGAGATAATGCGTCTGAGGATCTCCTCAATTCCTTCGCCGGTCTTACCTGAAGCCCTGATGATGGTATCACGCTTGCAACCTATTAATTCGATAATCTGATCCTCAACAACTTCGGGCATTGCATTTGGAAGATCCATTTTATTCATGATCGGTATGATCTCAAGATCGTGTTCAATGGCAAGATACAGATTCGAAATGGTCTGCGCCTGAATGCCCTGTGTGGCATCGATGATGAGCAATGCTCCTTCGCATGCTGCAATAGACCGCGATACTTCGTATGAAAAGTCGACATGCCCCGGAGTATCAATCAGGTTCAGACGGTACTTCTCGCCGTCCTGAATATGATCCATCTGGATGGCGTGACTCTTGATCGTAATTCCACGCTCTTTCTCCAACTCCATATCATCAAGCACCTGCGCCTGCATATCGCGTCCGCTGATGGTCTGGGTAATTTCCAGAAGGCGGTCGGCAAGTGTACTCTTTCCGTGATCAATATGGGCAATAATGCAAAAGTTCCTGATGTTCTTCATCGGTGAATAATTTGATTTTTAATGGTCGGTTGGAACTTACCCCGATTCTTCGGGACGAGTTTCAAAGGTAAAAAATCCTTATATCCCTGATTTCCTTATTCAATCCTTATTTTCCAAACCCTGCACAAATATATTCAAAATTCGACAATCTGGAAATCCGGCAATCCGGCAATTGTTAATCCGATAAAAGATCACTTTACCAGCCTTCACTTTTTTACTAAATTTGCGGTATATTTAACCTTTTATCTCCATGGAATTCAATACCATTCCGGGATACCTCCTTACCATCATCGTACCCCTTTATAACGAGGAGGATAATCTTTTGCGGTTGGCCAGGGAGCTAACCGACTATCTCTCATTGACAACATACAGGACAAAAGTACTTTTTGTTAACGATGGATCGACCGACAAGAGTGGTGTGATCGTTGAAGAGCTTTGCGCAATGCATCCTGCGTTCAGTTTTATCTGTCTGAATAAAAATGGGGGCCTGAGTACAGCACTGAAAGCTGGAATCGATCAGGTTCAGACCAGGTACACCGGTTATATGGATGCCGATCTGCAGACTTCCCCTTTTGATTTTGAGTTGTTGATGGAGTTTGCCGG
>JAHEYS010000089.1 GCA_023251475.1 Prolixibacteraceae bacterium
ACGCCGCGCACTGATTATGGGGATGAGTTCTGAAAAAGGGTTCGAGAAAATCCTTGCAAAGGTACCGCTCAAAGAGATGGATAAATATTCCACCTCCTTAAGTTCAATTACCCAGGGTCGTGCTATGTTCAAACTTAAATTTGCCAGTTACGAAAAAGTACCTTCCGAAGTACAGGAAGAGTTGCTTAAAGCATACGAGGCAGAACAACACGCAGAGGAATAAGCTCTTATATCAACCGATTAATGAGCCGTCACTGTTTGCAGTGGCGGCTCATTTGTTTCCATAACGCTTGGTAATATTTTGGGATACACTTCAAAGTTTCGTAAAAATAACCAATTAAATAGTGGTTGCTTTTCCATAATTGTAACTTCTTCATTAACTTTGTATATGCTTTCAGTGATTTTTTGTTTTGAATTCAGCAAAATCTATTCATTTAAACTATCAAGACATGAAGATCAATAGAGCGATTTCGCGGGTACTCCTCGCGGTACTTTTGATGCTCATCTTATTGAAATGCTATATAGAGCCCAGTGCCTTCATCCCTCCCATTAATCCAGTTTTGTTCAATCCCAATTTAAGCTATGGAACAATGACAGACCAGGATGGCAATATTTACAAAACCATAAAAATCGGGAATCAAACCTGGATGGCTGCTGTATACGGGCATTTGTACAATTGGTATGCCGTATGCGATAACCGTAATATAGCGCCGGTCGGCTGGCATGTATCAACCGATACTGAATGGACGATCTTAATCGATTATTTGGGTGGCGACAGCATTGCAGGCGACAAACTAAAAGAAAATGGGAAGGGCCATTGGATTAATCCTGGGGCCGGAACATCAAACCAATCTGGCTTTACCGCACTGCCGGGAGGAGACCGTTGGGAATTTGGAGAATACAGTGATATCGGTTACGTTGGCCTCTGGTGGTCAGTTACGGAGGTCAACCCCGCAGGAGCAGGGTACGTGTTATCAGTGAAATTTCATACGTTACAAAATTTGAAGGATTAGGTGGCACGGGTAAAAATTTTGGCCGTTCTTTGCGGTGTGTGAAAGATTAAGAATATTTGATTCCATTTAACTGTTTATTAGTTGTATACCAAAGTTATAAAATATCGCAAAGACTTTTGGTGAAATTTTGTGCTTTTGTGTTTTTGTGGCATTTGCTCCTTTTTGACTTCAACCAATCAGGCATTAATCAAATCCAAGGCATATCACCTAAATTAAATCACAATATTTCGTTAACTAATCAGGATTTATCTAATTTTAGATCATCATTTATACACTCGTTCATGAAAATAAAATTCTTAGGCGCTGCCCGCGAAGTGACAGGCAGTAAGACACTGATTACATTGGATAACGGGAAAAAGATCCTCCTTGACTGCGGGATGTTCCAGGGAAAAGGTCAGGAGACCGATGCGATGAACCGCAACCTGGGATTCGAACCCGGAGAGATCGATCATATCATCCTTTCCCATGCCCATATCGATCATTCAGGGCTTATCCCTTTTGTTTACAAATTAGGATTCCGAGGCTCGGTGATCTGCACCAATGCCACCCGCGATTTATGCGCAATTATGCTGGCCGACAGCGGGCATATTCAGGAGAGTGATACCGAGATGTTTAACAAGAAGAGGGCCCGTCACGGACTGGCGCCGGTTGAGCCGATCTATAAAAAGCAGGATGCATTGGACTGTATGGAGTTGTTTATTGGCACTGCACAAAACCGGAAATTCTATATCAGCGATACGGTAAAGGTACGATTTACCACAACAGGACATTTACTGGGCGCGGGAGCAGCAGTAATTGAAATAACAGAAAACGGAAAGGTTACAAAAATTGGTTATACGGGTGATATTGGCCGGCCATCAAGCCGTATCCTCAAAGCGCCTGAATCTTTTGCACAGGTTGATTATCTGATCACCGAGGCGACCTATGGAAACAGGCTTCACCCGCATATTCAGGCGGCCGAAGAAGACCTCTTACGTGTTGTAAAAGATGCATGTGTAAAAAGGGGAGGCAAACTGATTATTCCTTCCTTCGCCATAGGCCGTACACAGGAGCTGGTCTATTCGTTGAACAATTTCTTTAATGACGGACGGTTACCCAAAGTTCAGATCTATGTGGATAGTCCGCTGGCCATCAATGCTACTGAAATTTTCAGGATGCACCCCGAGTGTTTTAACAAAGCGGTGCTTGATGTGATCGAACAGGATGACGATGCCTTTGGATTCAATTCGCTCCATTATGTCAAGACGTCACAGGAGTCCAAGAAACTAAACTTTATTAAAAAACCGTGTGTGATTATCTCCGCATCGGGGATGATGGAGGCAGGACGGATCAAACACCACCTGGCAAATAACATCTCCAATCCAAAAAATACGATTCTTGCGGTAGGTTATTGTGCGCCAAGGACACTCGGCGCCCGAATTCTCAACGGTGAGCCGGAGGTTTCCATTTTCGGGACCAAATATGCGGTCAATGCCACCATCGAACGGATCGAAGCTTTCAGCGGGCACGGCGATTATAACGAGATGCTCGGCTATCTTAAATGTCAGGATAAGTCAAAGATAAAGAAGACATTCCTGGTACATGGCGATTATGATGCCCAGCTGTTTTATAAAGAGCGGATGATTGAAGCCGGATTTGGTGATATTGAAATTCCGGAATCGGGCAATGAGTTTGTACTTTAAATCTCAGGCAGAGTGAGCGGGTGAAAATTCATGTCGCCCGCTTCTCTGATATGAGTTCTTCAAAACAGGAATGGCTGGTGTTGCTTGATTGTATATGGTTGTGATGATGAAGCACTGCTATTTGATAACATGTGATCAAAGGATTTTTATATTTTGACTATTTTGAGGATAACAACCTGTTTGTCAAAAGCAAACCTGAGAAAATGGACCCCCTGTGATAAGCCGTAAATCACTGCATCAAGTTCACCTGTATGCAAACCGATACGCTGCGTCTGGTTTTTCACAAGCCACCCATTGTTTTTTCCCGTAATACTGAAAAGTTCTACGGAAACAGCCATTGGTTCACTCAGGTAATAATTATACGTAAGTTTGTCGGTAAATGGATTTGGAGAGAGTGACACCTTAACCTCTGGTTTTGCAATTTCTTTTGCCGGATCGGCCAATTTGACTGAAACATTCGTTCCTGCAACAGGAGTGCTTTTTGTCTGATATTGCCGGGTATTGGTAAAGGCAGTCTTCGTAATTTGCGGAGTTGCTCCACTAGCCTGCGTTTGGGCAATGGTGAGACTCAAAACCGGATACCTGTATCCTGCTGCATACCAGCTGTATTTTACAATATTAATATCGGTCATCCCGCACATATTTACTTGTAAACCCTTCTTAACCGATTTAACGCGTAAGGTATTCTCAATAATACCATCGGGAAGAATCAGCGTTCCATATGCATCGGCATTAACCAGGTGATCTCCGAAGAAGTCAATTTTGCTGGTTTCACTGTACCAGGCAATGCCGATAAAATGGTCACTGAACTGATCTCCGAATGAAAACGGATATCTCATTTTGACCACAGGATCAGAATAGGCCATAGTCAATTTCAAACTTGTATTTTCATAGCCGCACTCATCCATCCCACCCAGGTAGGTTTTCATGAAATAGTCATATCCATTTTCATTTATCAGAAGATTGAAATCACCTGCGCCACTCAGCTTCTGAGCAGTTGCACTTTGCAGATTACTCACCTGTGTTTTTCCTGTATATTGAATATCAGAAAAATCCCAGATCTGTTTTGACCCTGCATTCCCGGGATCGGGACATTGGATCTCCCGGAAAGTATAAGAATCTCCGGCGACCAGGGCATTGTTTAAATAGGTTAATGATGTTTGTGCAGACACCTCAACCATCAGGAAAACCATTATTGTGATAAGAAGCAGGGTTTTCATCTTATGCATTTTTAAATGAATAATAATAAGACACAATACAATTGTTACATTACCCTAAATATAAGGAATTTTCCTCCATAAAATTAACCTCAGAACTATAATTTTAATTCTGCCCTATTCTGAAATTAATTCTGAATTTACTTCTGCTCTTTCTGTGCTTTTGTATCCCTGTATTCCCCCTTGAAATAATTAATTCCCAGGGCATCATATCTTTTACCCAATTCCTTCAACCTGAGAACGAAACTTTCAAAATTTTTCTGACGATCAGGAGTCCAGCCCGTTTCAGCAATGGCAAATGTTCTCGGGTAAGCCATAAATTCCAGAATTTCGGGCGTAGGTATTTGTTCGCTCCACAGACATCCCTGAAGTCCAAGAATATGTTTTTGCTCCTCGGCTGTCAGCTCTTTTGGTGTAGGATTATATCCGTAAACCAATTCAAGCGGGACATATCCGCCAAGCGCGAGTGGCTGATCATCATGATTCTCACTTTGGTAATAGCAGAAATAGGTATATTTTCCCGGGGTCATTATCACGTTATGACCAGATTTTGCAGCTTCAATACCTCCCTGTTCACCCCGCCATGACATTACCGTGGCGCCAGGGGCCAGTCCACCTTCCAGAATCTCGTCCCAACCAATGATATTTCGCCCTTTTGAACTGACAAATTTCTCAATCCTCCTGATGAAATAACTTTGGAGCTCCAGTTCGTTTTTCAGCCCCTCATCTTTTATCCTTTTCTGGCATTTGTCACATTTCTCCCACCGTTTTTTCGGACACTCATCCCCGCCAATATGTATATATTTTGAGGGGAACAGCTCCATCACTTCAGTTAGCACATCCTGGAGAAAGTTAAAGACGTGCTCATTTCCCGCACAAAAAACATCTTCGTCAACGCCCCACAATTTTCGTACTTCGAAGGGTCCCCCGGTACATGACAATTCTGGATAGGAGGTGAGCGCGGCAATTGCATGCCCCGGCATCTCAATCTCCGGAATCACGGTGATAAATCTCTCTGCGGCATATTTCACGATATCCCGGACTTCATTCTGTGTATAAAATCCTCCGTAAGGGGTGCCATCGAACGTGTTATTCACTTTCTTTTGCGGTCCGGCAACAGTCTCTTTCCGAAAGGCGCCAATTTGGGTAAGCCTTGGATATTTTTTGATTTCAATCCGCCACCCCTGATCCTCTGTGAGATGCCAGTGAAATGTATTGAGCTTGTGAAGTGCCAGCATATCGATGTAGCGTTTAATACTGGCAACCGGAAACATATGCCGCCCAACATCCAGATGCATTCCCCGGTAGGCAAAGCGTGGTTTATCAGCGATTACACAAACCGGAAGTGTGAGTTGTATACCTTTTATGATGACAGGCTTTTCAACCTCTGGCGGCAGTAATTGCCGGATGGTCTGAACAGCATAAAACAGTCCGGCTGCCGTTTTTGCGTATATCGTAACACCATTTGGGGTAACAGAAAGCTGGTACCCTTCATCGTTTTTTACAGAAGGATCAAGAACCATTAAAACCGATCCGACAACGGCTTTTCTCCCCTCTGCCACTGTAAGCGTGTGGCCAGTGGGATTCATTATCAATAGCGCCAGAAGATCTGAAGAGCGCTTTGTTTCGCTATTCAGCGGTGAAACAAGGATATGAGTTTTATCAGAAAAGATAAAATTTCCCTTTCCCCAGGAGGCCGAAGCCGGTGCCGGAATGATGGAACAGTTGTTCCCGATGCCACAGGCCGGTTTCTGCACAATACAGATTAGCAAGATCAAAACGACTGACACATAACGAATTTTCATGCTTTTATAGTATTAGTTAATTGAATTCAGAAATTATAAAATAGCAGAAGCCTTAATACGCCTGTTTTGGGTGGCGCCAGCTCTGGTTCCTGCGGATAACAATGCGTGTAAAAATCAACGTTTATACACCTATTGCCCCCGGATTCCTAATCCTTCGTAAAAGTAGCTGATTTAAGGTTAATATTTAATGTGCTTTATCCAAAATAGCTGAAGTATTTTGCATCTGGCAATTATACTTTTAGCTGTTTAAATCCTTCAATCCGGTGCGGTCTGAAGTGCGTGAAAAACTGTTTGCTAACTAAATACATAAGAGGTCATGGAAATCTCAAAATCGGCAAAATACTTCATCCTGTTTCTGATGATAATATCAAATATACAAGGATTTGGGCAGGATAATTTATTGTGTCAGGGGAAATACTGGACTGAAGATCAGGCAAATTTAATGATGAAGGAGTTTGCCTCGAAGTGGAATAACCGTGAATCATGGGAAAAAAGGGCAACCGTTATCCGGAACGGCATTATCGAAGGGATGAAATTCAACCAAATGCCAAAGGTGACCAATGATATTAAGCTAATCATTACCAATACCCACAAGTGCGATGGATATATTGTTGAAAATGTTGCGTTTGAAAGTTTTCCCGGATTTTATGTGACCGGTAATATTTACCGCCCACAGGGTGATGGAAAGAAATATGCGGCAATATTAACTCCGCATGGCCATTGGAAAAACAGACGGTTGATGGCTGAAGTTCAGACCAGGTGCGCAGCTTTTGCCCGGATGGGCGCCATTGTATTTGTTTATGATATGGTCGGTTATGCCGATTCCCGTCAGGTGACCCATGATATACCGATTGCTTTATTGCTCCAGACCTGGAACAGCAAACGGGTACTTGACTATCTCCTCTCCAGACCCGATGTTGACCCCGAAAGAATTGGAATTACCGGAGAATCGGGGGGTGGCACACAAACCATCATGCTTACGGCAATTGATAACAGGATAAAGGTATCGGTTCCGGTTGTAATGGTCTCTGCCCATTTCTTTGGCGGATGCACCTGTGAAAGCGGAATGCCTGTCCATAAAAGTAAAAATCATCAGACCAATAACGTCGAAATTGCTGCGCTTTGCGCTCCAAGACCAATGTTGCTGATTTCTGATGGCAGTGACTGGACAAGTAATAATCCCAGGATTGAGTATCCCTACCTTCAGAAGATCTATGCGTTGTACAATGCTGAACATAAAATCGAAAATGCCCATTTCCCTGCTGAGGTTCATGATTACGGATACAATAAACGTTCAGTTGCCTACACCTTTCTTTCGCGTCACCTGAACTTAAGTTTGAGTAAAATTCCCTATAAAAACGGATTTGATGAGAGCTTTATCACCATCCTGCCCGAGGATGAACTGACGGTTTTTAACGCACAACATCCTGTTCCGGCGAATGCCCTTCAGGGGAATGATGCGGTCATGAAATACCTGAACTTAAAGTAAAATTAATGATGAGCTTTTTAAGCCGGTTTGTTTTTATTCTATTTCTTGCCACCGCCTGTCACAACGGGTATTCACAAAAACGATGGGATATTCTCACTGTTCCTGCCGGTAATAAATTTACAGAATTAAATATAAACGGTACATCCATTCTGCCCAGCGGAAGGTTCGTAACACCTGCAGGTACATTCATCCGGATAACCGACGGCCCATACGGGATGGCCATTTCGCCCGACGGAAAAAAATCGGTTACCCTGCATAACGGAGTCCTGACAATCATTGATCTTCAGACCATGGGTACCATCCGTGTGCCGAGCTATGATAAAAAGATACAATCCCCCTTGCTGCACGGATCATTTCTCGGTGTAGCCTTTTCAAATGATTCAAAAACAGTCTTTTTAAGTGGTGGAGATGATGGTCAGGTAGTCATTTATGACATCAATAGTTTAACCTGTACCGGCGCAATTTCGCTCAATGGCTTAGTCGGGGGGGTAGACTATAACGACAGTTTCACTTCGGATTTGGTGATTAATGAGTCTGGTAATGAACTTCTTGTGCTTGACAGGGCTAATTTCAGGATGGTTCGGATCGATTTGGCAACCAGGAAACTTAAGGCTTCAATCAAAGTTGGACGACAGCCTTTTGGACTCACGCTCAGTCCCGACAGAAATACTGTATTTGTGGCCAATGTCGGCATGTACTCCTATCCCCTGATTACGGGGGCGACTCCTGAAAATATCGATTCCTTAATGATCTCTCAATTTCCCTACGGGGATAATACAAAGGAGTCGATTAACGGAACAGAGATTGAGGGGCGCAAGATTCCCGGAGTCGGCAGTCCGCTCCATCCCGATGCCATGAGTGTTTTCACCATCGACCTGAATACCAATAAGGTGACAGGCAAATTCAAAACCGGCCATCAGATCGGCCATATGATTGAAGGCGCCGAGGTTGTTGGCGGGGCAAGTCCCAATTCGATCGCTGTTGGTAAACATTATGCCTACGTATCGAACGCAACAAACGACAATATTTCAATCATCGATTACCATCATTATAAAATCCTTGGTCATATCCCAATCCTGGTCGATCCGCGGATTGATAAGTACCGCGGCTTATTACCTTTTGGTCTGACACTTAGCAAGGATGAAAAAACACTCTACGTCGCCCTGTTGGGATTTAATGCAGTAGCAGTTATTGATGTTGACACCCGGAAGACCTTAGGGCTGATCCCAACGGGTTGGGGGCCCACACGCGTTCAGTTATCCGGGGATGAAAAGGAGATTTATATCATCACCTGCCGGGGAATCGGCGCCGGCCCTAACGGCGGAAAAGACTTCAAAGAACCTCCGCAGGGAGATTATATTATAGATATTCAGCTGGGCAGTTTTCAGAAGGTGGGCATGCCTGATGCCACTCAGCTGGCCGCTTATACCAGGCAAACAATTGATAATACCTTCAAAAGTATCACCATTGCCGATGATGGGGAAAATCCGTGCCCTCCGCTGCCCGGGCTGAGAAAATCACCCATAAAGTATGTCGTTTACATTACAAAGGAGAACCGGACTTATGATGAGATTTTCGGGCAGTTGAAAAATGCAGCCGGAGACAGCTCCCTGGCCAGATTCGGGATTAATTGCGAATATACTTTTCCTGATTCATTACGCAGAAAACTATCCAATCTGCGGATCTCCCCCAACCATATCAAGGCCGCAAAACAGTTTGCATTTTCAGATAATTTTTACTGCGACAGCGATGCCTCTATCCATGGACATCACTGGATGGTGGGGGTGATACCCAACGAATGGGTTGAGGCAAATGCCCGGGTGACTAAAACCGCAAAACTCTTTTCAAAGGCGCCGGGAAGACGCTGGCCCGGTACTGGTGGCGCCGTAGATCCTGAAGATTTCGCCGAAACCGGCGGACTTTGGGAAGCACTGGAAAGGGCAAACGTACTGTTTTATAACTTTGGAGAGGCGAATGAGACCGCCCATGTCCGTGATGAGTGGTATGATACCAAAACAGGCGCTTCCCACCCCGTAATGGTACCGATGCAAAAAGCGCTGTTCACCAGGACAAGTCTAAACTATGCCGGATTTAATGTGAATATTCCTGACCAGTACCGGATGGACCAGTTCGAAAAGGAGTTTACGGATAAATGGATTAAGGGAAAGGAAAAATTACCCAATTTTATTGCCATGCAGGTTCCCAATGACCATTGTACCGGTATCCGGCCCAATGACGGTTATTATTATACCCATGGATATATGGCAGATAACGATCTGGCAGTAGGCCGGATTCTGCATTTCCTCTCAAGGACAAAATACTGGAAAAACATGCTCGTCATCATCACGGAAGATGACCCGCAGGGTGGCGTGGATCATATTGATGCCCACCGCTCTGTCTTAATGATGGAGGGACCTTATGTAAAAAAGGGTTATGTATCTCATACCCATTCCAACTTTGGTTCCATCCTGAAAACGATCTATAATATCCTGAACGTGCCCTATGTCAATCAGTTTGATGTTACCGCCTCATTATTGCAGGATTTTTTCACTTCCACACCTGACTATACCCCTTATACACTGGAATTGAATGACTCCCGTGTTTATGATGCCGAAAAATCGATGAAAAGGTATCACAGGACCATCGACTGGCGAAAAATTGAAAAAGGGCCGGAGATGGATGATGAAACCGTTGAACGTGAAGTCCATTATAAAAAATAGCATATAACTTTATAAAATTTGGAATGGTGTACTATAAATGGCTGATAGGAATGATAATCCTCGTTTCGTGTTCCTCAAAGGAGACCTATTTAAATGAGATTCAACTCACGAAAGAGATTACTAAGAATCACGATCTGGACAACAACGACAACTTTTCGCCTGACGGGAAATGGTTGGTTTATGATACGCGTACGGGTATCGGTGGAATTGGCGGTAGTCCGTCAGTCGAACGGGTAAATGTTGAAACCGGGGAAACCCAGGTGCTTTTTGAGGTTCCTGACAATAAGGATTTCGGCCCCGGAGCAGGAGCTGCCAGTTATCATCCCATTGAAAATAAGGTGATATTCATCCATGGATTACCGGTTTGCACCGAAAAGAATCCCTATCAGCAGTGGCGCAGAACGGGTGTGATTGTAAATGATAATCAGCCAAATATCCCGGTTTTAATGGATGCCCGTGATGTGACGTTCCCCTTTACCCCTGGCGCCTTACGAGGTGGAACACACCGTCATGAATGGAGCCGCGACGGGAAATGGGTGGGTTATACCTACAATGATGCCATCATGAAAAAGCTGGAAGATTCCACAGGGATCAAATGGAACCTCCGGACAATTGCCGTATCCAATCAACGCCATTCGGTAAAAGTCGATAAGGATGAAGCGGGCGAAAATGTTGCCGGGACATGGTTTAGTGCCGTTGTGGTCAGGGTTGTTCCCAGTCCTGAACCGGGAAGCGACGAGATCAGCAATGCCGCTTCTGACAGCTGGATTGGCACCAGCGGTTACCCCAAACCGGATGGAAGTTTGCAGGTTGCCAGGGCTTTCCTGGGAAAAGTAAACGACAGAAACGGGAAACCGGTGGATGAACTGTTCGTGGTCGACATACCCGATTCGATCAATGTTGCCGGAGAATTTGGTCCGCTGGAAGGGACTAGGAGCACCTTCCCGATGCCTCCGGCAGGGACCGTTCAACGAAGACTGACCCATACGGTGAACACCAGATTCCCGGGATGTAGCGGAGTGGTGCGCAGCTCATTTGACGGTACACAGATCTCGTTTTTAGCAAGGGATAAAAACGGCATTCAGCAGATTTTTCTTATTTCACCTTCGGGGGGAGACGCCATTCAGATAACCGAACATCCAACAGGGGTCCAGTCAGGGGCCAGATGGAGCAGCGACGGCAAATCGATTGCCTATATCTGGGATAACAGCATTGTACTTTGTGAAATTTCAGGTCGTCCCTTTGAACAAAGGATGAAAAGATTAACTGCCCGGTCGGCCGATGAGGTATCAAACCTGGTGTGGTCACCTGATGAAAAAATGATAGCCTTTAACCGCACGATTGCTGCTGAAGGGAAAAATGATCAAAAAAAGCAGATCTTTGTTATTAAACTGGATTCAAATAAATAGACAATGAGATTATTTTCACGATTTAACCTGTTCCTGTTTTTTACAATACTCTGCAATTCAGGATTCACACAGAATAAAACGGAGATTCTTTCGGTTCCCGCCGGAGATCAGTTTACCAAAATCAATGTCAATGGGACTACCATTCTCCCAAGTGGCCGGTTTTTAACCCCTGCCGGTGATTTCATCAGGATTACGAATGACCCTTTCGGGATGGCTGTTTCTCCCGACGGGAAAAAAGCTGTCACCCTGCATAACGGTGTATTTACCATCATTGATCTCCCGTCACTCGGGACTATCCGTGTCCCTGGCTATGATCATAAAATCAAATCACCTTTATCCAAAGGATCCTTCCTGGGTGTTGCCTTTTCAGGTGATTCAAAAACCGTTTACCTGAGCGGAGGAGATAACGGCGCTGTAATTATATATGATATTCAAAGTTTAACCCGCCTCGATTCGATCTCCTTAAACGGTAATGTGGCCGGAGTCAAGTTTGTGGACAGTTTCACCTCTGATCTGGTTTTTAATGAATCGAATAATGAGCTGCTTGTGCTTGACCGGGGAAATTTCAGGATGGTACGGATTGACCTCACTTCAAAAAAAATTACGGCTTCAATACCCGTTGGGCGTCAGCCGTTTGGTCTGAAGCTTAGCCCTGATAAGAAAACAGCCTTTGTGGCCAATGTGGGTGTCTACTCCTATCCACTGATAACCGGGGCAACGCCTGCAAATTACGATTCACTCCTGATTTCGCACCATCCATACGGTGATAATACCAAAGAGTCGATTAACGGAACGGTCGTTGAAGGAAGAAAGATTCCTGGTGTTGGCAGCCCGCTGCATCCCGATGCGATGAGCGTATTTACCATTGATCTGGCGACCAATAAGGTAACCGATAAATTTAAAACCGGTCATCAGATCGGACATATGATTGAAGATGCTGAAGTCGTGGGGGGCGCCAGTCCTAATTCGATCGCAGTAGGTGAGCACTTTGCCTATGTTTCCAATGCGACAAATGACAATATTTCAATCATTGATTATAAAAATCACAGGTTAGTGGGAGATATTCCAATTAAGGTGGATCCACGTATTGATAAATATCGCGGCCTGCTTCCCTTTGGCCTTTGTTTGAGCAAAGATGAGAAAACACTCTATGTTGCCTTGTTGGGTTTTAACGCTGTTGCTGTTATTGATGTCGAATCAAAAACCACCAAAGGATTGATTCCGTCGGGATGGGGCCCCACCAGGGTTCAGTTATCAAAAGATGAAAAAGAGATCTACATTATTACCTGCCGCGGGCTTGGTGCAGGTCCCAACGGGGGTAAAGGGTTTGTCTCCCCACCGCAGGGATATTACATCGGCGATATCCAACTGGGTAGTTTTCAGAAAGTGAAGATGCCTGATCATCTACAGCTTGCGGCTTATACCAAACAATCGGTCGACAATACCTTCAGGAGAACCACTATTACCGATGATGTCAAAAACCCGTTGCCGCCGCTGCCCGGTTTGCGGAAATCACCGATTAAATATATCGTATATATTACCAAGGAGAACAGAACATACGATGAGGTTTTTGGACAGCTAAAAAATGCAACCGGCGACAGTACTATAGCAAGATTTGGGATAAACAATGAATATACCCTCCCCGATTCATTAAAAAAGAAATTTCCGAATCTGCGGGTTAGCCCCAATCATATTAAAGCCGCAAAACAGTTCTCCTTTTCGGATAATTATTACTGCGACAGTGACGCCTCCATTCATGGCCACCATTGGCTGGCAGGGGTAATTCCCAACGAGTGGGTCGAAGCCAATTCAAGTGTTTCAAGAACCTCCAAAATCTTTTCCTCGGCCCCCGGCAGACGGAACCCGGGTACAACCGGAAGTATGGATCCTGAGGATTACGCCGAGATCGGTGGATTATGGGAGGCGCTTGACCGGGCAAAAGTTCCGTTTTATAACTTTGGGGAGGCAAACGAGACAGCCCATGTTCGTGAAGAGTGGTACGACACCAATACCGGGGCTGCGCATGGCGTAATGGTTCCGATGCAAAAAGCACTGTTTAACAGGACAAGCCATGACTATGCCGGTTTTAACACCAATATTCCTGATCAGTACAGGATGGATCAGTTTGAAGCGGAATTTACCCGAAGATGGCTCAGGGGGAAAGAAAAATTACCTTCATTACTGACCATGCAGGTTCCTAATGATCATGGCGCTCATGTCCGTCCGGAAGATGGCTATTATTATCCCCACTCCTTCATGGCCGATAATGATCTGGCAGTAGGAAGAATCCTCCATTTTCTTTCAAGGACTAAATACTGGAAAAATATGCTGGTCATTATTACCGAAGATGACCCGCAGGGTGGTGTCGACCATATTGATGCCCATCGCTCTGTACTCATGATGGAAGGGCCCTATGTGAAAAAGGGTTATGTCTCACATACCCATGCAAATTTCGGATCAATACTGAAAACAATCTATAATATACTGAATGTCAAATATGTTAATCAGTTTGATGTGACTGCCTCATTGTTACAGGATTTCTTTACCTCTAAACCTGATTACACACCTTATACCCTGGAATTGAATGATACACGGGTATTCGATGCCGAAAAGGCGATGAAAAAATATAACCGGGTTATTGACTGGCGCAAAATCGAAAAAGGCCCGGATATGGATGATGAAGAAGTTGAACGGGCAGTCCATTACAACAAATAAAAGAGATGGTTTATCCACAATTTAATAAACATTAAAAGTAAAATTATGAAAAAATTCTTTAAGGCATTGGGATGGATAGTCCTGGTTGTGATTATCGGAATAGTCTTATGGGTTCATTCCAACCTGAAGGACCGGAATCCGGGATACAAGGCGGATTTAAAGATTTTAAATGCGAACCCGGCCCCCCTAAAGGCTGGATTTGCCGCTTTCCCGATTACACCTGAAGTGCCTGACCGGTGGGTGGACAAGAACAATGATGCCGAGTACAATCCCAAAGATGGCGACACGTTTACCGATGGAAACGGGAATGGTGTTTTTGACGGTGTGTGGATAGCCGGATTCGGTAATAGCCGGGCAGCAAACGGAGTACATGACGATGTCTGGGCCAGGACGATGGTAATTGATGACAGCAAAACACGTCTGGCAATTGTTGTACTTGATGCAATCGGGTTTATGAATGATGATATAATTGATATCAGAGGGAGGCTTCCTCATGATTCAGGGGTTACCTACACGATTGTGACTTCAACGCATACTCATGAAAGCGCAGATTTACTGGGCCTTTGGGGAAATTCTCATTTTAAGAGCGGAATTAATAAGAAATATCTCGAGTATGTGAAAACCCAGGTTGTTAAATCGGTTTTGACAGCAGTAAAGAATCTCCGTCCCGCACGTCTTGAGGTATCACAGGATCTGACTGGCGCACTTCCACTGGCCATTGATACCCGGAAACCTGAGGTGTTTGATT
This sequence comes from Prolixibacteraceae bacterium, assembly GCA_023251475.1. Classification (GTDB taxonomy): domain Bacteria; phylum Bacteroidota; class Bacteroidia; order Bacteroidales; family Prolixibacteraceae; genus JAAFHB01. Next base: position 14,799 of record JAHEYS010000089.1, read on the forward strand.
CCGGTCTGCGATTGATCAAAGCTGTCGATAAAGAGAATGGGGCAATTCTTGGATCCCTGGTGGCCTGGGCTGATCACCCTGAAACCTTATGGAGCGACAATTTGCTGATCTCCTCCGATTTTTGTCATTATGTTCGGGAAGGTGTTGAAAAAGGTCTTTTTAAAGGAGACAGCCTTGCCAAACCTGGTATTGGAGGTGTATGTGTATATATTAATGGCGCCGTTGGCGGTTTGATGACTACCCATCCAAGACTTACCATTAAAGATCCTTTCACCGAAAAAGAATTTAAAGAGCCCACTTTTGAAAAGACAGAAGCCCAGGGAAAGCAACTGGCATTACTGGCCTTAAATGCAATGGAAAAACCTGAAGAGAAGATTGACTCAGCCGGAATTTCTTTAATTGTCCGTACAATTTTTCTGCCAATCGACAATATTATGTTCGAACTTGGAACTTCGATGGGTGTGCTTGATCGCGGCACAACGGGTTGGATGAAGATGCGTTCTGAGGTATCAGCTTTCAAAATCGGACCACTCTCATTTGCAACAGTTCCTGGTGAAATATATCCTGAGATTCTCAATGGTGGAGTAGAGGCGCCGGAAGGTCAGGATTTTAAAATTTCTCCCGTTGAAGTGCCGTCTGTCAGGGAGCTGATGCAGGGAAAATACAAATTTGTTTTTGGTTTGGCTAACGACGAAATCGGGTATATCGTTCCGAAAAGTCAGTGGGATGTAAAGGCACCCTTTACCTATAAAAAAGATGGGGCACCTTATGGTGAAGAAAATTCACTGGGATCAGAAACCGCCCCTACCCTCCATAAAAATCTGAAGGAGATTTTGGGTGAATTAAACCAATAATTTCAATTGGAATGAGATCTGCGATTTTTAAACGTTTATTTTTAGGCTTTCTGTGGTTATTGGTGATTATTATTTCCCTGATGGTTACCCCACGCATCTGGTCTGCCCTGAATCCGGATAAACCACCCGTTGGATATCATTTTCTGACGCCAACTTATGTGGCGATAAAGTTGGGTCTTGAAAAGATGATCGACCGAAGGCCGCCGGTACCTTCAGATATCGAAGGAATTAAGAATATTGAATACAAGAATATCAATGGGAAATCGCTGCAGCTGGATATCTATAAATCAAAAGAGCTTGTTAAAACAGCGCCACTGCTGGTTTTTATTCATGGCGGCGGCTGGAAGAGCGGTGACCGGGCTGATTACCTGGTCTATCTGATCGCATTTGCAAAAAAAGGGTACGTTACTGCGACTGTTTCCTACCGGTTTCTCAACGATGCCCCATATCCCGCATGTGCTGAAGATATTACTGATGCTGTTCAGTGGCTTTTCAAAAATGGGGGTAATTATGGTTATGATCCTGATAAAATTGCCCTGATTGGCGGTTCGGCTGGTGCACATCTCGCCATGCTGGCCGGGTATGGGTGGAATAAAAAGGGTGCAGTAGCAGACTCCTCAATAACTCCGGAGGCTCAACATAAGATCAAGGCGGTGGTTGACATTTATGGGCCAACGGATCTTACTACCGAATTTTCAAGAACCAATTCAACGGTAACCAATTTTCTTGCACGCACTTATGATCAGGCCCCGGAAGTATTTCTGGAAGCATCCCCTATCCATTATCTGAATAAAACCAATCCGCCAACGCTGATCCTTCACGGGACATCGGATCAGATTGTTCCGCTCAGTCAGTCTGACCTGTTAAAAGCGAAACTGGATAGTCTTGGAGTCCCCAATGTCTACTGCAAGGTTCCGTTGTGGCCCCATACCATGGATGCCATTGAACGGGTCAACCGTTTTACAGAGGAAAAGATGACCCTGTTTTTTGAGAAATACGTCAAATAGTACCCAAACATTTCCGGTATTTGTTACCGGAATCTCCCTGATAAAGGAGATTAAACTTCTTACAGATGAAGATTATAAAACGCATCATTTTTGGTTTATTAATAATTTTGATTTTTGGATTCCTGGTGTTGGCCACTCCCCGGATATGGTCGGCTTTAAACCCCGGAAAACCTCCGGTAGGGTATCATTTCCTCCTTCCTGGTTATATCGCCGTCGGTATTGGATTGGAAAAGCTCATTGATAACAATCCCCTGGTTCCGGCAGATATTGAGGAGATCAAGGACATTGAATACAAAAATATCAATGGGAAATCGCTTCAGCTTGATATTTACAGGCCTAAGAATATCGTTAAACCCGCTCCGTTGCTCGTCTTTATTCACGGGGGATCGTGGAGTCACGGAAAACGATCGGATTATTTGGTCTACCTTATTGCTCTCGCCAAAAAGGGATACATGACAGCTACTGTATCTTACCGGCTGTTGAATGACGGATTCTATCCTGCATGTGCTGAAGATATTACAGATGCGGTGCAGTGGTTATATAAGAATGGTGAAAACTATGGCTATGATCCCGACAGGATAGCCCTGATCGGAGGTTCTGCCGGTGCACATCTGGCACTCCTGGCTGCCTATGAGTGGAAAAAGCCCACGCCGGATTCTGCATCAGTTCCGCTTGCTCCGCACCGGATAAAGGCGGTAGTCGATATCTACGGACCAATTGACCTGACCACCGAATATGCACGAAATCAGCGGTTGGTAACCAGGTTTATTAATCACCCCTACAGCGAAAGACCGGATCTCTATCAGGAAGCCTCTCCGATCCATTATTTAGATAAAACAGATCCTCCAACCATGATCCTTCAGGGAACTTCTGATAACCTGGTCCCGTACAGCCAGTCGGATCTTCTCAAGGCACGGCTCGATAGCCTGGGAATTCCCAATGTTTACTATAAAGTACCCTTCTGGCCTCATGCTATGGACGTGGTTCAACGTGTGAATGACTTTTCGCAGGTGAAGATGTACGATTTTTTCGAAAAGTATCTTAAATAAAAATTGTTATAATTTAACCCAATGCAAGAAAAAAAATGGTACCCCTGGTTTGTGGTTGGCTTATTATGGGTCGTCGCACTACTTAATTATCTTGACCGGCAAATGCTATCCACCATGAAGCCGTCGATGATGATTGATATTGCTGAATTGAACACTGCAGCAAATTTTGGACGGTTAATGGCTATTTTCCTCTGGATTTATGCCCTGATGAGCCCTGTCTCGGGCATAATTGCCGATCGTCTCAACCGGAAATGGATGATCGTAGGGAGTTTATTTGTCTGGTCGGCGGTTACCATGCTGATGGGTTTTGCCAAAACCTTTGATCAGCTTTATGTGCTGCGGGCGCTGATGGGGGTGAGTGAAGCCTTCTATATGCCTGCCGGTCTGGCCCTGATTGCAGACTATCACCAGGGGAAAACCCGATCGCTGGCAGTGGGGTTACACATGACCGGGATCTACCTTGGGCAGGCCCTTGGAGGATTTGGAGCTACCGTTGCCGGAAGTTTCTCCTGGCAAACCACTTTTCACGCCTTCGGACTGATTGGTGTGCTTTACAGTGTTATTCTTATCCTTTTTTTGAGGGAGAAAAAGGCTTATATCATCTCCCGGGATCTTACACATACATTAGCGAAAAGGTTCAGGGAGTTATTCAAAGGAATGGGTATTCTGTTGGGAAACATCTCCTTTTGGGTGATTCTGTTTTATTTCTCGGCGCCAAGTTTACCCGGATGGGCAACTAAAAGCTGGCTGCCTACGCTGTTTGCCAATAATCTGCACATTGATATGTCTCACGCCGGGCCCCTCTCTACGATAACCATGGCTTTGTCGTCACTGGTTGGCGTGTTGATTGGTGGAGTGATATCTGACAGGTGGATTCAGCGGAATATGCGTGGACGGATATTTACAGGCGCAATCGGTCTGACTTTGACAATTCCATCAGTTTTGCTCATTGGATTTGGACATGAATTTCTCCCGATAATGCTTGGCGCTTCGCTCTTCGGTTTGGGGTTTGGCATCTTTGATGTAAACTGTATGCCTATCTTATGTCAATTTGCATCGCCACGTTACAGGGCAACAGGATATGGATTAATGAATCTTGCAGGGATTTCTACCGGTGCATTAATCACGACCTTTCTGGGTAAATCAGCCGATTCGGGGAATCTAAGCAGAGATATAGCACTTCTGGCGATTTTCGTGTTGGCTGCAGTTGTTTTGCAACTCACCATGTTACACCCCACCACCGCCAATAAAACAGAGGATTAGTGAAAATAAAAGACTAGGAAATCTTATGGGATTCTTCATTCTCCAAGGGAGTAATTAAGAATCTAATGGAGGGCAATCTTCATTTTGCAGAGGATATTCATAACCTTGCGAAGGTGAATTATAATCATGTGAAGGACATTCATAATAATAGTAAAGAAATGTCGCATTTTACCTCTTAGCGCCTTCGCGACTTTGCGTGGGATAAAAAGAAAAATCTCGCAAAGACGCTAAGGCGCCAGGTTTAAGAATTGCCAAATTAATAATCTTAACGTTCAAAATATACGACAATAAATTATTCTAATTACTTAATTTGTAGAATAGAAAACAAACATAGAAATAATTCCTGATTTGTTTTTTTTATGGCTTCAGGGTAACCTGAACGGCGCCTCATTTTTATCGAGACAACCTGTTGCCTGGACAATTGCATTTGGATTAAGGATGGTGATGGGCAGGTCCGATTTGTAATCGCGCATTCGGCATCCAAACATACTCACGGTAGTTTTCTCATTTCCAATAATTGTCATATAATCCCACGACATCCCAAAATTGGTTAAGGCGGAATTGCCCCCTGAAAAAGCCTCCACATTTGAAATTGCTGAAAAACCTTTCCCTTCGATAATAAATGGATGGACATCTTCAATCCGGGCGCCTGTATTGGCGATGATTGATCCTTGTGCAATCATCCAGTTCCTGTTTTTGGAACTATCACCCCATTTATGGATCCCAACAGTAACACAGTCGAAATTAAAATTAGTCAGCTGTCCGTAAGTGGCGGCGCCGAGCGAAATTCCGCCGTAATTTCCAAAGGTGAACAGATCAATCAGCTGAGCATTATCGGTATGGTTGATGGCGTAGGTGTATTTTTGTCTTGCCACAACAGCATCTATGATACTTTTTGAATAACCACCACCCAGCTGCCGCTGTATGGCAGGATTCACATGACAATGAAGAATCCTGGGAATATCGTAACAATAATCAATCCGGATAAACTCCCCGCCTAACGGGTACCCATGACAATGCTCAAACAGTATTAATTCGCACGGATGCTGGGGTAAAGCATTAAAGTCCATGGCAAGGTATTCGCCGTAGGACGTGAGATTTGAGAGGGTAACTCCTTCTGTTCTTGTAATTTTAGAAACCTGTATTGTTGGAGGATAGACAATGATTTTTGAAGGATCTTTACAGTTTTGTTCGGGGTACCAGAACTGAATGCCTTTTATCTGGGTGCTGCTTTCAACGGTAATAAATGGCATAACGGTATCCCTGATGGCAAAAACTGACCCTACGGGTCGCAATTTCGAGGGATGCCTGGTGGCTCTTGGAACCGGGCCATTTACGCCGATCAAGGATACGTTCTTCTTCAGGATAATTCCTCCTGCAACTTCATATGGTTTATCCGTTGGCCCCACAAACAGGGCAGCTCCACTCGATGCGGCCCAGTCTATGGCCTTTTGGAGGTTGATTTTATTGATGTTGCCACTATTTTCAGGCAATACGCCAAAAGAACGGATACTCCTGAAAAGCGATTTCTCCCCCTCCTGTCCGTTCGCATCAAAAATTACCAAAAGGGAACATAAAATCAGTATTAATGATTTAATCTTCATGGTTGTATGGATTATATAAATGCATATCAGGCATTTAGACATACAGGCTTATCATCTTTTAGCATCTTACCATTACATCCTAAAAGTCTACCGCCTATAGACTAAAGGTCTGCTGCCTAATAGCCTTCAGCCTACTTCCTGGCTGTTAAAAATTACAATGCCTCGCTGAGCTCTTCTTTCAGCTGATCGATAAGTGTTTTCACAGGTACAATTTCGGTACACCGGTAGGCATTAGCCCCTGCAAATGCAAATGAGTTGAGCAACCACCCTTTCGATGCATCACCCAGCACCTTGGCGATGCAATAGGGGGCAACACGAGGATTGCAGGACCTCAGACAGTGATGGGGACATTTAAAGGGGATGGTTTCGCCCCTGTCGACCCTTGCAGTAAACTCATTCTGAATAACTCTTCCCGGCAGGCCAACAGGGCTGTGAATAATAGCGATATCCTCTTTTTTGGAATGAATATAAGCTTGCTTGAAATCATCATGAACATCACACTCGGTGGTGCAGACAAACCTCGTTGCCATCTGTACTCCCGAAGCGCCGATTTTCAGGAATTTGGCGATATCGGCCCCATCCCAGATACCTCCGGCGGCAATGACCGGAATAGGTTCTTCAAGGGTAGCCACAAAATCCACCAGCTCCTTCACAAGGAATTCAAGTGTTGGTGCAGTGCCGTTTACAATATCATCATGATTGAACCCAAGGTGTCCCCCTGCCATTGGCCCTTCAAGAATCACTGCATCAGGAATCTTATTATAGTTTTGTTTCCATTTGCGGTAGATGATATTTAAAGCCCTTGCTGATGAGACAATCGGAATAAGTTTGATATCAGAGCCGGCAGTTTGCTTTGGAAGATCCAATGGGAGTCCCGATCCGCTGATAATCATATCCACTTTCTCCTCTACGCAAACCTTGATAAGATCTTCGTAATTGGACAAAACCACCATTACATTAACGCCAATTACTCCGTTTGAAAGTGACCGGGCCCGCCTTATTTCAGACCTGAGGGCAATGTTGTTTACCTCAGTGAATTTTGAGGCTGAAAGATTTTCATAAGCACCTAATCCGACACTGGCAATAATTCCGGCACAACCCTCGTTGGCAACTGCAGATGCCAGACCTGAACCAGAAACCCTTACTCCCATTCCCCCCTGAATAATGGGAGGGTTAATTTCAAGATCACCAATTCTTAGTGTGGGTAATGTTTTAATCGTCATGATTATTCGTTTTTGGAAGTTTTTATTAGCAGATAAAGATATAATTTAGAATTTAGAAACTGACCTCAATGCAATCTAAAGGCAGTGGTCCATCAATTGTTTTTAAATAAACGGAATGATTCCCCCGTTTTAATGTTTTTGATTTAAATACAACGGTAGATTTGAGCAACTTGTCATTTTTCAGATTGATATTCACTTCAGGCTGACGATCGACAGCAACAGCCACAGTGCCGAACATTGGCCCCTTGGGCAGGTAGATTTCAACTCCATTCCCCTCAAAGTTCCATTTTGCAAAGGCGCTGTTCCCCTTTGAGATGGCCCCTTTTCCGTTTCTGAAGAGCGAATCTTCCTTAAATTCCCACTCGTTGTCCTGATTCCCGGCATTGAGTAATGCTTCATAATATCCATAGGCAAGCCTCCCCTGTGTTGCCTTCCCCCTGATCTCAAAACGGCTTGTGAGCAGGTGACTGTGGGGATCAAGCATTATTCCTGTTACACCCGCCCGTTCAGGTAGCCTGCCGCTCCACAACTTCTGATTGTTCATCGAAAGTGATAAAAGACCTCTCTCTTTTCCAAGGTGAAGAAAATTTTCAGTTTTGTTCAGATTCAGAATCTTTCCTGAATCAACCGTCTGAATCGTTTTGTTAATGATCAGGTTTACTTTCCAGCCGGATTCCGAAACTTCAATCTCCTTATACTCGCCGGCGCTCCGGTCAAAAGAGAAATTTCCCCAGGTATCCCGGATGTCAACAGGTTTATGGAAGTCCCATACTATTCGCATTGTTCCCGAAATGTTGAAATCCATCTTTAAATCACCAAGGTTAATCCCTTGTTTGAGATAGGTAAATGATCCCCCTTCACCTGCTGAAAAAGCAAATCCCCTGTTTCGGAAGAGATGATCCCATGATGTTTTAGCAAGGTTAATGGTTCCAAAATTCTGTTTATTCTTTGAGGGAAACATGACAACGAGGGAATCAGCATCGTCCACAAAACCGGTGAAAGTCTGTCCCCAGATACCTGCATATTCATTTTCGGCGCTGGTCGGATGCCAGAAAGAACCATTGCTGAATATTTCCCACTTGTCAGGATTGGTGACATCTTCCGTTTTGACCCTTGAAATCAACTGGAAATTACGGTTGGTTGCCACAGATGTCGCCGGGAAGTAGAGATATCCTGAGCGTTCAAACGCAGGGAAGTACTCCATAAGCGGGGGATAACTGGTTTTCCTTTCAACGTTCCGGACCAGGAGAGGCTCACTATACGGACCTTCAGGTTTTTTTGCTGTCGATGCGGCCAAAGCCCAGCTTCGCGGCGGGGCTGTATCCATCATATAAAGCATCACCCAGTCGTTTTTACGTTTTACAAGCATTGGGGCGTACATTCGCCAGTACTTGTTCAGGATCGGATGACTCCGGTATTGAGTGTTTATTTTCAGAGGTTCGGATGATACCCTGTATGGCCCTTCGGGTCGTTCTGCAACAGCATATCCGATTCCGCTCTCCCCCATCTCCTGCCAGGATGCTTTATTTGAGACCCAGTCGAAGATCAGATGATATTTTCCGTCGGCATAAATGACCATAACATCCGGCGCCTGGATATGGAGGGAATCATAACAGGAGAAATTTAACGGGAATAAATCACCGCTCTTATTCCACGATTTTCCCCTATCTGTCGATTTGTATATTGCACAATTGAAGTTTTTAGCGGTGGAATCCCTGATAATCGCGTAATTCCTGCGGTATTCCCCGATATAGAGGTACCAGTTTTTACTTACCGGATCGCTGAACAGAAATCCATTGACCGGCCATTCCATCCCGTTGCGTCCCTGGTAGACCGGGTTGTTTGGAAACCGTTCAAAGGTATCCCATGATGGGCTGCCATAAGCAAAATGGTGTGACCAATTATTTCGGGTATTCAGCAATGCAAAGTCTTTGTGGAGCTTACATGCCTCAAAGATAAAACCAGATAACAGGAAAGCAAATAAAAGGTATTTTCTCATGGTATCATCTCCTGTTATTTAAATGCTGAAAAATAAATAAATTTAATGAACGTACAGAAGATTCAATAAAGATATAGAAATATTCAATTTTATTTAAAGGTTATTTTCACTTTTCTTCCTATATATCTAAAACATTTACTTCTGTGGAGCCAGACTTTCATTGATCAGTTTTATTGCCTCATCCTCGAAAATACATCCGGTCATTTCGCCAAGTGAAGTACGGCTGACATAGTTATATCGCTCAAAACCGCCAAAGTCTTCCTTGGTCAGCATATAACCAAAGGCGTCATTGGTCAATCCGAAAAGCATAGGTTGATCGCTTTTCATTTTCCGTTTCACATAGAAACCAATATTTGGTAACGCTTCACCAGGAATGGTGACAACCTGAGCCTTTCCAATATTCAACAGGTTAAGACGTGTGGCAACAGAAGAAAAATCACTGTTCTTTGCCGCTTCGGCTGCAAGTGGCGAGTGTTTGAACACAAATCGCATCTTTTCTGAATCGATCGGAAAGCGGATGATTCTGGAGGTACAATAAATTTCGGGATTCGTTTGTACAGCCGCCGGCTCCACAATCCGTAAAGCTTCATCAGCCAGCAGGTTTCCAATCCTGATGCATTCATCCCAGTCATTTGCCTCTTTCCCGTTCGCAAGTCTTGTGTCAGCTGTCACCATTCCACCCTGTGCACTGTTCATGAAAATGGCCATCCCACCAACTTTTGATTCAATGCGGTCGTAAAGGGGGCCACATAAATCGGGACTGATCAATTTTCGGCCCGTACCAAGAATCTCGGGATGAATCGCATAATTGACCAGTGTGGCAATCGGTTTACCGCTGTTTTTACCCGAAGTGGCAATGGCCTGAATAATTCCGCACCGCGGATCATATAATTTATCGGCATAATAGTTATAGGCAATCTTCCCCTTTGCCTCGCCAACCGCTGTTCTGAGTGAAGCGGGTTCAAGGTTGGAAACCGCTTCATTTACCGCTTCGGCTATTTGTGTGACACACCAGTCAAGGTATTTCAGATCAGCCCCGGTATTCCCTTTTTCGTCCGTAAAACCATAAGCATCCGGGCAGCTATGGGCATGAGTAGCACCGATAAGGACATTTTCAGGAGCAATCCCCCTGATCAGTTTCCGGGACCGGTCGCCAAGATAGGCAGGCCATCCAATGTTATCAACACTTACTATGGCAAATTTGGTAGCACCTTTTTCAAGTACGAATGCCCTGACTGTTAGTTCCCCCTTTTTACCTGTTGGCATCTCGGGGGTACCCATCCCTCCCGAGATTGGGATCAGCGTTTTTGGGGTAATATTTCTCATCGCGGCACCAGCCTTAAACACCTGTGCATTAATGTTTGTGAGGAATATTAAAAGAAGGAATGCTAATGTGACAATTTTCATTTTCATAATTTGAGTGATTTTAAATTACAGTTAAAATAAAAAATTAATAAAGATAGATCGGATTTGAATAGAGCCAGGGGATAGACTTACCGTGTAACCGGAGGTGCATTTCAATGCGATAGGCTCCTTTTTGGA
>JAHEYS010000029.1 GCA_023251475.1 Prolixibacteraceae bacterium
CCGTCTTACGGAACAGGGGGAGACCATTGAACGGAAATACGCCAATAAGAACAACGCGGTTTATAATCTTGAACTCTTAACAGCCGGGACCTTATCGGCCACAATGCTTCAAAACAGTAATCAGATCAGGGAACATGACCTGGCATCAGCATTTGATTACCTTGTATCCAGGAGTATGACCGTTTATAAGGAACTTATCGAAAAACCTGGTTTTATTCAGTTTTATGAAAAAGCCACCCCGATTGATGCTATTGAGCAGAGTAAAATAGGGAGCCGTCCATCCCGTCGAACCGGTACACGGACACTGAATGACCTGCGGGCTATCCCCTGGGTATTCAGCTGGAGCCAGTGCCGGTTTAACATCACCAGCTGGTATGGGGTAGGAACCACACTTGAGGCGATGCAAAGGGATAATCCGGATATGTTTGAGCAGTTTAAGCGTGCCGTAAAATCGGACCCTTTTATCAGGTATGTACTGACAAATGTCGATTCGAGCCTGGCATCATCCGATGAAGCCATCTTCAGGCAATATGCCCAACTTGCGGCAGAGGTTCCCGGAAGCGGCGAGTTGTTATCCATGATGCTCAGTGAGCTGGCACGTACCAGGCAAATGATTGATATCATCCTGGATACTCCCCTTTCACAAAGGCGGGAGAATCACTACTACTCAACACTGCTGCGGGCTGAGGCGATGGAGCCTCTTCACAAACACCAGGTGAATTTATTAAGATTATGGCGCAAAAGCGGAGAGGAAGAGGTATCTGAAAGGAGTGATATTCTTTTGTTTGAGCTTTTACGATGCATTAATGCCATTGCCGGGGCAATAGGTTTTACCGGTTAATTTTTATTGAACGCTTCAACTAAAACAGGGAGGTATGGATTTAGCGCATATTTTTATCAACAACCAGCAATGGATTGAGGAAAAGCTTAAAACAGATCGTGATTATTTTAAAAATTTATCACTGGGACAAAGTCCGAAGGTGCTCTATATTGGTTGCTCCGATAGCCGGGTGACCGCAGAGGAGTTGATGGGAACAAAACCGGGCGAGGTGTTTGTCCACCGCAACATTGCCAACATGGTCCCCAATACCGATTTAAGTGCAATGTCGGTGATTACCTATGCGGTCAGCCATTTGAAGGTAAATCATGTGGTGGTATGCGGACATTACTATTGCAACGGGGTGAAGGCAGCCATGCAACCGGCCGATCTGGGAATTCTCAATCCCTGGTTACGCAATATCCGTGATGTTTATCGTTTGCACAAAACCGAACTGGACTCCATCACGGGCGAGGAGGAGAAATATAAACGGCTTGTGGAATTAAATGTCCAGGAGCAGTGTGTCAATATTATTAAAACATCGGATGTCCAAAAAGCCTATAAGGACAGGGACTTCACGGTACACGGATGGGTTTTTGATATCCATACGGGTAAACTTATTGATCTGAAAATCGATTTTGACAGTATTTTGAAGGAGATCATGGAGATTTACCGGATCATATAATGTTTTTTAGCGGGTGAGTCGAAAGCCTTCGCGGGTGAATCAGATGCCATCACAGATTAGTCAGAAGCCTTCACGGATTTGTCAGGAGTCACTGGGAGTGAGGAAACAGCGACTTTGGCTGAGTCAGAAGCCTTCGCGGGTGAATCAGATGCCATCACAGATTAGTCAGAAGCCTTCACGGATTTGTCAGGAGTCACTGGGAGTGAGGAAACAGCGACTTTGGATGAGTAGAAAGCCTTCACAGGTGAGTCAGAAGTATTCACGGATTAGTCAGAAGCCTTCACGGATTAGTCAGGAGTCACTGGGAGTAAGGAAACAGCGACTTTGGACGAGTCTGAAGGTGGAGTGGATTTGTCGGAAGCCATCCCAGGTTTATCAAAAGCTACAGGGGGTAGGAAACTGCCTGTCCGGGTCAGTGGCAGGGGAGTGTGGATTAACCATCCTAAATCTGTCATGCGTGGGATAATGACGTAAAAAAGTGCGGGAGATTTTTGTTTTCCCGCACTTTTTTATATCTAATCAGACCAATGATAGGTGGATCTGTTTCCTTTCGGTATTAAAAGGTAAATCCTGCCCTCAGTCCTAAAAATGAGGTATTACCGCCATCTTTTGATGCCGACTGATATTTCAGCATCAGATCAAATTGATCGGATATTTTGTAACCAATTCCCGGTGCAAAAGTAAAGGCACTTCCGCCGTCACTTTCGGTGGCAAAGGAGATCCCAATTTGAGCACTGCCATAAATTTTCTCCGAAAAATCATATTTAACTCCCGCAAGAACAGGAATTAAACCGGTTTTTACTGTAATGCCCAGGGCGTCAAGCATATCTTTATATTCGCTTTTCTTTGAAAAA
>JAHEYS010000090.1 GCA_023251475.1 Prolixibacteraceae bacterium
ACTAACATGATATATCCTCTAGTTTTTGATTACCCCTTAAACCAGGCTTCCAGTAGTCGGCCAATAATCTGACAACCCCGGCCGTTGGCATGAACAGCATCACCTTTGAACCAGCCGTAAGTCTTGCCGCTATTTTGAATGTATTCCCACCATGGTCCGGTCATATCGAAGAAGGCACACTTTTCCTCCACAGCAACCTGCTGCATATGGTAGCGGAAATTATTGGAATTTGGGTCTATCTCGCGTGTATAGGTCTTGACGTGCTCGTCGGTTAGCGCACCAAATACCGGTGTAAGCAGCAACACTTCTGTATCCGGTTTTTGGGCGCGTACCTGTTTGATTACCGAACGGACCGCCTCAGCATCTCCGCCATTGGAGAGGCCACCGATTACCAGAAGGTCAGGATTATGCCTCAACACATATTCCTGAACACGGTTCTCCTCCCGGTAGTATTTGCAACCGGTAGAACTTCTCAGCGACGGTATCTTGATGACCTGGCATTTCGGATAGTCACGCATGAGCAGCAGTTCAAATGACGAACCGGAAGTGTTGCCCATGATACTGTCGCCCAAAAGGACCATCCGAAGCTCTCCGCCATCCCGAAGTTTACCCATAGTTTTGGGGATATTGACGAATCGGTTCCTTGGGGGGGTGTAAACAACTGGATCCATCCCGGCATAGATCATGTCGATCTGGGCCAGTGTACTCATTCCAGCCATGGAATCCTCTACGGTGCCATTAAGCAGGAATCCACCTATCCTCACTATTCCCGGTGAGGCAACCTTCAAAATGAGTTCGTGCCAGGTATGCCGGTCACGTCCTTTGGCGAGCGACATCGGCCGCATTATTGGGGTTGGGGCACCTTTCGGTGAATGGAGCTTTCGAAAAGCTTCCCCATCAACCGAATATTTGTAATCCGCGGTCTCCTTGTCAACTACGTCAATTATGCCAATCTCCGATCCTTTAAATTTAAGGGTCAATGTGTCTCCTGCTTTATCCGAGACAAGCAGATGACGGAACGGGCCGATCGGACTGGTTTGTCCCTGTTTCCAGGTGCCGGATTGTTTTACCTGTGGATCTTCATAAGCGATTATCCGGCCATTGTCATCCGTTTCAGGGAAGAGGGGTTCCGGAAGAACAACCTGGTTTGGCTTTTCCGGAATGGGATAAGCTGTCATCAGGGCATTGGTGAACCTGGCGACCGCATCGCCGTAAATTTTAGCACCAGCATCTGTCGGATTGATTCCGTCGGCAGAAAATGCTTCAAACGAGATCTCTCCGGAGATGATCTTCCCGGCAGCATATTTGGCAAGATTCAGACTTGGGATGCCATAATGGTTGGCAATCTGTTCACATACCCGGATATACTCAGGTGTCTGACCTGCCTGATAGGCCTGAAGCATCTCGGCGGTCAGGGTATAGATGAGGATCTGGCTATGTGTATTGCGGTAGATGGTAATCTGACGAACCAGACCTTCGAGCGACAGTTTGACCTCTTCAATACTGGTGTTTCGGTCATCGGCAGCAAAATCGAGGATCGCGAGGTGCCCGCTACAGATTACTTCACCGAAAACAGGCTGGCCCCGGCTGCAGCGAAACAATCCGAACCAACTGCCACCTGGTTGCATGTGACGTGTCTCAGACATCACTGCATCCGGAAAGAATTTTTTAAAACCCATCACCATCTGTGCGGAATATCGAAGATTCGGGTCCTTTAAGCCGGTGCCTGCAAGTATCGTGTTGCCGATGAAAAACAGGTATTGATTTCCCACGGTGTTCGCCTTGAAATAGTACTGGCTGTTGGGAATTCCATTGCGAAGCTGATAAAAGTCCTTATCCGGGGCATTGAAGGCGCCGTTGGCGGTATTCCAACCCGGCAGGATGGTTAACCCAGCCATTCCCAGTGCAGAAAAACCTATAAATTGGCGTCTGCTTAGATACTTATTTTCTTTCTTTTCCATTTTTACATTAGTTAAGGGGACACCGGTTTGTCCTTCTCCAAAATTACCTTAGCAAAGCTGCGGCGCACCAAAGTACAGGCGCCTGTCCATGCAAATCACCTACAATACGTTTACGCTGCATATAGTGATTCCGGTCATTTTTGATGTTGGTTCCTTCACACACTTCAGTCAGTTCGTCCTGGTCGTTGATATAACTGATCAGTGCCAGCCACCCTTTACGTGCGGCGGCACCATAAGTTTTCTTGTCGAGCCAACCATTTTTTACCCCGGTGATAAATGCATAGGTGAACATGGCTGTTGCTGAGGTTTCCTTCCAGGCTTCCGGGTCATCAATAATCTGTCGCCACATGCCATCTTTTTCCTGGAAGGCAAGTAAAGCTGCCATCATTTTGTGATAACCTTCCATGATACGGATGCGGTTAGGATTATCTTTCGGCAGGATGCGCAGGATTTCGGCCATTCCCACAGCCATCCAGCCATTGCCGCGGCCCCAGCTGTAATGCGCTTCGGGTGAATGATAAAACAATCCGTTATCCAACTGAATTTTATCCAGGTAAAGGACCATTTCCTTTGCAGCACGGTTGATGTATTTGCGGTCGCCGGTTGCACGGAAGGCTTGTGACTGAACAGCTGTGATCATAAACATGTCATCAATCCAGACGCGGGTCTGCCATGAATAGCCCTGATCTGCCCATAATTTTTCTTCCGGTTTGACTTTATCGGGCAATTCCCATTGTTTATCTGCATATATCAGACCAAGATCCAGGTATTTTTGTTGTTTGGTACGCATATAGAGTTCCAGCGGGACCGATCCGAATACATTATTGTCGACGTGGTTTGGAATGGGTTGCAAGTTCTTTTCGGTACTGAACAGCGGTGAAAAACGGCTCTCGAAACGGCTGAACAATTCCTTGTTTTTGGTAACCTCTGCAAACCACATTCCACCCAGCCAGGCACACACGTCAGGATAGGTAATCTGCGTAGGTGGTGTTGCAGGATGGGTATTCCCGTATTTCGAATGGGGCGTCTTCAGAAACTTTTCGGCGATGCGGGTACCGATCTCTTTCGGCGTTTTCCCATTTGGAAAATGGTTAAGATCATAACTCGCCGGTTGGGCTTTTGCCAGTGATATATTTACCAATAGCAATAAATTAAAAAATGAAATCAGTATTCTCATAGTGTATAATTATTACTGTTATTCTCGCTTTTTAGCTGTCAATTAATTCGTGTGTTTTTCAAATTCTGAATTAGGCAGACATCAGCAATGTTTACTTTGTTATCTCAGTTTCGTCCAATCCCGGTAATCACGGGTAAGCCAGGCAGGATTGCCAGTTCCTCCTGTGAAGCATAACCTGGCCGGATCCCATTTCATGGCCGTATTATTATAATAGAGCTGGTTAATCAGGTGGCAGCAGATGACAGTGCGACCTCCGATCTGTTCATTTGAAATTGGTTTTTCCCGGCTTTTAACACAGGTTAGAAAATCATCAGTTTGCGATGTGCTTAGGTACAGTTTAATCCTGGCGTTCCTTAACAGCAACTGCTCGGCCTTTTCGACTTCTGCAGCGCATGTCGTACCTGTTGTTTCCTTGCCAAGATACCCGGCGATCGTCTTACCATTAAGGATCACCTTGAACTTGCCCCGGTTGACCATTACCTCTCCATCACTGCCGAAGAAATGAACTCCAAACCCATTTTGCTTGTGGATAACCTCAATGCCATTGGCATATACGAGTGTCGCCTCCTTGCCGGTAAAACGAACCTCAACAGGGCCGCTGTCATCCATTCCAAGACCCCATTGGGCAATGTCAAGATGATGAGCGCCCCAATCGCCAACACCGCCTGTGCCGTATTCTCTGTAGGATCTCCACCTTGGATAATTATCGTGTACGCCGCGTGGGCTAAGGATAGAATTGTATGGGCGCATTGGTGCAGGACCGAGCCACATGTTCCAGTCAAGCCCTGGCTCCATAGCCTCTTCAGGAAGATTGCAAGGCTCTGGTGATGGACCAAAACTGCACTCGACATGGTGGATCTTCCCGATACAGCCGTTGCGTACCAGTTCACTGGCGATCCTGAATTCCTTCATGGAGCGCTGCATCGATCCGGTTTGAAGTACCCGTTTATGCTTGTCGACAGCAGAAATAACATCGATAGCTTCCTGGATATTGTGTGTTAGCGGTTTCTCACAATAGACATCCTTTTTCTTCGCAAGGGCCAGCATGACGTTAGCAGCATGCCAATGATCAGGCGTAGCAATGCAAACGGCATCTATCTCCTTCCTTTCCAAAAGTTCACGGTAGTCCTTATATTCCTTACAGCCTGCAACACCTTTGTCTTTATTATCGGTATAGAATTTATCCACGGTCTGCTGAGCGTGTTTACGGCGTGTGGTATCAACGTCGCAGACTGCCAGAATCTGGGTAGCAGGCAGGAATTTTGAAACCAAATAGTAAGACTGTTTACCCACACCTATGAAGCCCATGGTGATACGGTCGCTGGGTGGATTTGACCACACACGTGATGGAAGAATAAAAGGTACTGCCAACATCGGAGTGGCAACCTTTCGGATAAAATCCCGACGAGTAGTTTTCATTTTTTCGTAGTTTATTATTAATAATTGTTTGAGGTGTTTATGGTTGTTAATTGAAATTCAGATTCCCGGTATTAAAATATATTTATTTTATGGCTGAATGTTTATTGTTAATGGTTTGTTATACTGCATTATAAGTGATATTGTTGCCAGCTTTAATGAAGAGTCAAAATCACACTTTATCTGTCTGCCGTCAACCAGGATGACTGGTGTTTTCTCTGCTGATATCCTCAGTCTGGTTAGTCCGGCACCCTCTGTTTGTGTTTTAATGGTGCCCTTGTTATAGGTGTAATTCTTCAGTAGAATTCCTGTTCCGGACTTTACCGAGACTGGACAAGGATTTTTAGCGGTACGCATTACGGTAATCTTTACCTGTTTTTTATCCCTGTAATATTCTTCCGGTAGTTTGTTTGTCCCAATTATTTTTTTCCCATCCACCTCAATAAATTCGATAAACGGACCACTACCTTTTAGATCAAAGTCAAAAGTTTTATCCATGTAGTGTAATCCTGTCAGTTTCATCTCTTTCCCGTTGTAGGGATAAAAGGTTATTCCGCCTGCGTCGGCATCTACACCCACCAAACCATGAATAACTCCCTGGAACCATGTACGCATGGTAAACGCCTGCCAGGACCCTGGATTCCACCTGTCGGGCGTTGCCGGATCATCCGTATCAAAGTAGCACTCCACAGATTCGGGAGCGGTCAGATTTTCATACCAGTAACTAAGCCAGCCTACCCATTTTCCCAATAAGTCACCTCTGTTATTCTGATTGCTCAGCCGAACATAGGATTCATCAGTTACAGGCCACCAATCACTCAGCTGATTAGCATCCATATCAAAACTTTTATCCCATACCGGGGTCTCCCTGATTCCCGCTCTGCAAATTAGGTTTTTTTCAAAAAAAATCAAACTCTCCACCGACATCGATTGAATTAAATCTGCATAATAGTCGTTCTCCCATCTGAATGAACTGATATGGTATGTTTTACGTTGTTCAAGGGTGGTTGCATCAACAGATGACACAATATATTTCTGTTCCTTGTCGTAAAATAGTCTGGTGAAGTTTTGCTCTATTTTATTTGAAACAGATTCAGCTTTTGTTTGAGTTGCTGTATCCCCGACGATGGCAGACAAACGATCGATTGAGCGTGCGGCACAGTATAAGACCGAGTTATTCAGTGTGCTCAGATCATTACCAGTTTCGTCGATCAGTACCCTGAAATCGGGAAACAGAGATACTCCTTTGCTCATACCCAGGTTGCTTACCCCGGTTGAAAGAGCCAGCCCGAAAATTTTCCTGGCAAAAGGGTAATGTGCTGTTAATGCTGAAATATCCTTTGTCTGATCAAAGTAAAGCTGCAACAGTGTGATATACATGCATTGCGCAGGTACGGGAGCGATCTCGCCGATACTCATGTCGTGACTGTATGCATGTGCAATTCCTTTTTCCGGATCAGCAGTTTTTTCGTAAAACTCCAGCATATTTTTTAAGTGCTGAACATCACCCCAATAGGCAGTAGAACTACTGTTGGTTATTCCATCCCATCCCCATACCCAGTAACGGTTGGTATTTGCCCGGATTGCCCCCGGAAAATTTTTAACCTTCAGGGCTTCAAAAAACATGGGAAACAGACTCATCTGGCGATCAAGCTCTTTGAACGGACTAACCAACCTTGGAGTGCGGTCAGCTACTGCCTGATAGCGGATATACTGACCGGCAATCTTGCTTTTAAGCTGGGAACACCACTCCTTATTTTTTTGAACCAATTCGTTTTTCCCGGAACCAAAATTTATGAAGAACGTGTATGTTTTCCCGGATTCAAGTGCAGGACTCTCCAGATAGTACTTTGTATTTATTTTAGATTGACTGAAACTGACGGGGAAGTCGGCCCCAAGACCGCAGCTAAAAGTGACCGTATCATTATTGGCTGATTCGATGAATCCCCCGGTTAACAGATTCTCTGTCTTATCAAAATTCCAGTTGCTCCATGTTCTTCCTTTGATCCCTTCCACTACTCCGAACAACTTGTTAAAATCCAGTTTAAGATGGTAATCGGCAGGGAGATCCCGGGGCGTAGACAGCTGAATGACAACCGACTCATCGATGGCCATTACCTTTTGTTTAAACACTTTACCCTGTACCAACCAGTCGGATTCAATACCGAAAGGATAAACTTTGCTGTTTTGAAACTCCGGAGTGTAGTTGACTCCCTTATTTGTCAGGTAGTAATTGAATCCATACCAGTGATAAGGACGATTAAAAATGGCAGGTTTTTGATTCTTTGCCGGAGCATAATAATCAAGGCGGGTAATGCCACCCGGTTTTTCGAATGCAAAAGTTAATCGGCTGTCAGCAAACCATAAAGGTTTCTGAGGTAACCCTTTTTCGCAGAGAATAACCCCATCTTTTACGGTGAAATTTTTTGTTCCGGCCTTTAGGTTTGTGCCAGTCATCATTAATAAGGTCACCAGCGGAATCATTACACTTCCCAAACAACTGCTCTTAATCAAATTTGAAAATGGTGCTTTCATATTAATTGTGTCCGTTAATCTGAGAATATTCCATCAATAAAATCGAATGTAAGTTCGTTTACCGGTTTGAAGTCCCCACTGTTCATATAGTCAGTCAAGCTTTTATACAGCTGTCTGGATGCTGGTCGCTGATCCATATTTTTATTGAAATTTATGGTCGACACCAAAAGCTTTCCCTTACCAACTTTACATTCCCAAAGGTAAGCTAGCTTATCATTTATGGCATAGGTATCGATAACCTGTACCAGCGGTTTCATTTTTACCGGAAAATTGTTCATGTACATCGCATTGGCATTCATTGCGATATCCCACCACTGCCAATTGGAGTAGCTGTCAGTGGGGAAGTCCTTAAAAATTGGATGAGAAGGATTGCAAAGAATACCAAGTGTATGCGCCCGTTGCATCCACTTAAATATGGAGTTCCAGAACACGGTGGTGAAGCAGCTTTCCCTGAATCCATCTTTAATTGAACTCAGGTCAGGAATTAACAACACGCTTTCTCCGGCAATCAGCGCCTCCTTTACCTTCTCTCCCCACGAATTAAAGAGTTTAATCTTTCCGGGCTGACCATTTACTTCGGTGGGATACACCCAGAATTCCCAACTGTTTTTTATTATACTATTTTGAATTTCAGTGGTTAAAGTTAATTTTTGAGCGGTGGAAACACTGTTTAATGACCAGGAGATTGTGCCAAGATTCCTCAGGCCTCCCTGGAGGATGTCCTGTTGTTTTAGTTTCCCTTGCTGAATTATTTCTCCTTTTGCATTGGCAATATGCCACAAAGGCTGAGCTTTGAGTAGGTCATTTTTGCCGTAATGGGCTAATTCTACTGAAACATCCAATGTTTCATCCTGCTTCCACACCCTTTTTATCATTCTTGCCAGGGGAACGATAGGTCCGCAATATTGATGATGCCGGAGGGGAGTAAGAATATTCTTCGAATCCCAGAATTCGTCCAGAATTCCGACAACCGCCAGGTTTTGCCCCTCAAAATCGTTAATTCCCAGCAGGTTAAATCCTCCCAGATTAGGGGTTCTCAGGGCCGACTCGATCTCCTCCTTGTAGAGTAATGCCGAAAATTTACCTGAGGCCATGGCAAAATCCTGTACCTGTTCCAGCATCCCTCTGTTTTCAAGTTTTAGTCTGATTTTTTCGTAGTTGGTGTTTCTAAGTGTACCGGTATATTTTTTAAGAACGGTCAGATCGGGAAACATTGCCCACTGGCCCACCTCATGCGAAATCACAGGTATCGGCGATCTTTTTATCTCATTGCGGTAATCCATTAGGGTTTCAGGGGTTTGCATGTTAAACCTGGTTTTGGTAACCACATCGCCTCCCGACCAAACAATTCCGACAATCGGTTTACCTCCGGTATTCACCTTTTCAGGATAATTATCTACAATTGAATCATCTCCCCATCCCCATGCAGAGACGAAGAAATCGTCATCACAACCCGGGCTGTAAGGGTGCGAGGTGCAGGTATAGAGGTGCCTGGGATCGTGCAGGCGGGCACTGTTAATTGCCTTTTTAGATGCCTCATCGTGGTTAAACAATTCATTTCCCAATGCCAGCAGGCAGAAGGAGGGGTGATTCCCGTAAGCATCAATTATCCTGATAAGTTCCTTATAGTTAGGCCCATAACTGGGCAGCTCTATCTGCAAAATAATTCCGGTTTCATCAGCTGCTGCAAAGGCGGCTTCCGGAGGGCACCAGGTGTGGCAGCGAAGGTGGTTCAATCCGTACTCCCTGGATATTTTCATGATTCGCAACCAATAATCGCTATCCATCGGTGTGTAATTCCCTAGTGGGGCTGAACCATCCTGTTGTGCACCCCTGAGGAAAACCTTTTTCCCGTTCATAAAGAAACTTTTGCCCTGCGCAGTAAATTCCCTCATTCCGAAGGATAGGAGGGAAACATCTTCCGTTAACCCTGATTTCAGAACCGTTTTTAGTTCATAAAGGTTTGGGGAGAACTCGCTCCATAGTAACGCCTTATGGTTCAAAATAAGCTCCTCGCCAGGTAATTCAGGCGCACCGCTGTTTAAGTTGATTGATTTAATCTTCTCAAAGAGACTGCCTTCTTTCTTTTGCCGGATAAAGAAAGTAAGTGATAAATCATTATTTAGCCGCTTATTTACTTTGATTTTAAGTGCAACCTTTATTGAGTTGTTCTTAATATTTGGGTATACCTGAACATCATTAAGACAAAGATCAGCCTCTGCCCTAAGTTCGATCTTTCCAATAATACCGTTCCATCCAACGCCATTCTCACTGCTTAATCCATGACCGCTCTGACGGAATTTTAAATCCTGTTTACTCGTGTATACGGTAATAATATGACGTCCTGGTGTTGCAGAAGTTGGTTTGATTTCGAATTTTTGCGGTACATCATACCCGTGACATTCACCAATTAACTCGCCATCCCAATAAAGGATGCTCACACCAGGAACCCTTTCCATCGAAAACTCAGCCGTTTTCCCTTCCCAGGTTTTGGGAATTGTAATACTCCTTTGAACCCAAAATGGTCCGTCATACTTAATAACCCGTTCCAGTCCCGGAGTGATCGCCCGTGACGGGGTGAGGTTCGTCCCGATATTTGCCTCTGCAGGACTCCCCGGCAGTGTAATCCAGTCCTCCATGGTGAAATCAGCACACCTGAAGAAAGTAGCGTAATAGGTATGTAATTCTTTCGTAAGAGGCAATACCCTTTTTTGCCATCCGCTGTTGTACCAGGAACTTTCACCACCTTTATTCCAGACATCCAGCGCCACCCTCCATCTTCCTGATAATGAAATTTTTTGTTCACCATTGCTGAGAACTATACTGGCAATCCTGTTTCCATTTTTATCCTCTGGTTTGTTTATGAATGCAGTAATCAGATGATTCCCCTTCGAATTTAACGGATTCTTTATCTCAAATTTGTCAGGGGCATTGTTTTCCATAATCTCGCCAATCAATTTGAAATCCCAGTAGATTCTACTCCCGATTGGCAGCTTACCAATTGCAAGGAATAAAGCTTTATCATCCCATCCATCGGGCAAAGTAATGTTGCGTTGAACCCAGTAGGCACCTTCATATCTTTTTACCTTTTCATCTTCTTTTTTAATTGAATTCAAGGGTGGCAGTAAGATGCCGATTTTTGATTCGTCAGGGCTTCCGGGCAGTTTGATCCAGTCGTTTGTAAGCATCTCTGCACCATGAGGATATAGCTCTTTCCCAGTAGGTAATTCCCGGTTGAACCATTTTTCCGTTAGTCCTGCTGAAACTGGATCCGGGGCAAACCTCCACTGACCGGCAAGAGATATAACTTTAGCATCCTGCGCATGCAAGCCATTAAGTATCAAAAAGAAATAAAACAGGACTAAATATTTATGCATTTTATTATTCTTTAATTATTTAATTACCAGTACTTTCTTTTTGTAAGGAGTGGGGAAAGCGGTGATGTACA
The DNA here is from genome assembly GCA_023251475.1 of Prolixibacteraceae bacterium. Lineage (GTDB taxonomy): Bacteria > Bacteroidota > Bacteroidia > Bacteroidales > Prolixibacteraceae > JAAFHB01. The sequence goes on from JAHEYS010000090.1 coordinate 10,538, forward strand.
GCTCCGGTTTTAAGTCTGAATGATCCTTATCAAACCCAAGCACAAAGGCTTCGATTTCTTTTCCGATCATCCCATTGGTTAATGGAAAGTAGTAGGTGTAGTTACGGTCAGTCTCCCTTACGTTGGCTTCCCAAACATTGCTCCTGAAGGATGGGGCACGGTCGGTGCAGCCCAGATACTTCCCGTCAATTTTGATTCCGGCATAAGCTCCTTCAATGCCATGTACTCCATTGACAGCAATACAGAGATAACTTCCTTGGGGGATTTCATCCGGACTACATTTTACTGACCATGATTTTTGTGTGGAGTAAATCAACTCTTTTTTCGAGCTCCCTTTTACATAAGGTCTGAAAAGATTGGATGCCTGCCAATCAGACCGATCTACCTGTCTGCCATTTTTGTACCCAATGATTTCGGAAATTCGCATTGGGGCAGGTGAAAGCTTAAGATATCTGAAAGGTTCAGCCGAAGTCAGATCAATCTTCATCGATTTTCCCGCGATAAAGAAGCTATTTTTCCATGTAATCAGGTCATTTGAGATTAAGGCATATTCACCTTCTTCGGATTGAAAAGGCTGAAGCGAAAACTCATCGATGGTTTGAATAACAAGTGAGTCCAACTGCTGCGATTTTCCAAGATCAAGGCGGAATGCCGCCATTTGCGAATCAAATCCCCTCCGGCGCATTCCAACAGAAAAAGCTGTCCCCTGATCATTGTCAAACAAATATCGATCCCACGTTTCACGATCCTTAAACATTTTTTGATTTTTAAAGGCCTCCCTGGCTACCTGTACCTGCGGAACAGCACTCTTTCCTGCCCTTATTAATTCGCGCGCTTCAAGTGAATTGTTGTCGGCTGCAAAACAGGTTGATTCGTATATCGACTCTGCATCAACAGGAATCGGGCAAACTGTCATTTCTCCAAGTTTCCGGTGAAAGGGGTGTTTTAATTGCTCTCCGTCAAATTGAAGTGGTACTGATTCCCCTTTTAAAAGCCGGGAAGCATCCTTTCCATCGATCACGGCTGATTTATAGGCAGAAAAATCACCGGAAAGACTGATCTTCTTTACTGAGCCGGGTAAAGCCATCAATTCTGCGCTAATTTTGCTATTTTTGACATCAGGAATAATTTGATAATCAATCCCTTCAATACCAAACTCTTTGTTCTTAGTCGCATCGCTAATTTTTACCAGACACGAACGGAATGGTAACACTTCAATGCTGACATTGGATCCATACGAGAACGTGCCGATTATTTTTTCAGTCGGATGAAAGGTCCTTATCTGTATCTTTTTGCCATATCTTAATCCGACAGTAGTATCCAGTTTTATGGAATAGGTTGCCGGTTCCCAGCTCAGGTTTCTTAAAGTAATCAACCGTGTATGGTCATCGCCGCGTGAAACGGCGTTTAAGCCATAATCCTTCTCTGGCAGGATCTTACCCGAAACGATAATATCGCGGTATTTCCGGTGAAGATTAAAAATGCGGGCAAGCAACGGGTATTCATCATCCCGCAAGAACCATGGATTCCCGTAAATTTCAGGAGCAAGGATCAGGTTTCGGTTGAATGCCTGAAGGATGAGATCGTCTTCCCAATAATCCAGACAGGAGGAGAAACAGACACCATGGTCTTCGGTGAGTCGTGTCAGTTTGGGTGATAATTCTCTGGAAAGCGCTCCGGCTCTGTGGTGAGGAGCGGTTACTGTATTCGCCAAATGAACGTCTATATAGGTTTCGGCCCCTCCCATCAAAAATGTTGTTGAGTGTGCCATCCCTTTTCCAAGATTCAGCCGGTGATTGAGTAAAACCAGGTTGGGCGAATACTTTCGACATTCGGTCATCATCTGATCAAAGATGTCATATTTCTCAGGGCGGAGCTGCCCGCAAACGGCATCCATTTTAAAAAGCCCGAAATGATAATCACGGCACAAGCTTACCATCATTCCCATCCGTTGTTCACCTTCTTTTGGGGTATCTCCAAAACCATCAGGACCACCCCATAAACCCAAACGGATACCCATTCCGGCCGCTTTATCCGCAACCGGGGTAAACCCATGGGGGAATTGCCGTTTAAACCGGTCAGATTGCATATTGCCATAGAACTTCTTTCCATCTATTGCGCCGGCATCGAAAGCATAGATGTCCAGTTTCATACCGTAACGGTCATTGAGCCACTTGAAAAAATCCAGATTTACAAGGGTTTGTGCTTCGGTTGCACCCTCGTTGGTATTGTTGATCCACGAAAAGTATTCGGACCTCGACGGAGTCTTTTCATCGGCGCCGGGAAATATTTTCCCTTGCCCAATGGAAACTAAAACAGAAAACAACGCGATTAAGGAAAGTGTTAATGTTTTTATTTTCAAAGTTTTAAATTTAATGATTTAACATCTGCCTGTAAATGGCTTTTCCCCAAAGCCCACCTAAGATTTCAGCACCCTTATTGTTCGGATGAAGGTAAAAAGTCCCTTTTTTCCCATTATTGTAAAACCTGACCTCTCCAACAGCTGATTTTTGCCGCAGAAATTCGCAGGCTTTCACAGTGGGCGCCTCCACATCACGATTTTCAAGGCTTACCCCCAGGGTTATGCTGTTCCCGATAAAAACCAGATCAACATCCTGTTTTTTACCTGATGATTGAGCAATCGTTTCCGAAAATAAGGCAAAATTCAGAGAGATAAGAGCAACGGTTATCAAAATTACCCTTTTGAAATCCATAACTTGTTTACTGATTGATTTGTTTACTGAATGGTTTGTTCACTGTTTAAGGCTTAGTTCGGAAAATCTTCCCTCCTTGTTCCCCATGAAACAGAAGGTTTATCTCCCATGTAAAGTACCAATTCTCCGCCTTTCATAATATCCGCATGCCTGATGAATGACTTGTTGTATGGTTGTCCGTTGAGGGTCGCCTTCTGAACATAGAAATTTTTGTCGCTCAGGTTTTCTGCCTTTACAATAAAATGTTTTCCGCTGTAAAGTGACAGGTCTGTTTTGCCGGCCTTTGGTGTACCGATTACGTATTCTCCGTTTGCGGGATTTACAGGATAAAAGCCAATGGCACTCCAGATATACCAGGCACTTGTTTGTCCGCAATCGTCGTTGCCACATAATCCCTTGGGTTTGTTGTGATAGAAGTTGCAGATCTGCTTTACTTTTTCTGCTGTTTTCCATGGCATTCCCACAAAGTTATAGAGGTAGGGGATATGGTGACAAGGTTCGTTACCATGCCAGACTAAACCGATATAACCATCATATTTCCAGATGGATTGATCTTTTGGAGGTGTAAGGGTGAATAGGGAATCGAGTTTCTGTACAAATCTTTCTCTGGTGCCAAACTTTTGGATTAATCCGTATACATCATGCGGAACATACCAGGTATATTGCCACGAGTTTCCTTCAGCAAAGGCCCTTGTTTTACCAAACACCTCTTTATAGGGGTCGAAAGGGGTAATCCAATTACCATTTGCATCCCTGGGTCTCACAAACAGCAGTGTCGGGTCAAAAAGATTTTTCCAGTAACCGCTGCGTTTCATAAATTCCTGGTAATCCGCTTCTTTTCCCAGCGTTTTTGCCACCTGTGCGATGCACCAGTCATCGTAGGCATACTCCAGTGTGGATGTTACGCTTCCGTCATCTTTCTCCAGCGGAATATATCCCAGTTTCCGGTACCAGTCGGTTCCGCGGATGTTTTGATTGGCGCTTGCTTTCATGGCAACAAATGCCTCATTGTAATCGAATCCTTTGAAACCTTTTAGTATGGCATCGGCCACCACAGGTATGGCGTGGTAACCTTTCATAGCATTTGTTTCGCAGAAGTATAAATCCCATACCGGAAGCAGTCCGTACTGACGGTAAAAAGCAAGAAAAGAACTGATGATGTCAGGTACGCGTTCTTCCTGGGTTATGGTGAGTAAAGGGTTTGCTGCCCGATAGGTATCCCACAGTGAATGAATGGTATAGATATTCTTTCCATCCCTTACGATTTGTCGGTCAATCCCCCTGTATTTTCCCAGGGCATCATCCATCAGAATAGGGGAGAGGTAGCTGTGATAGAGGGCTGTATAGAAAACCGTTTTGAAATCGTTATCATCCGAAGTGATTATTATTTTCTCCAACTCCCTCTCCCAAATATCCTCCGCTTTTTTCTTCGCCGCCTTAAAATCCCAGCCACTGACCTCCTTTAAACCTGCCAGTGCACCTTCCACATTTGCAGTACTCAGGGCGACCTTAAGCATCACCTGTTCATCTTTTTCTGTCGAAAACAGTAAACAGGCTTTTATGTCCAGTCCCCTGGCTTCATCGCCTGAATTTACCCGGTTGCTATCACAAAAAAGGACGAAATTGTTGATTGGTTTGCTCAGTTCAGCAGCGAAGTAAACGCGCTGATCTTTTGTAAATGATGATTTGGAGATACGATAGCCTGCAAAGGTAGTGGCATTTATCTTTCTAAAATAACAATCTACGGTAGCATCGTTCCCTGCTCCGTAGGCCAGGTCGAACCGAATGAGGGATTTAGCGCTTTCAGGGAAGGTGTACCGGTGGAAACCGCACCTTTGGGTTGTTGTTAACTCCGCGTTGATTCCAAAACTTTTTAACATCACAGCGTAATAGCCGGGTGTTGCACTCTCTTCCTGATGAGAGATTTCGCTCCTGATATCCTCCATGGAGGGCTCCTTACCAACCATTGGCAGTACGGAAATATCCCCCAGGTCGGGACGTCCGGTACCACTTAAGTGAGTATGGCTAAAGCCCTTGACCATATTTTTAGTGTAAGAGTATCCTGCACAATAGCCTTCATACCTGTCTTCCACCGTCAGTCCGTTATCAGGGCTCAGCTGCACCATCCCGAAAGGAAGCGTTGCTCCGGGATAAACATGCCCTTCAAAAATGGTTCCTATAAAAGGATTTACGAAGCCGGTTAGCCGGGGTTGTTTTGCATTACTGAGCAGTCCCGAAAATACCATCAAGCCAAATAAAATAGTCTTTACCATAGGTTTTGTAATAATTAATTTTCTCTGATTGTGTATTGATCTTTATCCAAACCATTCGCGTTTCCGGTTTTCCAGTTTGGCAAGAGTATCAATACAAATGTTTACATCGTTGACGATCTGGAAATCGAACATCCCGACACAGATGAAATCGGCGCCGTTTTCGAATGCCCATTTAAACCCATCCTGGGGCTGAAGTGCTCCTGCAGCCAATACTTTAAATCCCATCACAGGGATTTTTGCCTTTCCGATGAATTCAGCCGTCCTTTCCGGGAAAAGGCAGAACATGTTGTTATGAAATTTATTGTGATCGAGGTAGTTTGTTCCATCTACTTCAAACGGGATTCGGTTCTCCTTCGGATGTGCCGACCAGTATCGGTCGTGGTGCATGGTTTTCATGTAGTAATCGGGGGCAATTCCGTTTTCTTCGCAAAAGATCAACGAATCAACCGTATGTGCCGCCAATCCTGCGGTATATCCCTGCTCCTTAATTTTATCAACCATTTTCCGGATAACGTCAATCTTTCTGTCCCTAACCATCCAGTCACACCAGTTTCCCTGGACTTGTATGATGTCGACTCCGTAATCGATGGCCTTATTGATCACGTCAAAATTGTTCACATCTTTCAGGCTGGTAGCAACCTGGGTGATCACCTTGATTTTGCTTCCGGTTGCTTTTTTGTATTTTTGCAACATAGGGTTAGACGAAAATCCAATATTAATTGTGTCTATTCCGGCTTTTTCTGCCAGCATAAGTGTTTCATATACTTTCTTTTCGGTATTGTACGCTTTGAACAGGGTATCGGTATAGAGCAGGTCGCGGGCGTGCGACCATCCCCCGATGAGGTTCCCCCCCAGGACCAGTCGACTCATCACGTGTTTGCCGATTTTCCCTTTAGGTAGCGTTCCCTTTAATTCACTTAAAGCGACTTGCTTGATCCTGATCGTTGCTCCGGTGGTAACATCCACATCGTATTGTTTACTGTTAGCGTAAGCGCCGAATCCCATTAGTCCCAGGACGGGTAAAGTTGCCAGATTTTTCAGCACCTCACGACGGCTGTTTGCTGTCTCTGGTAACGGTTCATCTACTTCCGGATCCAATTTCCTTGCCTTATGGAATTGCCTGATGAAGGCATCTATTCCTATCCCCGGCTGTTTGTGGAAAATGAAGAACATCAGGATTAACGCTTCAATGAAAATCTTATCGACAATAAAAAGGTGGCCTTCTCCCAAACCAAGCAGAGAGGCGCCGAAAGGAGGGTAAGCAAAGTAATAGAGTGTCAGTAAAATAACCCCTGCTGTTGCGGCTAAACGGGTAAACAATCCAAGGAACAATGCAAGTCCGATGAAAACCAATCCATAAACATTCATCAGATCGACGATCTTCAAAAGTAGGGGAGAGGCAGCCAGCCAATGGTAAAATATCGACAGGAAACCCGAGGTATTCGACAGGTATGATTGAGAAGTCCAGTTTGCGGCAAACATTTTGGATGCCCCCTCGTAGAGGAAATGCCATCCTATGGCTATGCGGAGAATAGTAAAGACAAGATTGTTCCAATTGATTTTAACAATTCTGTTCATATGAAAGTGATTTGATATTTAAAGTCCACAGGGAATCCTCATCGATTTTCATTTTCTTTGGTGTGCTTTTGCTGATGCGGGTTTCATGATCTGTTTGGTTTTTGGTCTGATTCAAATACACAACTTTCCACGGTTGGGTAACCTGAGCCAATGGTAAATGCATCAGAGATTAAGGTTATCAGGAGATGGTTTCAACGGAATATCCAAAGATAATCCGTACCAGTTTATCTTCATCAGTCCCTCTTTTTCTGAAACTTCAGGCTTTAAGAGTTCCTGATTTTTTCCCGATGATTCCAGCGAAAGGGTAAAGCCCATTGCTGCCTTACTGATCTTGGTAAGATCAAAATCTACTTCGGAACCGGAATAAAGCACAAAATCGATCCAGGCTACTTTCCCGTCACCCCCTTTTTCCCAATGACCTTTCAAATTTTCGAAAACAGCGAAACAGAGTTGAAGATTGATCTTTAGCTGATCAAGGATAATTGTAAAAGGTCCATTGTTTGTCGTGGGAAGAAGAAGTTCATCCGAATTTTGGAGATTGCCGAATTCAAACCGCAGGCGCAGGTCTTTTGCTTTGAAAGCTCCCTCTTTCAAACGGTCGATACTGATGTGTTTATCGCCACCGTTGGTGATAAAATTAATGGCGGCAAGGACATTGTTTTCTCTTTGCCGGCTATAAAAACTGGCCGAACTAAAGTCATAATCATCGTGTAAAAAGCGGACCTGTAAATATTTCGGCGTCTGAACAGTACCCCAGTACACCAGTAACGGTCGCCGCTGATTCCACAGACTGGAACGGCTCGCTGTTGAAAGAGCATATTTTTCGTTCAGATAAGTGGTTCCGATGATCCGGGGATCCACTTTTTCAAAAATATCAGTTTCTGTGCGTGGATATAAAGGTGATTGAAAATAGTGCAATAAACTTTCGGGTATATGGTGTTTGATTTTTACATCACTCCTTTTTTCCGAAATACCGGTATCGATCTGACCGTTCGAACCCTCTTTCAGAATCGCATAAAATGAAGGTTTTACCAGCGTGCTGTATGATCTGCTGTGGGGCCCTGCCCATTGTCCGGATGGCTGGTGATAGTGCCGTGCAATCATTTCCCAGCCCGTATAATAAAGCTTATCAATGATTTGCACTGCAACAGGTTCCACAATATGACGTTTCATCCGGTCCAGTTCATCCAGAGCTGTAAAAGTGTAGGTTGGACTGTTATATTCCGAAAACCCCCCTTTATCGCGCGTATAATCATAAAAACCCTTCAGCCGTTTTGTTGCATACGCCTGCATTTCGGGTAGTCTGAAAAGATGGGAAACCACATAGGTTACATTGGTCCCCATAATGGCAATATTGGTATAACCGGGACCCACATTCCGTTTTTGAATTGACTTTGCAGCTAAGATCAGCGATTGTTTGATTTTGACTTTCAGCTTCTCCGGAATTCTTTCCTGATGCCCCATCCAGACATCCAGGAGGCTAACTGCATTGAAATCGGCCCAGTTAAAATCGATCGGAGATTTTTTGGTCGCCAGCGGCTCTTCCATGTAATAAGGCCAAACACCACATGATTTGGAACCAGGATCCTGATCCTGCAACGAGATGGTTTTGTCAATTACATCAAAAGCCTGTTGAGTATATTTTTCGTCTCCCAGATCAAGAAGTGAGACAGCATACGAAAGGGAAGATCTGACATTATGAAAAATGCCGGTCTGCGCATCAGTATGGTAATTCCATCCACTCAGTGTGGTTGTCACCATTTTTATTTGCGGATCGTACTTCTGGTGCTGAGGTTTCAAAGACCCGGCAAGAATTTGTTTATCTTCAGGAGTCAGTTTCACTTGCTGGTATTGAATATACCCATCATTATACCCTTTCGGTGAACATGAACAAAGAATCCCGGCAAACAGTAACAATACGATGATTAGTTTCATCTGTAGTAAATTTGGTTTTATTAAAATCTTATTTCTGTACCTTCAGCAGTGAATGCTCATAGAATGAAATCCATAATATCCTCAAACGTGAAAAACCCCTATTCGAATAGGTCGATTTATTTATCAGTATCGGAAGCTTCCCAACATTTAAGAATTTGTGTAAAAACGGGCAAGGTAGGGTAGCGTACCATAATATTGCGAAATATTATGGTACGCTGCACCTTTTTGGCTTATTGTTATATTGTATTGCATTTCTAAAAAGGTTCATTGCCCCTTTTTAGAAATGCTTATTTTACTGTCGTATAAATTGTCAGGGTACCGGAAAATCATTTTTTTGGCACAAGGGCTGCCCGGCAATATTCAACACATTTTACCACCTCTTTTACGGCATCCGAACCTGCCGGAACATCATATTCCAGCTCTATATCGCAGGTGATTGGCCATTTGTTTTTTTGTACCAGCTGAAGAATTTCTTTTACAGGTGTCTCACCCTTGCCGAATTGCTGGTTTTTATTGGGTTCTGAAGCTTTCGGTCCTGTTTTGTCCTTGATATGGATGCTGGCAATACGATTGTGAAGCCGCTCAATCAGCAAACAGGGATTCAAACCAGTAGCGCCGAAGTAATGACCTGCGTCAAAGTTCAGCATCAGTTTGGGACCAAATGCAAGAGCGTTGTCAAAACTAAATTTTGGGTCGCCAGGTTGTCCATGGTTGTGGAAAATCACAAAGAGATTGTGTTTATCGGCAAATGGAGCCATCCGTTTACCGGCAGCTTCAGAAATTTCCATGGTAATTCCTCTTGCTCCCAGTGTTTTACAAACATTGAATGCGTAATCAATTTCCTGATCAGACCATTTACTATCCCCCAATTTTAGAATGTCGATTTTTACCCCTTTGGCATTAAACATCTTACGAATTTCCTTGAACTTGTTCATTGAAACTGAACCACGCCATTTGCTAATGACAAGCGGATCTTTTGTCTGCGGAATACCTGCAAATTGTTCCACCGGACCACCCATCAATTCCACTGAGCTTAAACCCGATTGGACCGTATAATTCAGAATGGCAGAAACTGACTGGTCGGGCATACTCCGGTAACTGTAAGTGATTGTCCCGATCTGGACACCACCGAATCTGGATCCTTGATTACCTGCACCCGATGTGACTGAATGAATGGTGAGAACGGCAAGGGCAAAGAGTGCCATCATTTTGATTCGGGCGCACCCTTGTTTGGCATGAACCATTTTACCGATTAGTTTTTTCATAACATTTTTCATATTTTAATTATAACGAATAGGGTCTTCTATATTGATAATTGTAAAGACGGTGGGAAGCTGCTTCCTTATCATCACCAAAACTCAAGGTGGCCGGATCCCATTTGACAGGTCTTTGCAGTTCGGTAGCGATATTGCCCAGGCAACAAAGTGTGCTGGTGCTGCATCCGACTTCAACAGGCGCGATTGGATTTTTGCGTGAACGAACCGAGTCGATAAAATTCTGCATATGGGGAGAGCTGACCTCATACTGCCCTTCGCCAATCTTTTTCTCTTCTTTTGCAAGCAGCGAAGGATCGGAACATTCAATAAAGCCTCTTGCAACTTTCAGCCATCCTTTGGTCCCGTTGAATTTTATCCCATTTCCCCCTTCTTCCCGATAGGGTTGTTCGGTCATTACAATGCCATTCAGGTATTTCATGGTGAGATACTGAGTATTATTGTATCCTTTTGGAATAAATTCACATGGTCCTGATCCATCCATACCTATGGCGGCCTGGGCAATGTCAAACATATGGGCGCCCCAGTCAGCGGTGAATCCGTTACCGGTTTCCCGGTACCAGCGCCAGGCTCCCCATAATTTTTCGTCCTGCACCGGATCGAGTGTAATGGGAGGGCAGAGATCGGGGTGGTAATGGATCAGCGGATCGTTCAGCGGACCCATCCATTTATTCCAGTTCAAGGTTGCGGGAATTGGCTGTTCAGGCAGGCTCAGTGGTTTTGGCGGGTCCCCCACTTTTGCATAGATTGTTTCGATATGCCCGATAGCACCGGCACGCACCAGGGCAATCGCCTGTTGAAACTCCTTGCTTGAACGCTGCTGGCTCCCAATCTGTAATACGCGGTTATTGCCCCGGACAGCTTTTACCATTTCCTGACCTTCGCGGATGGTAAAGGCCAGTGGTTTTTGCACATAGACATCTTTACCGCTCTGGCAGGCATGGATGGTGGTTAGTGCATGCCAATGATCTGGTGTTGCAATCGAGACAGCATCGATATCCTTTCTTTCCAGCAACTCTTCATAAAATTCATACCTGTCGCATCGTGGTGCCATGTTCTGCGATTTCTGCCAGGCCTCGACTTTACCTTTGAACCGTTCCCGTTTTATGGACTCCACATCGCAACAGGCGACAACCTGCACTCCCGGGCAGCCTGAGAAGCTGTGAAAGTCAGAGCATCCCTGCCGGCCAAGGCCGATAAATCCCAGTACGACCCTGTCGCTGGGAGCAATACGAACTCCATTGGCCATTGTCCAGCCCGGCAGGATAGTCAACCCTGTAAGACCAAGCGCAGAATAGCCTAAAAACTGGCGCCTGCTCACCTCTTTATTTTCCTTTTTAGCCATAATTGTATTAATTAAGGATCAGCCCCTGTTAATGAGGCTGATCCAATTTGAGAATATTTAATGTTAATTAGGAACTTATCAGTATCCGGGATTTTGTTTCATACCCGGATCGGTATTCGACTCGAATTCGATTGATGGGATTGGCATTGCATAATGTTCATTCCTCCAGGTGATTTTCCCCTTTCCACCGGCAACCTCTTTATAAAAAGTTGCCTCTTTTGCGCCAAGGTTAAGTCGACGAACATCTTCCCACCATCTTGCTTCTCCGAAGAGTTCTGCCCAACGTTCATATAAAAGGGGATCGTTGGCCAGGTGATCGTCCGCGGGAGCTTTGGTACGGGCTGTCAGGCTTAAATAGTCAACCGGAGACACGGCATTGGGAGTATATCCGTAAGCGCGGCGGTGAACTTTATTGATGTATTCAAGAGCCAACGTAGGATTGGAGCTTTTTAACAGTTCAGCATACATCAGGAAAATATCGGGTAAACGGATAAAATAGAAATTATATCCCGCTACGCTTCTGGTTTCAGACATCATTCCGTCAAGAAACTGGTATTTACGTGTGGCCCATCCATAAAATGTAGCCGGATAATTTAATGTAGCCGGATCCAAAGCGTACCATTTCCCAAACTCTGACTGGGCAACCTTGCGGTAAACCCCGGCAATTTTAACCGAGTCGAACAGTGGCTGAAGGGCACTTACCCAAAGACGGGGATCAGGACCATCGGCTTGTTTGCCAGCATTTAACCTGCGATCCTTTTGCTGGTCAACATACGATTGTTTAAGATTCCATGTTGTTCCGCTTCCTTCAAGCTGGGTAAGCGGTGGAACATCATTGTATCCGAACCTTGGAAGATTTCTGTCATGCATATATTGATTACTGTAGCTCATTGCCGTACGTGAACCATCAGCAGCAACATAAAACGGCGAATACAAAATAGAGGTAGATGAACCTGTCATCGGGTTTCCTGAAATATTACCACTGACCGGATCTGCCATATTCCCAATTTCATAGAATGATTCAGTATTGTATTCATACTGTGTGCTTCCATTGAACATATTTTTATATGCACTGAACGACACCAGCGATTTTCCACTGTTATTGATACAATCTTCGAGATAAATTTTGGCACTATCCAGTTTTTCAGCAAATAAATAGGCTTTTGCCAATCCGGCTTTTGCCGACCATTCGGTTGCCCGGTGATTATTTGTTTGTCCTTTCAAAAGTACGGAAGCTCTTTTGAAATCATTGATAATTGCCTGATAAGTATTTCTGGTAGAGGCTCTTGGGACTGACATTGAGACAATCGATGTTGGCACGGATGTAATTATTGGCACCCCCATCCCGTCTAAATTTGGTTGACCGTAGAATGATTCCAGATGCCATAAATAAAACGCACGTAAAAAGACGACTTCACCTTCATAAAAATCGATTGTTGCCTTTTCAGCAGCGGGTGCAATTGCCCGGTATTTGTTGATCCCTTCTATTGCGCTATTTGCATAATAGATACCCCTGTAAAGCGCTTTCCATTGTGACTGCAGCTTTGTGTCGGTTGTCTGAGCTAATCCGGTACATATGCCGATCCATGAATCGTCACCACGCCATTGTAAATCAATGGTATGGTCCAGACAGTACATCCCATAGCCCAACCAGTAATGTCCATAAAAGCCCCAATGATGCTGTACGCCATATACGGATGCTACAAGAAGATTAACCTGGGTTAACGTTGTAGGGAAGTTGGCATCTGAAATCGAATTGGGATCCTGAACTTCAAGATAGGAATCTTTACATCTGGCTGTACTTAGTAAAACTACAGCAATCAGAAGAATATATCTTATTGTTTTTAATAACTTATTCATAATATACATTTTTAAATATTTTCACTTATTATTGTTAAAAACTCAAATCCAGTCCGATAGAAAACAGTTTCGTTTGTGGATAAGTGCTAAACGTATATAATCCGTGGTTTTTCACGTCGTTCGAGAATTCAGGATCCAAACCTGTAAATTTGGTGAAAGTGAAAAGATTTTGACCCGACAGGTAAATCCTAAGTTTTTCAATCTTAAACTGATTCGACAAATTCTTAGGGAGCGTATAGCCAAGTGTAATATTCTTAATTTTCATATACGATCCGTCTTCAACAAAATAGTCAGAATAGCTTGAATAGTTCAAATTGGGATCCTTTACAAATGCATTGGTTGCAGGATTGATTCTGCCTAAAGCCGGCTGGCTGGTCAGTCCATTTCCAAATGACAATGAGGCATTGAAAATCTGATCAGTCGATTGGTAATCCTGGGCAAAACTTTGTTCGTTTGATTTTGCGCAGTTAAAGACATCCAATCCTGAAATCCCGACCATATCCACTGCAAGGTCAATATTTTTCCATTCGAGGAATAAATTTGCGCCATATTGGAATTTAGGCCATGGATTGCCAAGGAAGGTACGGTCGGTATCGGTGATTCGCCCGTTTCCATCCACATCGCGGAATAATAGGTCACCAGGTCCGGTAAGTGCTTTGAAATAATAAATGCTGGCTGCACTTTTTCCTGTTTCTGTCACATATTTTGCTTTGGCATTGGCATTCAACGCATCGATTTGCGCCTGATCCTTAATTAAACCATCCGTTTTAAATCCATATATTTGTCCAACAGGTAAACCGTTGACTGTTTTAAACGGAGAAGTGCCGGAAAAAGGGAATGATCCTGACCCACTGTAAATATAAGCGGTGGGTAATCCAAGGTTAATCACCTTGTTCACATTATGTGAGACATTTCCGGAAACGCTGTACTTAAAATCCCCCACTTTGTCACGATAAGCAATGCTAAGTTCCCATCCCTTATTATCAATGCTGCCGATATTCACAGGCATGGTACTTGTTGTATTGTTATTTTCGCCTATTCCTGATGACCAGGGGGTAGGAAGGTTATAGATCATGTCCTTTGTCTCGCGGTCATAATATTCGGCTGAGGCAGAGAGTTTACTGTCAAACAGGGAAATATCGATACCTCCATTAATGGTGTGAATTTCTTCCCATTTAATGTCCTTATTGATCACCTTAATTGAATTATAACCTGCTACGGAATTTACTTCGTCAAATGAATGAAGCGTTACGGTTTTATATGATTTCAGGTAAGAATAATCACTGAGCGCCGCATCATTTCCCAATATACCCCAGCTGAAACGAGGTTTAACGAATGTTACCCAATTGAGGTCCAAATCTTTAAAAAATGACTCCTCAGAGGCTTTCCAGCCAACTGAAACTGAAGGGAATACCCCCCATCGATTGCTTGGTCCGAATTTTGGAGAGCCATCCCGCCGAACATTGGCTGTTAACAGGTAACGGTTATCATATGCATAATTAATTCGTGCAAATTGAGAAAGAAATCTTCCATAGCTCAGGTTTCCGGATGCTGTTTTGCTTGTATTCGTGGATAGATCGAATGATTCAGAGACAAGGACCGGAAACGAATTGGCATTGGCCGACAGCGATGAATTATTGGAATTCTTAATTTCGTACCCCAGTAATGCTTTAATATCATGCTTTTTGGCAAAAACCTTAGCGTAATTTAAAGTGGAGGTAAGGGTATACGATTCATTGTAAGAAGCAGATTT
>JAHEYS010000335.1 GCA_023251475.1 Prolixibacteraceae bacterium
GCTTGTCTGACGGTGCATTGATGATTCTGGGATTATTCCGGAACGTTATTTTTGAACAGGTATCGCTGTACAAAAATCTCGGATTGGTCCGTATATTTATTAACCTGTCACGGGTTTGCGCCAGAAAAGTATTGAATGCACCTGAATCGGTACGTACCTTTGAAAAGTAGAGGTAGTTGAGTTGCAAAAGTGTCTCGAAATCTTTTGGAGTGCTATTTCCGCTAAATCCTTCGGTTATGCCGCTGATATAAGGACTAATATTGGCATTAATACCGGTGAGTTTCTTCTGAAGATTCATCATGTCAAATTCGCCCAAACCACTTCTTCCCACAATATTCGTTGCAAGGGATGCCGATAAAACTTCTGAATCGGAGTAGAGTGAACTTCCGCCCGGACTGAAGGCTCTTACCTGTATCTCATCATTTTTAAAAGTTGTTGGTTTCAGGATCGCCTGAACGCCATTGGCAAAGGTGAGTTCGGTATATCCGAAAACATCATTTTCAACCTTTTTTACCACCTTCGATCCTACAGGTTTCCGAGCAAGAAGTGGCGCATCGCTCGTCTTGTCCTGGTAAGCCTCCAGCTTTTTTGTTTTTACGCTTTTAATAATCTCTTTGATCTCTCCTTCGGTTGGGATTTTTACCCCCTCTTTTTCGGGGGCCATCACAACGATTGCCATATTTTTGTCAATCAGCCATTTTTTGGCTAAATTATTGATTTCCTGAAGGGATACCTCAGGCAGAAATACCTTGGCGTACTCAAATTCGGTTTTGATTCCCGGTGATGGCTCTCCTTTTAAAAAATAGGATACATATTCATTTACGAAACTGCGGGATTCTGTTTTATCGGCGTTCTTTGCCATTGTCTCATAGGAACTCAGCATTTGTTTTTTCCGGCGGTCGAGTTCTCCCTGGGTAAAACCAAACTGTTTGACCCGTTCGTTCTCGGTCAATACCACCTCCATCGCCTTGTTGATCTGATTCTCTTTACAACTTGCACTCATTGAATAAGCATCACGTGTACGGCCAAGAAATCCGGAGAAGCTACTACTTGCACTCACAAATGAGGCTTCCGGTTTTAAGGTCAGTTCTCTTAATCTTATGTTGATCATTCCGTTATATAGTGAAGCCAGCAGGCTTTCCCTGTAGTTACCAATGGTTTTATTGGGGGTCTTGGGATGCTTGATCATAATATCAAAATCGAAGGAGGTTGCTTCCTTATCGGTCACGATACTGATAAGTGGTTCTGTATTATCGGGTATGGGGTGCTCAATTCTGGGTGCCGGATTTTTTACCGGTTTAATTGTTCCGAAATATTTTTTCACATATAGCTCAGCATCAGCGGTAGGAATATCGCCAACAACAGCCACTCCCATTAAGTCGGGGCGATACCACTGTTTGTAAAAGCTGCGCAATGTTTCGTACTTGAAAGATTTCAGGATTTCGGGTTTCCCGATGGGCATCCGTTCTGCATAAATTGATCCTTTTAATAAAACAGGGAAATATTTCTTACGCATCCGGTCGCTGGCGCCTAAGCCAAGGCGTAATTCTTCGAGTATTACGCCTCGTTCCTTGTCGATTTCGACATCCTCAAAAGTTACCTTATTGGCCCAGTCCGAAAGGATCAGAAAACCTTTTTCGATGAGTTCTTTTTTGTCACTTGGAATCTGAAGCATGTACACCGTTTCGTCAAAGCTGGTAAAGGCATTCAGATCGGCGCCAAACTTTACCCCGATAGATTCCAGTGCATCAACCAGTTCATTTTTCTTAAAATTGGCTGTGCCATTAAAACACATGTGTTCGCAGAAATGGGCCAATCCCTGCTGAAGATCAGTTTCGCAAATAGAACCTGCATTAATTGCCAGGCGCAGTTCCAGCCTTTTTTCTGGTTTGGGATTTTGCCTTAGAAAAAAAGTTAATCCATTACTTAACTTTCCTGTTTTAACTGCAGGATCGAGCGGGACCTTCTGATTCAGATCGTACTTTTGGGCGAACAGGCCGTTGGAAGCCATTGCCAGGATAAGCAGTAAACTGCCAAGATTTTTAAGCACACGCATAATTTGATTGATTTATGGTAAATTTCTATTTGCCGGCTATTGATGTTTTAAATTCAAGGTCATTACGATTAACAATCAATTCAATTTCACCTGACTTATAGTCCTTGCCCAACTGGACCAGGGTATTTTTGTCTTTGAATTCGGCCGATGTTTTGTCATTCATACTTACAATAATATCTTTTTCCCTGATTTGAAGTTCCTGATCAGTTCCATCTTTAATAATGTGTTTCACCACAATCTGGTCGTTAGTTAATCCAAACTGGATATTTCCGAACCAGAAATCCAACGGATAACTAAAGGTCTTATTGGGCATCAGATAAAATTCTTTGGCGGGTAGGTTGATAAAACAGTTAAACCTGCTGATGATATCAATCCCCAGACTTCCATCTGTCCCTTTCCCCCAGTTTTCCATCTGAGGTTCAAACGTCTGCAAGGTGCCTGTGAACCTGGGAATTTTAAAATTACCCAGTTCCAGCCAATCAAATATTCCGTTGATGGTAGGTGTCGAATGACCTAAACTCACTGTTGCGCTGCGAAATTGCACCTTGAAATCTTTATCCAGATCAAGGCGTTTTACCCCTGGTCCAAAAAAGATCAGCGGGTAGTTGGCGCCCGAATCAAAATAGAGATGCGAAAGTACCTCTTTTCCGTTATTTAACCTCACTTTTGCTTCAATTCCCGGCAAACCTGTTTTA
Organism: Prolixibacteraceae bacterium; assembly: GCA_023251475.1. Classification (GTDB taxonomy): domain Bacteria; phylum Bacteroidota; class Bacteroidia; order Bacteroidales; family Prolixibacteraceae; genus JAAFHB01. Next base: position 2,752 of record JAHEYS010000335.1, read on the forward strand.
TAGTCAAGCGGAATTTTACATCCCCCCTCAGGATAGACGATTGGACCAAAACTAAAAAGGTTGATCACTGAATGGTCGAAATCTATAAAGGTGATAAAATTCCTCAGGAGATTTGCCCCGAAAAGACCATCCAGATCATCTTTGTAATTGGGGAAGATGCCAATATTTTGATTCTTAATCTGCAATGTATCGAATCGCAGCGTGTTCCCCGAAGATATAACAATTTCGGTGGTGGCGCCTACAACCTGGGTTTGCTGCTTTCGGGTTTCTTTTAATCCAATAGCATCGGCTACCTCTTTTTTCATCCCGACACCATCGGCACCTGTATCAAACAGCATATTTAAGACCCGGTCACTGTCGTTGATTTTGAGCTTGACAATGATCCGGTCATTGCTAAAAACAAATGGGATGGATGCCACAGGGATTGATTCCTGGGCTTCAAGATGATGGGCAATCAACAACAAGAATATGTAAGATAAATATTTAAACTTCATGCAAAAACGTTAACTGAATTAAAAGGTGCGAAGCAGCTGGCGGCTGGCAATTGGCGGCTGGCAAAAATATTCCTATTTGAAAATCTCTGCAAGTTTGGCTTCCAGGGCCTCGCTCCGGAGATTTTTAGCTACGATTTTACCTGTCGGGTCGAGCAGAAAATTTTGAGGAACTGCCCTCACTGCATACAGGGCGCCAACTTCATTGTTCCAGTATTTCAAATCTGATACATGTTTCCATGTGAGTTGATCGTCAGCGATAGCTTTTATCCACGCTTCTTTACTCTTATCAAGCGATACCCCCAGGATTTCAAAACCCTTGTCATGATATTTGGTATAAGCTTTAACAACATTCGGATTTTCCTTACGGCAGGGGCCGCACCATGATGCCCAGAAATCGATCAGTACGTATTTCCCTTTTAAATCGGATAATTTAATCGGATTACCTTCCGGATCGTTTTGTGTAAATTCAGGGGCAATGGCGCCAATTGTGGTCGCTTTTAATTTATCGAGAAAGGTGGCATAGGCTTTTCCGTTCTCCGTATTTTTCACCTCATCCGACAAGGCATTAAACATCGGACTAACCTCACCATAATCGGGTACAGAGCCTGCAACCTTCTTTAATGAAACAAGACTGATATAACTTGCCGGATTGGCCTTGATAAATTCAGTAAGTATCTGTTTTTGTGCATCTTCATTAGCACTATACCTTTTGCCAAATGCCGTCATCCCTTCCTCGTTTTTTTTCTCCTCAGCCGATTTGGCGCCATATTCGGCCATTAATGCTAACCGAACATTGTCGGTTGCTTTCAATGCCAGCTTAAGTTTTTCATTCTCATTGTTGACTTTTGAACCCGAAATTTTCGCGTTGGAGAGAGAATCAGGTGTAGTAACATTAATTATCCCCGGTTCAAGATACATATTCAGCATTTCAGGTTTCCGGTCGCGCTCCCTGCTACCGGTGCGATTAAGAATCAATGAGCATTGCCTGGGAGAACTGATTGTTCCTTTAAATTCAAACTGTCCGTTTTGCAAAATGGCGGAATCGGGTTTGGCGCCCATCATCAGGTTGGAAAGATAAATTTTTGCCGGGGCGCTTAAAGTGCCTATGTTACCCTTTAAAGTGTAACTTGCTTCCTGTGCCAAAAGGGCAAACGGAGAAAGCAGCAGAATTGATGCAATAATTTTTTTCATTTTTGTGCTTAATTAATATTTTAATTATTAATTACTTATATAAATCAAGACCTCAACTTAAAGAAGTTTGGTAATGATCTCCTTCAACTCCGGATTTGACGGACGCTGTGCGTCAATACTAACAATTTTTCCGGCTTTGTCAAAGAGCAAAAATCTTGGTATTGAATTTATTTTATAATCGACGCAGATTGTTGATTTAAATGCGGCGTCTCCCATCAATTGCACACCGCCAAGCTTTTCAGTTTCAACCATTTTTTTCCATTTTTCGGTATCCTTCAATTCATCTACGGAATAACTGATGAAAACAACATTTTGATCTTTCATCTCCTCCTCGAGTTTTTGTAGTGCCGGGATCTCCTTTTTACATGGACCACACCAGGTTGCCCAAACATCAACCAGGACAACTTTTCCCTTAAAATCGGACAACGCCACTTTTTTCCCGCCGACAGTATTTCCTTCAAAATTTACAGCAGCCTCCCCGGCGCCCATGCTACGAATGGTTAGAATAAAATCGTTGAGAACTTTTTTCTGTTCGGCGGTAACAAGGTATATGTTGTATTTCTCAACCTGATCACGGTAAGCCTGGTCATAAGAACGTGCCCTGGTTAAATTATTTCTTACCAGATACCATCCCTTGAGAGTATCATTCGCAACTTTTGTCAATAATAAATCGGTAGGTGAAATCCGGGGTTGGCCTTCCTTGTTTGAATTTGACATCTGAAACATCAAGTAGAAATTGAGGAACTGCATTCCAAAATCCAATTTTAAAATGGATGCGTTGTTGAATTGCCTGGTTTGCGGGATGCGGGTATAAATTTCGGGATAATCGGTCACTTTGGGGTGGGCTGTTCGGGGCATATACAAAAAATGGTAAATCTCGCTTTCAAATTCAGCCTGCACCATCTCCTTGAAAAGGTGGTCAAAGGCTGCATTACCCGATTTGGTTTTTGCGAGGAGCTGGTCTTTTTTCTTTTCAAAATCAGGGAATTGAGGAAACGCCTCGACATACGTAATAGGTGATCCCAGTTTATTACAATCTTTTAGCCTCTGGATCTCTGTGGCCCAGGTTTCGAGACATTTATTTTCCTTATCTGCGGCAGTCAGACATGTATATCCCTTGTCGGTAATTTCAAAATTGATTTGTTTACCCGGTTTGACATAGACTCTGACCGACTTCATTTTATCTCCAATCGTGTAAAAACCTGTGTATTCAGGGGTAAAGCAGAATCCGAAAGTACCATCAGCGGCTATTTTTGCTTTTGAGTGGGGAACTGTTTCACCGTTGGCCACCGAATTTAAAGCTATTTCGGTTGGAACATATTTACCCGTGATATGTCCGGTAATCACCACCATTTTATTAATCTGGGCATGTGTGGCAACTGCTATTGCTACCAAAAGGATTACAGAGGATAATTTTTTCATTTTGAGGGTTTTCTTTAACTAAATCTAATTTAATACAACTATTTTATCAATTCTGCCAGTTTATTGGCCAATGCATCACCCCGTAAGGTTCTGGCAATAATTTTCCCATCGGGTCCAATCAGAAAATTATCGGGTACCGCATGAATTCCATATTGAACTGCAACGGCATTATTCCAGAATTTAAGGTCTGAAACATGGTTCCAGGTCAGGTGATCATCCTGAATCGCTTTTAACCAGGCTTCTTTGCCGGTTTCCTTGTCCAGAGAGACACTGAGGATTGTGAAGTTTTTGTCTTTAAACTGGTTGAAGGCTTTCACAACATGTGGATTTTCTGCCCGGCATGGACCACACCAGGATGCCCAGAAATCGAGCAATACATATTTTCCTTTAAAATCCGACAGCTTTACCGGTTTGCCATTGGGGTCATTTTGAGTAAAATCGGGAGCAGCAAGTCCTGGTGCCAGCAGCTTCAGACTTGCAATTAAAGCAGCATATCTTTTCCCCGCAGTCGTGTTTTTTACTTCATCAGACAATGAATTGAAAATTGGTTCCACTTCAGAAACTTCAGGATGATAGCCACCCATGGTATTTAATGCATCCAGACTTAGCCAGGAATCAGGGTTTTCTTTAATAAAGTGCGTAAGGCCATCTTTTTGCAATTGCATCATTTCTTCATATTCCTTGTGGGATGATACCCTGAAACGCTCTGTTTTGCGTTCTTCTTCAGTTGCATTTTTATAAAGTTGCTGAACTACACGTCGTTTTTCCTCAAAAGGTTTTAATGCTTCGGAGAGTTTTTTATTTTCGGCATTGATTTTAGACCCGGAAATAGTCGCAAATTTAACAGAATCCTTGCTGGTAACGGTCATTTTACCTAGCTCGAGATAAAACTGGATTGCATCATATCCACGCCTTTTCCCCGACTGAATTCCTTCGTGCAATACCTGGAGGCTGGCTCTTACCGGGTCATTTACACTTCCGTGGAACACAAATTCCCCATTTTTTAAAATCACCGAATCGGTAAAACTCTTTCCACTCATGGAATACCTGAGGTAAATTAACGCCGGAGCATTTAATTCGCCTACTTTTCCCTGAACAGTAAAGCCAGTTTCCTGACCAAACAATACCGATTGTGAGAAAACCAATATAATGATTGCTAACTTTTT
>JAHEYS010000336.1 GCA_023251475.1 Prolixibacteraceae bacterium
AGGTGAATCCCCATTCTTTGATCTGATCCAATTGACCCTCCAATGGGCTAAAGGGATTGATCAATGCAAAACATCCCACTTTTATTGCCATCGTTTTTCTTATTTAGTTTAAATTATGAGCAATCGTTAACCTGTTCCCTAAAATTAACATAGGTTATTCTTTAAGATACTGACTGTATTTCACCTGCAAATCCTCCCTGGAAGCCACTCCCGGCAACATCCATATCCGGTATTTCAGCTTCAGGGTCTCCCCCACTTTCAGCATAATCTTACTGTTGAATAATATTGCGGGGCTGAAATAATAAAACGGTATTTTAGGATCACTGATTAGATACCAACTGCTTGAACCAGTGGTGAACCGGGGATGAGGGAGAATTGAAATCCCCGCTTTTTCACCCTTGAGGGTATTGAATCCCATGTAAAGCCAACTGCCTTTTCGGAGGTTTACGCTATCAACTGGTGAAATGACAAATGGTGAGGTAAAATCCTGATTAATACGAACAGATATTCCTGCATAACCGCCCCAGGATTGTCCGCCAGGCTCGCCACTGATTGGTGTACGATCAAGTAATACACTATCTGACAAAGCACTAAAGTGATGTTCTTCATCAATATAATAACTACCATCGGGAAACGGTGGTGAAATGTATAAAGCCCTTTCCTCCTCCAAAACAGCTTTCCCGTTTGTGGGATGATAATTCAGTTTCAAATGGATATCAGATGAAAAGTCGGGATTCCTGATTATCTTCTGACTTGAAATCTCTGTAATACCTTCTGATTTGAAGCCGGTTTCGATGGAACTAAAATTCCTGATATATTCCCAGTAATTAACCCCGTTGATAAATTTCCATGAAAACCAAAGTCCGAGATGCCAGGGATGATCAGGCGGAGAGACACAGGTCAAATCGGAATGTTTTATCGTAAGGGGATGAAAATAGGGTTTTCCATACCGGTTATTGTAATTGTATTGCCACACCACCTCCGAATTATTTTTCAGGGCAAGAGAAGTGTCTGTCTTCATCCAGTTGAGGTGGTCTTTTATACCGCTATCCGACACTTTAAGAGCGGATGGTACCCGGAAAGTTACCTCTTTCCCTGCACACCATTGTGCGGCACGCAGCAGGAGTGTTTGTAATCCTGAATTCAGCAGCGCCCGTTCATCATGCCCCAATGTGGTGAAAAAATTTCTTCCTTTGCCAGTCTGATTAACGAAGACCGCCTGAACATCTATTTGATGATCATCATTTTTATCCTTTGCAGATAATGATCCAATCGCCACGGCTCCCGGATAGATATCGCTCTTCTCCCAAATCTCATCCATAATATAAAAATCGCCAATCCCCTTGGTAATGGGATGATGCTGGTCAAATCCATACACTTTGCCGACGGTAGCCGGACCATGGTGCGTCTCCTTTCCCCACCTGCCGATACCTGTACTGTGGTAACTCTCCCAATCATAAAATGAGGAGGCGCCTGCATGAAAGGAGAGAACTCCCCCACCCTCATTCACATACTTCAGAAAATCGCTCTCCCATTGAGGGCTCATTCTTATCTTGTTATCCGGCCAAGTATTCCAGTTGCTGACAACAATATGAAACTTCTTTAATGAAGCGTAGGAAAGGGTGTCAGGCTTTTCGGTAACTGCAACGCAAAAAAGTTTTGAATCCTTAAATATTCTGGTTAACAAAGGTGTTGTCTTTTGCCAATCGTGATTATTTTTCCCGCTAAATATCAGGATTTTGATCAATTCACATTTAGGAGGTGGTGAAATCCGCGACTTTAAGGCAAATAATGGAATAGTTATAAAACCAACGATTAGGAGAAGGAGGAGGAACTTCATGAGATAACAGGATTTTAGTTTATAAAAGGCCGGACAGGTGTTCAAAACTCCTGATTGCCTGTTCAATTGTTCCGCACTCAACGCTGAATACAATCTCACGATCGCCCGACCTTACAATTTCAATGATCTGCTTCCAGTCAACAACGCCGTCGCCACATGCGCATCCAACGGGTGTTCCTGTAACTTTACCACGTAAGGCATGGCTTTGTGACAAACTGATATCTTTGGCATGAAGATGAACCAGCCGGTCTTTTACCCTTTTGAGCCATTGGTAAACATCAGAACCACCCGCAAGATAACTGTTACCAGTATCAAAATTAATTCCAATCGCAGGAGAATTGACCAGGTTAGCAATACTGTCAAGACCATCCGGAGTTTTACTGTATTGCTGATGGGGCTCCAGTCCGATTTTTATTCCATGCCTCTCTGCGACCATGGCAGCCTCGGTAAGGGTATAGGTCATGAGTTGATAATCCATCTTTTTGTTGGTCCAAAAGGGTTTTGGCCCCTCATCCGTATTGACCACCGGCGCTCCTGCCTGGGCTGCCCAACGGATGGCCATTTTAAGGTACTCAACACTGATCTCTGGTTTGCAAAGTGGGGTATGAGAAGATAATCCGGAGAGCTTAACATTAGAATTGTCACATAACTCCCTAATTAACAAAGGATCGTCGAACAGAGACACCGAGTGAAAATAACCTGCTTCACTTAACAGCTCACGTCCAAGATGCACCATGGGTTCGATGTACTCATACCCGATTTCAGCAGCCTTTTTTACCCCATTGGCAAACGACATATCGTGATGCCTGACAAACTCCATATTAATACCCAGCTTTACATTCCCCTTCATTGCATGATAGTTTTATTTATATTTGTCAAAGCGGAGTGACAAATTCATTTGTTATTTTTAAGCGATGACTTCTTCCAACAGAAGTAAAGATAAGGATGAATAAAAGAGGAGTTGTTCAAAATCTTTCAGTGTGAAATTTTATTTTTGAAATGGTAAGAAGGGCGAAATTCTATGATCCCAGCGGCAATTTATCGTATAAGGCCGACAACTGCAGTCCTGTAAAAAGTGCTGCTGATGCGGGCGAACTGGAATTAACGACCCTCGCACGTGACGCATACCCCGGCAAAAAACTTGGGAAATCGGAACTGGCCGGAATTAAAAGTATCGGTTACTGGAACATAAAGCGATTACAAAACTGGGGTTTGGAATGGCACACCAACGAGGGGATTGAAATCTGTTTTCTCGAGTCGGGCGACCTTACCTTCTTTTTGGGGGATGAAAAATACGACCTCTCCCCGAACCAGCTTACCATCACGCGGCCATGGATCAGCCACAAACTGGGAAATCCGAATGTAGAGGTAAGCAAACTGCACTGGCTGATCCTGGATGTTGGCGTTCGTCATCCGCATCAGGATTGGATCTGGCCAGCCTGGATAATTCTCAATCCTAAAGATCTCGAAAAGCTTACCCTCTATTTAAGGCAGAACGAACAACCAGTTTGGAATGCCATCCCTGAGGTAAAAGATTGCTTTATAAGAATAGGGAAAGTGATCAAAGAAGGGGGTGAAAAAGATTACGAATCAAAACTCAGGGTATTGATTAATACCTTATTGATCGCCTTACTTGAGCACTTTCAGGAGGGTAAGATTTTACTGGATGGAGAGTTGATTGAATCACGTCGCACCGTTAAACTGTTTCTTGCATCGCTCGAAGAGCACTATAATGAGCCGTGGACGTTACCCATTATGGCCGCTTATTCGAAATTGGGCACTACCCGCTTTACCAAGTATTGTGCCGAGATAAGTAATTGTACTCCAATGGAGTACCTCAACAGAGTGCGGATTGGAAAGGGTGCGGCGATGCTCCTGTCACAACCCGGTATCTCAGCTACAGATATTGCCTACCAATGCGGCTTCTCTTCTGCCCAATACTTCTCAACAGTTTTCAGGAGGCATTTCGGTAAAACACCACAGACCTTCAGAAGTGAAAAAATGAAAAATGAAAAATGAAATTTTCCCACCTGTTCAAATTCTGTATCTTCCATTTGAGTATCTTATGACCTTTGTTTGAAACTTGTGTCTGATAGTATTATCTTTGCACCTTAATTTCCGGTACAATATTTTTAAAGAAGGTTTTAATCGATGAAGAATTTTAAACGAACGCTCATTACCTCGGCTTTGCCATATGCCAACGGTCCCGTCCATATTGGCCATCTCGCAGGAGTCTATGTCCCTGCCGATATTTATGCCCGTTATCTTCGGTTGAAAGGTGAAGAGGTTGCGTTTATCGGAGGTTCTGACGAGCACGGTGTTCCGATTACTTTAAAAGCTAAAAAAGAGGGGATTACACCTCAGGATGTGGTCGATAAGTATCATGGAATGATCAAGGCGTCGTTTGAAAAATTCGGTATATCGTTTGACATTTATTCCCGTACAAGTTCAAAAATTCATCACGAAACTGCCTCTGAGATCTTTAAAACGTTGTACGACAAGGGGGCATTTATCGAGCAAACCTCCGACCAGTTTTTCGACCAGGAAGCGAATCAATTCCTTGCTGACCGCTATATCACAGGAACCTGCCCAAGATGCAATTTTGAAAAAGCATATGGCGACCAATGCGAAAGTTGTGGAAGTACCCTGAATGCCACAGACCTTATTGATCCAAAATCTGTTCTAAGCGGTAACAAGCCTGTAATGAAAGAGACCAAACACTGGTTTCTGCCGCTTGATCAATATGAACCGTGGTTACGCGAATGGATTCTTGAGTGTCATAAAGAGTGGAAACCTAATGTTTACGGCCAGTGCAAATCCTGGATTGACGGGGGTTTGAATCCACGTGCGGTTACGCGGGATCTCGACTGGGGTATTCCGGTTCCCGTACCAGGTTCGGAAGGTAAAGTGCTTTACGTTTGGTTTGATGCCCCGATAGGATATATTTCAGCGACGAAAGAGTGGTCATCAGGATGGGAAAAGTGGTGGAAAGATCCTGAAACAAAGATGGTTCATTTTATCGGGAAAGACAATATCGTGTTTCATTGTATTATCTTTCCGGTAGTGCTTAAAGCCGAGGGGTCGTTTATCCTGCCTGAAAATGTTCCGGCCAATGAGTTCCTCAATCTTGAAGGCGACAAAATTTCAACCTCACGAAACTGGGCGGTGTGGTTGCACGAATACCTGGAAGATTTTCCAGGCAAGGAGGATGTCCTGAAATATACCCTCACGGCAAATGCGCCCGAGACAAAAGATAATGACTTTACCTGGAAGGATTTCCAGACCAGAAACAACAGTGAACTGGTAGCCATCTTTGGAAATTTTGTGAACAGAGCCTTGGTGCTTACCGACAAATACTACAACGGCGAGGTCCCAACTCCAGGTGAACTAACTGAATATGATAAGAATACATTGAGTGAAATAGCCACTCTAAAAACATTGGTTGAAAAATCAATCGAAACGTACCACTTTCGCGAAGCACTGAAAAATGCGATGGATATGGCCCGTCTGGGGAATAAATACCTTGCAGATATGGAGCCATGGAAGGTGGTTAAAACTGATCCTGAACGTGTGAAAACAATCATGAACACTGCCCTTCAGATCACTGCAAACCTGACGATTGTTTTTGAACCTTTCCTCCCTTTCACCACAGAAAAACTTCGCGGATTTATGAACCTTGATAAATTTGGCTGGCAGGAACTCGGGCGAACCGATCTTGTGACGGCAGGTCATAAAATAAATACTCCTGAGCTTCTTTTCGAAAAAATTGAGGATGAGGCCATTCAGGCACAGGTTGATAAATTGCTCGCTACCAAAAAAACCAACGAACTTGAACAGGCAAAGGTAAATCCGGCGAAGAACAATATTGAATATGAGGATTTTGCCAAACTTGATATCCGGATTGGGACGATAATTGCAGCCGAGAAAGTATCCAAAACCAGGAAATTGCTCAAACTCACCATTGATACAGGAATTGACAAACGCACTGTGGTATCGGGAATCGCCGAATATTTTGAGCCTGATAAAATTATCGGACAACAGGTTTCAATATTAATAAACCTTGCCCCAAAGATTCTCAAGGGGATTGAATCGCAGGGGATGATCCTGATGGCAGAGAATCCGGACGGTTCACTGGTATTCGTGACCCCTCCTCTAAAAACAAAAGAGGGTTCAGAAGTGAGATAAAAAAGGCCGCAGAATCAAATCTGCGGCCTTTTTTCATTCATTCATTCAAATCATCTTATTTTGTTACCGGAGCAACTTTTTTCTTTGCTTTTTTTGCAGCTGGTTTCTTTGCATCAGCGGCTGGTTTTGCAGCGTCAGCTGGTTTTGCGGCTGGTTTTGCTTTTTCAGCTGGCTTAACAGCTGTGGCCTCAGTTTTTGCAGGAGCTTTCTTTACCTCTTTTTTCTTATCCTGAGCAGAGACAGAAATCAGACCTAATACAAATACGAAACTTAATAATACAACTAACTTTTTCATAATAGAGAATTTAAAATTGAACCTTAATATTGTTTACAATTCAAAAGTAGGTTCGCGATTATGAAGGAATCATGAAGATTCAAACAGAAGAAATTATATTAACATTTTTTAACGAAAATTGAATTTTGAAGGTCGAGCCCTCACCTTTTACCGATTGCACCTCAATCGAGCCGTCATGAAAATGGACAATGCTGCTCACAATTGAGAGTCCCAGCCCGTGTCCTTCCGCGGAGGCCGGATCAGCCCTTATAAACCGGTTAAAAATAGAGGAAATCTGATCATTATTAATCCCTATACCGCTATCAATTACCTCAATACAAAATTTGCTTCCTGTTTCGAAACAGGCGATGCGGATCCATCCCCCTTCCTTATTATATTTTATCCCATTAGATATAAGATTAAACATCAGAATATAGATCAGCGATCTGTTAACATTTGCCAGTGTTTGGTTTGGAGGAACCAGGTTCTCCAGGGTAATATTTTTCATTTCAGCGCGATCCTCGATGTTCAGGATAATTTCATCTACAAGATCTCTCAAAACAATGGTCTCATTTTTAGCAAATTGATCATTCTCAATCCGCGCTATGAGTAACAATGCCTTTATAATTTGCTGCAACCGGTTCAAATTATTCTGTTGCTCCAGAACACTTGAAATAAACTGGTCGGGCAGGTTTCCTGAAGTTAGCAGATTCTCCAGCTTACT
>JAHEYS010000030.1 GCA_023251475.1 Prolixibacteraceae bacterium
ATGGATAAAATTCAAAGTATTACCGGAGTACTAAAAGTGTTTTTACCACTTTTCGGAGCGGCGCTTACCACTATGCCTGCCGTTGGTAAGGCGGCTAAGAATCCCAATATTATCTTTATTCTGGCTGACGATCTTGGGTATGGCGATGTTTCTGCCTTTAACAGGGATTCAAAGATTGCTACAAGAAATATTGACCGGCTGGCAAATCAGGGGGTTTCATTTACCGATGCGCACTCCAGTTCGGCTGTCTGTACCCCTACCCGGTACGGGATTCTTACCGGACGTTACAACTGGCGGTCAACACTGAAAAGCGGCGTTTTATATGGATATAGCCCTGCTCTTATTCCTCACGATAGACGAACTGTAGCGTCACTTCTCCGGGAGGAAAATTACCAGACTGCCTGCATCGGCAAGTGGCACCTGGGGTGGGAATGGAATAATATTGAAAAAGGGAAGGATAGTATTGACTATCATAAACCTATTAAAAACGGACCCACAACATTGGGGTTCGACTATTTTTACGGATTCTCCGGGTCGCTCGACATGGACCCTTATGTTTATGTGGAGAATGATAAGCCAACGGCTCTTCCCAACAGGATTACCCAGGGCACAGGAATGAAAATGTGGCGAAAAGGGCCTACCGCCTCAGATTTTGATCATGAACAGACATTGCCGAATCTGATCAGTCGTGCAGAAAAATATATTGGAGAGAAGGCCAGGGCTAAGAAACCGTTCTTCCTCTATCTGGCGCTTCCTGCTCCTCATACCCCCATTTTACCAATCAAGGAGTTCCAGGGGAAATCGGGCCTTAATCCCTATGGCGACTTTGTCTTAATGGTTGATGCAATGGTTGGAAGGGTGTTGGCAAAGGTGGATAAAGCGGGGATCAGTGAAAATACAATAGTTGTCTTTACCTCTGATAATGGATGCAGTCCCTCAGCGAATTTTGCGGAGTTGAAGGCCAAAGGTCATAATCCCAGTTATATTTACCGGGGTCATAAAGCCGATTTGTTTGATGGCGGTCATCGCATTCCCTGTATTGTGAGGTGGCCTGCAAAATTTAAGCCGCACCTGGTGGAGCAAACCATTTGCCTGACCGACTTTTTTGCTACTTTTTCAGCAATAACGGGCTATCAGGTAAAAGATAATGAGGGTGAGGACAGCTACAACATTTTACCCTTGCTGTTAAATACCAGACCACAAAAAAATATCCATGAGGCTACGGTGCATCACTCTATCGATGGCAACTTTACCATTCGTAAGGGTGACTGGAAATTGCTGTTTTCTGCCGGATCGGGCGGTTGGAGTTCCCCCAAACAGAATGAAAAGAACTATAAATCGCTTCCACCACTACAACTTTATAATTTGAAATCAGATCCGGGAGAGAGTAAGAATCTTTGCTCCGAATATCCGGATATGGTAATTGAATTAAAGACTTTGATGCTGAAGTATATCAAAGACGGTCGGAGCACTCCGGGGACTGCTCAGAAAAATGATGGTAAGGAAATCGTGCTGGAGTAATCCATTCCAAATATTTAATGTCATAAAAAATGTATCTTTGAATAATGATTATAAAGGAAGAAATATTAAAACAGAAATCGGATTTTAGAACTTTGTGTAAGAATCATAAGGTTAAGTATTTGTATGCTTTTGGATCAGCTACAACCGATCAATTTAATAGATCTTCAAGTGATATTGATTTACTTGTAGAAATAGATGAACCTGATCCAATTGAACGGGGAGAAAAATTGTTATCACTTTGGGATACCTTTGAACTATTTTTTCATAGAAAAGTGGACTTATTAACCGATTCATCCATTCGTAACCCCTATTTAAGAAGAAGTATTGATTCATCTAAAGTATTAATTTATGACGGAAAAGGGTCTAAAATACTTGTCTGACATTATTCAAGCAATTGAATTAATTGAAGACTTTATGAATTCAATTACAAGCTACGCGGATTTTGTAAATGATCTTAAGACGCAAAGTGCTGTTGAAAGACAATTAGGGATTATCGGTGAAGCTGTAAATAAGTTCGACCTTCTTCACCCGGAAGAAAGTCTTGAAAATGCTCGTAAAATTGTTGGCTTTCGCAATCGGTTGATTCATGCTTATGATGCTGTCGATGCTTCTATGGTCTGGGCTATAGTGAAAAAACACCTGGGTCCGTTAAACGATGAGGCAAAGAAAAAAGTATCCTTCTAAATTTTCCCTTTTAGTTTAAATTTGAATGTTACACTGCTAAAACTCCCCTGTAAGTTCTGAATGCTTATATTGCGATTGGGGTTATTCCGGGAATATCTATTTTATATTAAATAAATAATTGATTATGAAAAGAACGACAATAATA
>JAHEYS010000091.1 GCA_023251475.1 Prolixibacteraceae bacterium
TCTGATTCCTGACGGAAATCTGATCTTTAAGCAACGGTCATTTGAGTCATCTGATCTGATCGCTGTCGCCAGGGATAAACGGGCAGATCTTGTTGCAGCGCTTTATAATAAAGAGGTGGCAGGCAAGGCGCTGAGGTTGGCAAAAAAAGAGCGTAATATTGATCTTGGTCTCTCACTGGGTATTGAAAACAGCCGACCATCCCCGGGAAGCGGCCCTGCCGCAAATACGTTTTCTGCCGGAATTGCTGTTCCGTTGAAGTTTTCGAATTACTACAAAGGGGAACTCAAACTGGCACAATTTCAGCTATCACAGTCTGAGCTGCTTTATGAGAAAGCAGATCTGCAGATTCGCACAGAGATAGCCCAGGCTTTGCAAAAGTATCAGGCGTTTTGCAAACAGGTTGACAGCTTTGATCACGGACTGCTCGAAAATGCCCAACGTGTACGCAAAGGAAAGATTTACAGTTATAACCGGGGGGAAACCTCATTGCTTGAAGTTCTCAATGCGCAAAGAACCTATAACGATATTCAGGAGAGTTATTATGAAACACTCTTTAACAGGGCTGTGGCGCTTGTTGAACTGGAAAAAGCTGCAGGGATATGGGATATCAGTTTTTAAAAGGACAAACTTTTCACTTCGCTCGTAAATAATGGATTGGTAAGTTCATCAATTGTGATCTCAAGAGTAGTTTTTTTGTATCTTTATATAAAAACCGGAAAACTATGTGTGGCAGATATATCCTGATTCAGAAAGCCGGGGTGCTCGAAAAACGTTTCGGCGTGGTTGTCCCTGATACCATCAACCTGACACCGTCGTATAACATTGGACCCGGGAAGTTCGCCCCCGTGATCACGAATGACCATCCGCATGAGCTTCAACTGTTCCGATTTGGGATGACCCCCTCCTGGATGACCAAACCCAGCCTGTTTATCAATGCCCGCGCCGAAGGGGACCACAATTCGGATAATGATCCAAATTACAGCGGGGCAAAAGGGATCATCACAAAACCGGTATTCCGGAAACCCATCCGGAGTCAGCGTTGTCTGATTCCGGCTGACGCGTTTATTGAAGGTCCGGAAAAGGAGAAATTGGACAAACCATTCGTGGTTTACCTGCGGGATAAGATGCGGCCTTTTGCTTTCGCAGGTCTCTGGGACTGCTGGAAAAATCCGGAAAACAGCGAGTTAATCTATTCATTTGCCATTATTACCACCGTGGCCAATGAGCTGACCCAAATGATTCATCACCACAGGTCGCCGGTCATTTTGCATCGCGAAGATGAAAAAAACTGGTTGTCCAATTCCTTGCCGTTATCGGATATAACCCGTCTTCTGGTTCCCTACCCAGGCGAATTAATGAATGCCTATCCCATTGCACCAACGATTAAGAATCCAAAAAACGACGATCCGGGTTTGATTCATCCCGTGGGTCAACGTTTAATGCCGGAGACGTTTATCAAAAGCAGAACCGAGAGCCGCATTACCGGAATGGGAAGCAATAAAAATTTTGGATTTGATGAGCAGCACCCTTTGGGAGATTAAGTAATGAAACCCTCATGAGCAAAGGCTCGCCAAAGAGCATGAAAATCTATGAGGGTTCCCCCGATGGATCGGGGCAAGCTATGTGGCCACTTAAAAACAAATTATTTTCACATGTAAGAATTAAGTAATGAAGGAATTCGGGATATTAGAAAAGTCTGCTATGGTCTGTGAATTGCCGCTCATGAAGCAATAACCATTTTTTGCGCTCCAAACCGCCGGAATAGCCGGTCAGTTTACCATTGTGGCCAATGATTCTGTGGCAGGGAATGATGATTGGCAGGGGATTTTTACCGTTTGCCATTCCTACGGCCCTGCTAAAATTTTCGGATCCTAATGCACATGCTATTTCAACATAACTTCTGGTGCAACCATAATCAACTGTTGCGACATGTTTCCAAACTTTGCGTTGGAATTCAGTTCCTTCCGGATTAACCGGCAAATCGAACTTCTGCCGGCTTCCTGAAAAATATTCCTCCAGTTGTGTTTTAGTGCGCAACAGAATTTCGGGGATATACGAAATATTCTCAGTGAATTCACCATCAAACGAAACAGATTTAAGATGTGTTTCATCTGAACTCAGCTTTAAAAGGCCTACCGGACTCTCAAAAGTAAAATACCAGGTAGTCATTCTTAATTGAAGGATAAATAATTTTCAGACCCGGCATAATAGGGTTGCCGGGTCTGAAAATTATAATTACAATTCTTTTATCTTTATATTTTTGAAAGCCACCTCATTGCCGTGATCCTGAAGCAGAATATATCCATCTTCAAAATCTCCGTAACCCGGCGCTTTGTTGAATTTACTTTTGGCAATAACAGCTTTGAATTCCTGTGAACCCCTGGTAATTTCAACCACTTTTACCCCGTTAAGATAATGGGTGACCTTTTTCCCGTTGACTACAATCCGGGCACGGTTCCACTGACCGATCCCATTCACCCTTTTAACTGGCTGGCTTGGATCAAAAACCTGAGAATTGGCGGTTACCAGATCGTAAAGCGATCCAAGAGTCCGGTTTCCGTTGATTCCGGCTTTGGCATCAGGATGTCTTGCATCATCAAGAACCTGGTATTCAAACCCAACGGTATTTGGTTTGCCTGGTTCGCTTTGAATGAAATACTTGATCCCGCTATTCGCCCCTTCGGTAATTTTAAAATCAGCTTCAAGGATAAAATTTTTGTATTTTTTTACGGTAACAATATCACCACCTGATTTATTGTCACCCTTGTTCGGAATCAACATCCCATCCTCAATAGTCCACCCCTTTTTGGGGAAGGCAGCAAGTCCGGCTCCGCGCCATCCTTCTGTTGTTTTCCCATCCCAAAGTAATTTCCATCCCCCCGCTTTTTCATTTGCTGTGAGGGAATTATTAAGATAGCTCACCTCAGCAACACTTGCGTCCATTTTAATGCGGTTCGCCTGAAGATTTTCAGTCATAATTCTGATGTTTCTCCAACAGATCGTTTTGCCGGCATTGGCTTCTTCCTTTCCTATGGCATGAACCTGAAGTGCGATAAAACCGGCGGGGGTCATATCGTCAACAAGGTTAGCACAAGGGATACCATTGAGCCAGGTCCGGATGGAGTTACCAATTGCCTCGACGCGGTATTTATTCCATTGTGCCTGTTTGTAACTTTTTTTTGCTGCCTGATTATACTCCATAGGATAGAGCCAACCCCTTCGGGCCTCATCGTATATTCCTGCAGACCAGCCTCTTGGTGAGTCGTCGCACTCCACCTGGTAACCGTGAACACGACCATCATTGTACTCTTTTTTACTTTCTGACCTTATCTGAACTCCCGAATTAAGCCCCTGGTCCATTTTCATTTCATATTCAAGAATAAAATCTCCGTAAGTCCGGGTGGTAGCCAGGAAGGTGTTTGGAGTATTTGTCTTGCTTGTTCCTACGATCTCCCCTTTGACTATGGTGTATTCGGCTTTCCCGTTCAGCCGTTCCCAACCGGTTAAATCTTTGCCGTTGAAGAGATTCTCCCATTTTCCACCGGAAGCAAAAACACCCAACGAAATAACTGCCAAAATTACAGATGCAACTAATTTTTTCATCCTGTTTAAAAATTTAATTTATAATTCCGTTTTTTTAAAACGGCGCTAAGTTAGACTATTTTCTATTATTCCGTGACCGCAAACGGAGATTTTTAAAGCCTCAGAATCAAATATTTTCAGTTTTAACTCTGACAACAACCTTGAATGCTCAGTTACCCGTAACATACGGATTTGCATCCCGGTATCAAACCGGTTAACCATGAAAATTTCCCTGCCATTTCATCTTCTTTGGTCCACTTAGGGCTGGGAGCGATTCATTTTGTGTAAACATTTTACCAATATGGATATTGAATGCAAGTTTTATTAACGTTATCTTTGAAGTTGATTATTAGGTGATTTTTCAAACCAAACATTGACTGACAAAACTTCTATTGATAGCTGTTTCATGCTCAAACATGGGCCGCCGGATATAGAATTTCAACCGGAATAAAAAATTTTCAATCAGCATTATAGATGTCTTTCATTTAATTATTGCTCCTTAAAATACGAATGTAAATTTTCTTATGAAAAGGGTAATCGCTTCTTTAACAGTATTCCTCTTCCTTTGGAACCATGCGGGGGCTAACACCAGGCTTCAATTGCGAAATATATCTTTTAAGGAGGGGCTCAATAATATGAATATCTCTTCTGTTGCGCAGGATCAGCTGGGGTATATCTGGGTTGCGACCATGGGAGGAGTCAGTCGTTACAACGGGTATGAGTTTAAACGTTTTTATTTTGATTCCGGTAATCCTGCTTCATTGCGGTCAAATCATGTTGGTTCGCTCTATTGTTCCACCGACGGACTTATGTACATTGGCACGGCAAATGGAATTGATTGTTTCGACAACCGGACAGATAAAATGACCTCATTGTTCCCCAATTTAAAATATACGGTTCTGGCTTTTGTTGAACGGGATGGATACATCTACATGGCAACCGGAATCGGTCTGTTTCGGTTTCGTTCAGGCAGCAGTCAACTGGAGGAATTAGGAAGCAGCCTGGTTGAAAAACCGTACATCAATAGTTTGCTATTTGACAGGAATGGTAATTTATGGTGTGGTTTAGACAATGGAAAAGGTTTGGGGGTTTATGATATCAGAACTGACAAGTTCGATTTTTACCGGAACACAACAGGTTCCAATTCCTTGAACGGTAATTCGGTAAAAACGTTGTTCCAGGCCACGGAAAATATGATCATGGTTGGAACCAAGGGGGGGATTGATTTTTTCAATCTTACTACAAGACAATATATTGAACCAAGGGATTATGCAACCTTACAAACGGGTCTTTCGGGTTTTGATGTACGGTTTATCCTTGAAAAGGAGCCCTCCATTTACTGGATCGGAACCCTGCAGTCGGGGATGTTTATTTACGACAAAGCCCGAAATTCTCTTGTTCGTCACTACCAGGAGGATGGATACTCCGAAATCCATTCCAATAACTACATGTGTTGTTTGACAGATAAATCGGGAAATGTGTGGCTTGGGACTTTCGATGCGGGTCTGGATGTCTCGTTTAAAGAGGCAAAAAATTTCAATTTTGATGTTTCACTGAATAAATTAACACAAGGTAAGTTCATTACCTCGATCACAAAGGATCTCCGGAAAAACTTAGTAATTACTACCCGTGAAAATGGTTTTTACATTTATGATATAGAAAATAAGTCATTTACATCCTATAACAAGACCAATAGCAAACTGGGTCATTCCAATTTACGTACCATATTTGTTGATAGTGAAAATAAATACTGGATAGGGATTTATTTCGGGCTACAGATATTCGATCCATATACAAAGATATTCAGGACGTTACAAATTCCTGATCCCAATAATGGAGCCGTTTCTATTCTTCAAATGAACGACCGGATTTTTGTTGGGACTGACGGACAAGGTTTGCTTATATTTGATCTGAAAGGAAATCTGTTAAGCCAATTTCGTAACCGGGGTTCAAATATCCCGATGATTATCAGGGTAAACGAGTATGAAATCTTGTTTATCAGTTACGGGAACGGACTGTTTTTGATGAATACGAAGGATTTCAATATCAGGCAGGTTGAATTGGCAGACATTAAAAAATATCCCGGATTATTATTTGCGGTGACAGCCTTTAAGGATAAAGAGAATAAAATATGGGTTGGGACTTATAATTATGGATTATTTTCATTTGATTTTAATAAATCGGAAGTCCTGAATTATAATATTAAAGAGGGGTTGCCAAGTAGTGATGCAATTGGTATCGAAGAAGATGAAATGAATAATCTCTGGTTAAGTACATCGTACGGACTGGCGAAGTTAAATAAGAGCACCCATAACATTAAGGCCTATTTTTTTAATGAAGGGGTCAATAATTACCAGTTTCACGGGAAGGCTGCCTATAAAGATGAAGACGGGATTGTTTATTTTGGTGGAAATTCAGGTTTGACCTATTTTAACCCTGAAGAGATTATTCAGGACAGAAGTGATGCTCCAAGGGTGGTACTCGAAAACTTGTTCGTTCAAAATCTTCCGGTTATTCCGATGGTTCAGCGTAGTGTTTTAAAGGAGAGTCTCCCTTTTACAAAAAAAATTACCTTAACATATAAAGATCAGCCATTTAGTATCGATTTTGTGTCATTTGATTTCCTTTCACCTGAAAAAATAAAATATTCCTATCAATTGGAAGGATTCGATAAAAATTGGTATAACGTAGATAATCAAAGAAAAGCATATTATTCGAATCTGCCGCGGGGGAATTATACCTTTAAGGTCAAATCGGTAAATGGAGCGGGTGTAACCTCCGAAAACGAAGCTGAACTGATGATTTGTGTTCAGCCGGCACCGTGGTTTTCCTATTTGGCGTGGGCGGTCTATATAGCCATACTGGGGGCAATTACTTATTTGATTTTCAGGTTGCGGATTAAAACCTTTGTCTATAAAAAGAACCTCGAAAATGAACATTCGGAACACCTAAGAGAGCGCGAAATCAACCTGATGAAGCAGAAGTTTTTCACTAACATTTCCCATGAACTTCGAACCCCGCTCACGTTGATTTACGGACTGGTCTCGCAGCTTTCGCGACAGGAAAAACTAAGTCCCCAAATAAAAGAATACGCCCTTAGTCTTGATCTGAATGTCAACCGCCTTTTAAAATTGATTAACCAATTGCTAACTTACAAGAAAATTGAGAGCGAGTCATTGTCGTTATGGCTTGAAAACGGAGAGGTGAACCATGAGATCAGGAAAATAGTGGAACTTTTCACCCTTTATGCCAGAGAGAAGGAGATCAGGATTAATTTTATGGAAGATGATTGTTTTACCTTCTGTTTCGATCATGATAAGCTTGAAAAAATACTCAGCAACCTCCTTTCAAATGCCATTAAACATTCGGAAAAAGGGGGGAGAATCGAAGTTGTTGTACGAAAAATAGCAAACGTGCAGATCCGGTCGCTGTATTCAATAAAAATGGATTTACCTGAAACGGATTATGTCGAAATCAGCGTCACCGATATAGGATGGGGCATTGATAAAAAAGAGTGGAGCACTATTTTTGACCGTTATAAACAGATCGAATCAGGGGGTAAACAGCGACCCGATTATTCAGGAACAGGGATCGGGCTTAACTTTACAAAATCGCTTCTTGAACTTCATAAAGGGGATATTAGGATGGAAAGTAAGTTGGGAGAAGGTTCTACATTCGCATTTATTTTGCCCCTGGATAGTACTGTTTTTGAGCCAAAGGACTTTGCCGATTCTAAATCCGGTAACAATCACCCAATCATGCCAAGTCCCTTTTCTGAAAATACAGGAGCCGATCTGCTGCATAAATTTGAAATACAGGTCGATTTTGAAAAGACAATTCTTGTGGTGGAGGATGATCCTCAATTAAATAATTTTCTTGTAAACAGCCTGAAAAATTATTATAAAACCATCAATGCCCATGATGGCGAAACCGGGCTGAAAATGGTGAAGCACCATCTTCCGGATATGGTGATTTCGGATGTGATGATGCCTAAAATGGATGGATACGCATTTACCAGGAGCATTAAAGGGAATAAGGAATTTTGTCATATTCCTGTTATTCTTTTAACTGCAAAAACCGAGATTTCAAGTCAGATAGAGGGGATGCAATCCGGCGCCGATTTTTACATTGCAAAACCATTTAACATCGATTTTCTCTTGTCGGCTATCGACAGTCAGTTAAAAAACAGGAAGCGGATTCATGACATTTTTCTGAGCGGTCAGATGCCTAAACTGGATAAATCTGAAATTAACCAACTTGATATTCAGTTTCTCTCGAAGTTGAATGTCTTTCTTGAGAAAGAACTTTCCAATCAGGAGCTGGACATCCTGTTACTAGCTCAGAACATGAATATGAGCCGGTCTGTCTTTTACCGCAAATTTATGGGGCTTACCAAATTATCCCCTAATTCCTACATCAAAAAGCACCGGATCAATAAATCAATCGAGCTGATGAACCTGGGTAAATATTCACTTGTCGAAATAAGTGAGATGACTGGTTTTGGCTCTTCATCGTATTTCAGCACGGCATTTAAGCAGGAAAAGGGGATGAGTCCGCGCGATTATATCAACCGGCTCAAGGGCGACGCCGTTTCTTTATAGTCACTTTCACGGAGCGGCGAAAATCAATTATTAATAAATGGTTTTGTAATTATAATGCAATCGTTTAATGGGATAGAGCTGTCTTTCCTGGTTGCTGCCGAACGCACTGTTATTACAATTCACAGACCAAGAAGGTCAATTAGGGACGAATTTTAAAGTCTTTGGTCGAAAATCTAATGTCAGAGTCGCAATATTATTGAAAATTTGACCTGTTAATAAAATCTAAAAACCCTATTAAATTCTTCTTATGAAAATGGAATATTGTAAACCCCAAAAATTAAAACTAATTTGCGTATGAACGAATCTAAGGTAAAGCTTTGGCAAAAAATGCTTTTATTTTGTGTGCTGTTTTTAGTCAGTCAACAGCTTTTTTCACAGGTAAAAGGGAAAGTGTCGGATGCGAACGGGGCACCAATCCCCGGAGTAACAATTGCGGAGAAGGGAACCAATAATGGTACTCTTTCTGATGTAAATGGAATGTACCAGATTAAACTTCAGCATGCACAGGGAGCTGTTCTTGTATTCTCCTTTGTTGGTATGGAGAAAAAGGAAATTGCAGTTGGCGGGAAAATGACCATTAATACCAGCCTTAGCGAGGTTGTTACCGGACTTGACGAGGTTGTTGTAGTGGGTTATGGAAATCAGAAAAAGGCAAGCGTTGTAGCTGCCATTTCGACCATCAGCGCCGCAGAGATTGTTCAGTCCCCCTCATCTAACCTTACCATCGGGATGGCCGGCAAGATGCCTGGACTGACAATTATGGAAAAAGACGGTGAACTCGGGAAGGAGAGTCTCCAAACCTTTATTCGGGGACAGGCCACACTAAATTCATCCGCGCCATTGGTTTTGGTTGATGGTGTTGAAAGAGAAATCAATTCAATTTCCCCGTATGATATTGAATCCGTATCTATATTAAAGGATGCCTCTGCAACTGCCGTGTTCGGTGTTCGCGGAGCTAATGGGGTTATTATTGTGACGACTAAAAAAGGGAGTATCGGGAAAGCCGAAGTGACAGCCAATGTAAATTATTCGTTACAGACGCCTACCCGGCTGCCGGCGCCTTTAAATGCTGTTGATTATATGACCCTCCGCAATCAGGTGGTTGCGATGAATGATCCGGCTTCGCCTGCGCCTTATTCCGATGCCGTTTTTCAGCACTATAAGGATAATGACCTGCCCAATTATTATGCAGACCGGAATTGGTATAAGGAGTTTATGAATAAGTTCACCCCCATGGTAAAGGCAGATGTCAACCTGCGTGGTGGAAATGAGAAGACGAAATATTTCGCAAGCTGGGGTTACATGCGTCAGGGCGGACCATTCAAAACTGAAAAATGGAATGAGTATAACTACGACAATTCGGAAAGGGTAGATCGTTTTACCTATCGCGCCAATATCGATATGCAGATCACCAAATCGCTCAAAGGTTGGATGAACCTGTCGGGATACCTGCAGGATAAAAACGACCCGATTGTTTATGGTGGGATTGCAGATGCAGCTACCACAGCCTCCTACTATTATTTGTTACTGGCCGAATTTACCGATATTCCTTCCATCTCTTTTGCCGATTTAACCCCAACCGGCGGCGTACTTTCGAACGGTCCTGACCGCGTACCCTATGGCGCTTTAAACAGGACCGGTTACCGGAAAACAACGACCAATACCATCAATACGACAGTTGGATTCGAACAGGATCTTAGCGTATTGACCAAAGGATTATCTGCCCGCGCAATCGTTTCTTACGATCCAAATGCCACCCATATCCGTGGTTTCAGACGTTCCTACCAGACCTATAATCCGGTACTTGGAAAGACTACCGCCGGTAAGGATACCGTTACCTATGTTGTTGGTGCAGGGGCCGATTCGGAACTTAGCAACCAGTTAACCCAAAGTGTGAGCAATAGTTTTGACCTTGAAGGTTCATTGAATTACAGCAATAAGTTTGGTCAGCATGCGGTTACCGGATTGCTGCTTTACAAACAAAACCAAAAAATCATTGAGGTTCAGGTTCCGTTTAATTATGTGGGAGTTGTAGGACGGTTTACGTATGACTTTGCACACCGTTATCTTGCAGAAGTGAATTTTGGTGTAAATGGTTCTGAACAGTTTGCTCCGGGGAAAAGATTTGGATTTTTCCCTTCATTATCAGCTGGCTGGGTAATTTCAGAGGAGAATTTTTTTAAATCACAAAGGGCGATTGAATTTCTTAAAATAAGGGGCTCCTTTGGTCAGGTAGGTAATGATCAGATTTCGTCAAAACGTTTTATCTATGTTGATGACTGGACACAAGGGACTGCCGGATATTTTGATGGCATTGCCGGATTACCCGGTCTTCCGAACCCGGTTTATCAAAATAGTATACCAAACGAAGCAGTAACCTGGGAAAAAAGCAACAAAGCCAACTTTGGATTTGAAAGCCGCTTTTTACATGGCTTTGCCTGGGATTTCGATGTGTTTTACGAAAAAAGGAGTTCGATCCTGATGAACGTTCTGCCTATTCCTAAATATATGTTTGGACAAACGGCATTACCGCCTACCAATGATGGGGTAATGACCAACCGCGGGTTTGAAACCACCTTCTCCTACAAGAAACAGGTTAACAAGGATTTCTTTTTGATGAGCCGTGTAAGTGCAGCTTTTGCAAGAAATATTGTTGAGAGGTCAAATGAAACGCCTTACGATTCAACTTTTGTTTACCGGAACCGCGTTGAAGGATTTTCAAGAGGTACCATATGGGGCTTCAATTGTCTCGGTTATTTTAAGGACCAGGCCGATATCGATGCCTCACCTAAACAAACCGGACTTGGCGCCACTGTTCTGCCTGGTGATTTAAAATATGCTGACATGAATAAAGATGGGGTAATTGATGAGAAAGACAAGATTCCAATGACACATCCAAATGTCCCCGAGTTAAACCTGGCCTTTAGTTTAACTGCTTCCTATAAAGGGTTTGATTTGAGCATCTTACTTCAGGGAGTGACCAATTACACTTTTGATTTTTCGGGGCGTGCCATTTATGACTGGGACGGCAATGCCGCTGCCGGGATAAAAAATTATTTCGAATTGCATAAATATGCATGGACTCCCGAAAAAGCAGCCAACGGAGGTGATATCCGTTACCCCAGAATGCACACCGATGGAGTAACAGGAAGCAAGAACCCAAGCAACTACTGGCTGATTGATTTGTGGTACATGCGGATCAAAAATCTCGAATTGGGTTATACCATTCCAAAAAAATGGAGTTCGGCGATCGGCCTGCAGAATTTCAGAATCTATTTTAATGGATTAAACCTGCTGACCATCGATAATATGCCGTTTAAGTACCTGGATCCGGAGATCTCCAACTCCCTGAGCCATCCGATATCTGCAAATTATAACATGGGTATAAACATTACTTTTTAATGAATCCATGATGAAATTATTAAATATTTAAAATATCAGATATTATGAAACGAGCATATTTGAAAACCAAAATCACGGATGAGAATCTTCTCATGCGGATTCCTTCAGGCTATAAAAAAACAAATTGTCCGCTGATGAAAAAAACAGATAAAATCATACGGTTCATCCCGATATTATTCCTTTTGCTTACTGTCACGACCGGCTGCCAAAAGTCTTTGGAAAAGGCCCTGGAGCGTGCCGCCGATTCCAGGGAAACGCTTACCGGCATGTTGAGTGATGCCGACAAAGTGAGAGGAATGTTTAATGCCTGTTATGGAGGTGTCCCCAATAATCGTGTTTACCTTTACTTTTGGACAAGCGAAGAGGAGCTGACTGACAACTGTATAGATCCGCAACCCCAAAGTATGGGAAACTGGCGGTCCGGATTGTTGACCCCTTCATTTGCTGCTGTGTGGGCGACTCAATCCACAACAAATGCTTATACAAATACCAACGTTAGCTGGTGGGGGAGATACTGGGGAGCGCTTCGCGAGTGTAACCTCTTTATTGAGAACGTTAAAAATATTACCGTGCCCTTAGAACTGCTGCCCCAGTCAGACCGCGATTTAATGAAAGATGAAGCAATGGCACTCAGGGCTTACTATCAGTTCAAATTAATCAGCATGTATGGCCCGTTACCTTTTCTTGATACCTCCTATGAGATTGATTTTACCGGTTGGAAAGATCTGAAACGGCCCACCTTTGATGAAGCTGCAAAAAAAATTGCCACCGATTTACAAGGTATTATTGACCGTAAAATAATTCCCCTTAAACGTGATCCTGCCAATGTGAACGATAAATACAGGATGCCGCTTAGTTTTGTTTACGGCCTTAAATCGCGTGTATTATTATTCAACGCCAGTCCTTTGTACAACTCTACGGGTGATGTGGCTAAATATGAAGCGGCGGCTGCAGCTGCGAAACAGTTGCTCGATTTAAATGCCTATACCCTGGAACCCCTTTCCAATACAAAGAGGATGTACATCTCAAATTATAATGTCGATCTGGAGGCTGTAGAGGTGATCTGGAAAGGGCGTGACAGACTGTCTCAATTGAGTAATATTGCCGGAATGGATCTGTCGAAGACGAACCCAGTCCGTTGTAATTATGCGATTGCAAAGGCCGGTGAGACACCTTCGCAGGAAATTGTGGATTGTTATGAGATGAAGAACGGCGCGTTGATCATTCAGAATTACGACGCGACTCATGCTAAACCAACATTTACCTCTGAAGCGATTGCTGCCGGGTACGATGATGTGAATAACCCGTATGCCAACCGCGATGCCCGTTTGTCGAAAGACATCCTTTACAATGGAAATTATTTTGGCGAATCGTACCAGCTGGGGTCAATCAACGTGTTTACCTACCTCGGATGCCCCGGAACCGGTACCAATGGAAATACCACCACGGGTTCCAACCTTAAAACCTGTTCGGGTTATTACTTTGCAAAAGACCGTGACCCCTTGTGGTATGGAAAAGGTGTTTCAGGCGACGGCAATGGCAGATGTTATCAGTTCACCGTTTACATGCGTATTGCAGAAATCTGGCTCAACTATGCCGAGGCATTATGCGGCGCAGGCCATTTTGATGAGGCTTGTAATGCATTGGATAAAACCAGGTTGCGTGCCGGGCAGCCATCTATAAAAGCTGTACCGGGTTACCAGGCAGGCAATCTGCAGTGGCTCATGAAGCGGATCTACAACGAACGCAGGGTCGAACTGGTCCTCGAAGATAGCCGTTTCTACGATGTAAGGCGCTGGAATTTAATTAGCGATGTGAATAACAATAATGTTAGCATTATCATTCCGGAAAAAGTGGGGACTAATTATAAATATACCCGTTTCCCGTGTCCTTATGTTTATTCATGCTTCAACGAAAAATATAAGGTGTTGCCGATTCCTTTAGCTGATAAAAACCTACTTCCTGGAATTGACCAGCCCGTGGCATGGCAGTAATAAACTTGCCTGAAGAAATTTTAAGCTATTAAAAAAATAAATATGAAAAATATAATAAGAAGATACTTTTTAATACTTTGCTGTGTCATTCCTGGCTCTTTATATGCACAAAATCAGCATACAATAATGGGGAAGGTGACTGATGCAAACGGTGTTGCCATTCCCGGAGCCGTGATCACCCAGGAAGGTAACCCCGGCAATACCGAAACTGACCTGAACGGAAATTTTTCAGTTAACGTGAATAATCTTCCGGCAACGATTTCGTATGCTTCTGTGGGTTATGAAACCTCCAAAAAAAGCTATGGAAAAGCACAAGGTAATCTTGTGATCGTTCTGAAGAAAACCGAATATCAACCTGTTGCATTTGGTAATCAGACCAAAAAGAGTATAACTTCATCGCTGTATTCGATTTCAGGTGAAGAGCTGGTTTCAAGCCGGACAACCAGTCTGCTCATGGCATTGCAGGGGAGACTTCCCGGTTTAAGGGTGATTGAGACGGATGGAGAACCTGGCAGGGAGAGCTACGACTCACATGTCAGGGGATATAATTCACCCAACTTTAATGGCACCATGTATGTGGTTGATGGTGTGGAACGATACATTACAGGAATTGAACCTAATGATATCGAGAGTGTTACTGTATTAAAAGATGCAGCTGCCACCGCTTTGTACGGGATGCGCGGTTCTGCCGGTGTAATCCTCATCACCACCAAGAAGGGATTTGTGGGGAAATCAAAAATAAGTGTATCGGTTGATTATTCCATGCAGTCTCCTACACGTCTGCCCCATACCGTTTCGGCTTACGACTATGCCAATATGTATAACCAACGGAAGGCGAATGATACCCTTTATGCCGATGTACAGGGAAGTGCTCCCATTATTTCTGGTCCGGCGGGTTTTTATACTCCGGCAGAACTCGAACATTACCGCACGGGGGATATGACTCAATTCTACCCGGTACGAAATATGATCTCTGATTTTATGAAAGATTATACCAGGGTGGCGCGGGTAAATGTAAACTTTCAGGGCGGAACAAAGGCGATGCGTTATTTTACCTCGCTTGGTTACACCTCTCAGGGAGGAATTTTTGCAAGTGAAAAATTCTCCAGGTACAGTTACGATAATGAGTCAAAGGCAAACCGGTTCAATTTCAGGACGAACATGGATGCGACCGTAAATCCGAACCTGGATGTATGGCTCAATATCGGTGGTTACATTGAAAAAATCAATGCTCCTTATGTGGCAGCCGGCCTTGGTTGGAATGATCTGATTGCCAAACTTTACGAAACACCCAATAATGCTTATAATAACCTTACACCCACAGGAGAGGTCATTATCAAACGGGACAAGTTAAACATCACAACCGGCCGTTCCATTTTTGGCGATTTGAACCGTACGGGATCTCAGCTTGAGACAGTGACCCGTCTTAGCAATACCTTTGGCGCCCGTCAGAAACTGGATAAAATTTTACCTGGTTTGTCGGCTACTGCTCAATTTGCTTTTGATATCTACTCGAGCAGTAATCAAACCCGGAGCAGGACCTACGAAAAATGGGAGGTCGCCACACTAAAAGCCAAAAGCGGCGCCGATTCACTGGGATACGCAAAGATTGCCGGATCAGCCAACTCAACTTTGACTGACGGGCAGATCAAATCTTTCTACTACATGTACAATATGCGGGCGATGCTGAATTACAATCGTGAATTTGGCATTGATCACAGTCACAGTGTAACGGGTATGCTGATCGGTGAACGCCATATGCAGCAGACACAGTCATATCTGGCATCTAATTACCTGAATTTGGCAGGAAGATTTACTTATACTTTTGATAATAAATATCTTGCTGAAGCTAATTTTTCTTTTCAGGGGAATGAACAGTTTATGAAGGGGCATCGGTTTGGATTATTTCCATCCTTATCTCTGGGGTGGATACTTACTGAGGAAGGTTTTCTCAAAAATTCAAATGCCCTTACTTTTTTAAAACTACGCGCTTCAGCAGGGCAAAACGGAAACAGCGTATACAATTATGGAGGGGCCAATCAATACCTTTATCTTTCAACATGGGATTCCGGCGCCAACGAGGTTCAGCTGGGTAATGAAAACATCAAATGGGAAACGTCGACCAAATATAATGTTGGGCTCGAGGCTCAGTTCTTTAAATCCTTCACCTTTCAGGCTGACGCGTTTTACAATAAAAATACCGGCATCATCATCCGTGATATCGCCATTATTCCAAATGGTATGATGGGACTTGCAGCTTCGGCGCTTCCTCCTGCCAATCTGGGTGAGGTTACCAATAAGGGGTTTGAGTTTGTTGTTGGGTATAACAAGAAGGTTAATAATGATTTATCGTTGAACCTGAATGGTAATATGTCATTCAGTCAAAACAGAAGAGATTATATGGCTGAATTACCTTATGATGCTACTTATACCTATCCGTACAGAAGTGAAGGGTATCCGATCAATCAACGGTGGGGATACCGCACTGCCGGATTGTTTAATTCGCAACAGGAGGTTTCTGCGTGGCCAAATCAGACTGCGCTGGGCGGGGTGCCCATTGCAGGTGATATCAAATACATGGACCTCAATAAGGATGGGGTTGTCGATTCAAAGGATCAGGCTCCAATCGGTATTGGTCAGGCTCCCGAAATTTCATTCGGTTTTAAAACTCAGGTTACTTACAAATGGTTCGATCTGAATCTGTTTTTTGATGGTTCAGCCCGGCGGAAAGTTTATCTCAATGGATTTGGCAGGTGGTCAAACCACGATAATTTTACCGAATATATGAAAGAAGCCTGGACACCTGAAAAAGCAGCCTCAGGTCAGAAAATTGTCTATCCACGTCTTGGGAATACTTCTTCCAACTACATTTTGAGTGATTACTGGTTGTCGGATGGCTCCTATCTCAGGCTAAGAAATATTGAGCTCGGTTTTACCCTTTCGCATAAGGTTTCAAAACTGATTAATGCCGGTTCAATTCGTTTTTATGCCAATGGATTAAACCTGTTGGTATGGGATAAACTGCCTACCGATGATTTTGATCCGGAGAGTGCCGATTCCAACAATACGAATTATCCGATACTCAAGGCATTTAACCTTGGTGTAAATGTGAAATTTTAGAACTACAAATTCAAACAAAATGAAAAGAAGAAATATTTTGCAATTAAAATCAGGGATTTTCCTTTTACTTTTCGCCCTTGCATCATGTGTGGACGTACTGGATCAGGTGCCTTCTGACAAGATCGATATTGACCGGTTGTTGAATAAACCGGCATCAATCACCGAATTCAGGAATAATTGTTACGACCAGTTAAATACCACTTTTGCAGGACAGAACTCGGGTCAGTTGCTTGATGCATATACCGATGATGCTTTCAGGGCAGGAACAGCCACTTCCGACTGGCATAATGCCCTGTTGACACCGGTGAACAGCCTTTTTGCTGGGTTAATCTGGAATGCCGACTGGACCGGAATCAGGAAATGTAACCTGGCTTTGATTTATTTACCACAATCAAAAGTTGATAAATCTCAAATAACGGATGCCGACCTGAAAAAATGGATGGATGAGGTTAAACTAATCAGGGCGTGGTACCATTTTATGCTGATTAAAAATTTCGGACCATTACCTTTTATCGATCAGCCATTTGAGCCTGATTATATTGGTTGGTCAACACTCAAAAGACCCACTTATGATGAGATCGCCACCCGCATTGCAAAGGAATGTGATGAGGTGATTGCCAGTGGTTCCTTACCCCTGAGATGGCAGACATCAGGTGATTATGATAAGCTTAATCTGGCTGTAGCTTATGCACTGAAGGCCGATGTTTTACTCTACAACGCCAGTTTGTTGAATAACCCGACAAATGATCAGACTAAATGGCAAAGAGCAGCCACGGCGGCTCAGGAGTGTTTAACTGCGATAGCCCCTTCCTACAGCTTGCTGGCAATGGCTGATTATGACAAACTTTACAGCGAGGCGGTAACGGTTGCCAACAATGAAGTTATTCTCAGGTCTCTGACCAACGATGCTGCTGTAATGAACAGCAATAACGGAGTAGACCTCAAGGCCCTCGGATCAGCAACTCAAAGCGCCAACTGCGGTTCAGTACCCACCCAGGAGCTGGTTGACTGTTTTGAACTGACCAATGGCGCTTTACCGGTGGCTTCCTATTCAACGCCTGATCATTCAGCTGTTACCTTCAACGGCACATATAATGAAAACCCGGGAACCAATCCCTATACAGGGCGTGATAAACGGCTTCAGTCATCAATTGTATTCAATAAAGCCACCTATGGTAAGTATAAGGGACAGCTGGCCACAGCACCCGATCTGGTAATCTATACTTACCTTGGAAAAACCGGTACCGGTTTCAATTTAAATACTGTTTCACAGTTAGATGCAGATGTGCGCCTTAGCTGTACAGGCTATTATGGCAAAAAATTCCGTTCAGCTTCATATTGGGGATCGACCGCCGGTGGGACAACATCGCATAAAATTTATTTCCGTCTGGCTGAAGTTTATTTGAACCTTGCCGAAGCTCAGTGCGAGTTGAACAATCTCGACGGAGCGATTACTGCATTGGATATGATCCGGGTCAGAGCCGGACAACCTGTCATTTCGCTGGTCCCCGGATTTGCTAAAACAAAGGATTTTCTGATGCAGCGGATTCGTAATGAACGGCGCGTTGAGCTTTGTTTCGAAGATCACCGGTTTTATGACCAGCGCAGATGGAAAATTCTCAGTTCGACCAATGGCCCGATCAGCGGGATGAAAGTTACAAGTAGCACTGGAACTGATACAGGGGTATTCTCTTACCAGAGGACACCAATTTCAACAAATAGAAATGCAATTTCCGATAAATACCTTGTTCTTCCAATACCGCAGGAAGAGGCCAGAAGGCTTCAGGGCCTTGGCCAACCCGCTGCATGGCAATAATTTAGTATAGTCCGATGGTTTATTTGTGATAAGGAGGCTGTCAGTGATGGCAGTCTCCTTAATTGTCAGCTCAATTATTAATTAAAAATTGAAACAAAATTATAGTTTACCATGATTAAATTATTGCGAAAATATTGTGCTGGCTTTCTCCTTCTGGTGATGTTTTCATGCGAAAATCAAGCCTCCGATTTCCAGGTATATGGCTTACAACTCAATCAACCTTTTGAAACCAGCAAACATCAACCAGCAACTTTCTCATGGAAGATTAAATCAGAAACTAACAATTGGACACAAAGCGCTTACCAGATCATCGTTTCCGGGTCTGAAAAGAACATCTCAGAAAATATCGGCGATCTGTGGGATAGTAAAAAGATTATTGCGGATAATCAGCTGTATATCCCCTATGGTGGAAAAGGGCTTGCTAATGGCGAAAAATATTACTGGAAAGTAAAGGTTTGGGAGAATAGTGGAACGACCTGTAGATGGAGTAAAGCCGAAAGTTTTGTTACTCCGCTGGCTTACCCCCATGACTGGAAAGCTCAGTGGATAACGTATGATTATAAAAAGGAATCCCCCATGCCCCTGCTGCGAAAATCTTTTCAAATTAATCAGGAGAAGAAGGTCGTTGCTGCAACTCTTTTTATTTGTGGATTGGGTTATTATGAAGCTTACCTGAATGGGACTAAGATTGGTGACCGTGTTCTGGAACCGGCCCAAACCAACTATGATGATTATGCCCTTTACACGAAATACGAGATTCCGGTTAGTGAGATCCTTCAAAAAAACACCCTCGGAGTGATGCTTGGTAATGGGTGGTATAACCAGAACCTGGTTTGGAATCCGGCCATGTCATATGGACAACCGATAGTTATTGCGCAGCTGATCATTAAATATAAAAATGGCAGGCCGGATACCATCAATACCGACAACACATGGAAATGGAAGGAAGGTCCGGTGATTTTCAATAATATATATGCCGGAGAAGTTTACAACTCCAACCTTGAAATAACGAATTGGAATAGGGCGGGGTTTACCGATAACGACTGGAAACCGGTTAAATTCGCTGACGTTTATCCACCTGAAATGAAAGAGGAATACCTGGAACCCATCCGCCGAATGGGTTCACTGTCTGCCACACGAATTCTTGAACCGTCAGACAAAAAGTGGGTGTTCGATTTTGGACAGAATTTTGCAGGCTGGGTGCGATTGAAAGTTATGGGTAAAAAGGGGCAGAAAATTACCCTTCGGTTTTCAGAGGAGGTTGATGAAAGTAATAATATTAACCCTTCCTCTACAGGAGTTTTGGCAACTAAATATGTTCAGACAGATCAGTATATCTGTAAAGGTGCAGCCATTGAAATATGGGAACCTCGTTTTACTTACCATGGATTCAGGTACGTTGAGGTGACTGGACTGGACAATAAACCTGAAAAAGATTTGCTGACCGGGATTGTCGTTTATAGTTCGATGAGAAAGGCGGGAGAGTTCAGTTGCTCGGATGCACAAATCAATAAATTGCACGATCTTGCCCTTTGGACGATCAAATCTAATATGCATGGTATCCCTACCGATTGCCCCCATCGTGAACGTTGTGGCTGGACCGGAGATGCGCACACGGTTGCGCCAACCCTTATTCAGAATCTCGATGCCCGGCTTTTCCTTACAAAATATTTGTATGATATGCGTTCTTCGGCCCGGGAAATAAAAAACGAACTCTATTTTGGAGCGAATTTTCATGACCGGAGCGTTATTCAAAAACCGGCCGGCGTTCCGACAATGATTGTCCCAGGCAAACGAACCAGCGGAATTGCTTCACCTGATTGGGGAACAGCAGTGACACAAATTCCCTGGAACCTTTATCTGAACTATGGAGATCTCAAAATCCTGAGTGAGTTTTATCCCGATATGAAAACATGGGTCGATTACATCGCGGATAAATTTCCCGATTATATTGTTTCTCACGGACTGGGCGACTGGTGTCCTCCGGGCGGGAATACAATGATTGATTGTCCGGTATCTTTAAGTTCAACTGCTTTTCATTATCTGGACCTGTCTGTTTTAACCAAAATTGCCTATTTACTTGGATATAGTTCGGATGCCTCCTATTATTTCAAGAGACTGAATAAAGTAAAGGAGCGGTTTAACGGGCAGTTTTTCAATGCTGAAAAAAATAGTTACGGAAGTCAAACTGCAAATGCCATGGCGATTCAATTCGGATTGGTTCCTAAAGGCAAAACTTCTGAAGTTGTCAAATCTCTCGTGACAGACATCACTACTAAAAGTAACGGCTTTATCCAGACAGGAATATTTGGTTTGGGACGGATTTTCCCTGCCCTGGCTGAGAATGGTGCGGAAGATTTGGCCTATGAGCTGTTTACAAAAACCGGAAATCACAGTTTCGCCAAAATGTGGCAGAATTACGATGCCACCACCCTTTGGGAAATTCTACCGGTAGATGACTTTTATAAGACGGAAGGGGTAAACAAACGTTCACGAAATCACCCCATGAATGCCGGATACGATGAATGGTTTTTTCGTGGAATTGCAGGGATTCACCTGGACGAAATGTCGCCAGGTTACAAAAACATTGTGTTTCGTCCCTACTTTATTTCTAAACTAAAATATGCCGGTGCAAGTTATGAATCACCTTTCGGAACAATCGCCAGTAACTGGAAATGGGAGGGAAAAACATTCAGGTGGGATATCACAATTCCTGCAAACTGCAATGGTGACTTCTATATCCCGAAACTTTCTGAAAATCAAAGGATTTTGATCAATGGACGCGATGAAGGGTTGAATCTTAAAGAAGACCCTTCCTTTCCTGGTTTCTTACTTTGCAAGTCGCCGGGCAACGGTAATTTTCATTTGACCATTACTCCCCAAATATAAATAGCCGCAAGGGGTAAAAAGTAAAGATGATTTCCTACTTCCAAAATGTTACCCGATGAAATTATTATGAGGGTGGTAATGCATACCATAACAGGTGTAAAATTCATTGTAATTCTCATATTCATTGAAAAACAAAATTTTAGACATGAAAAAAATAAACCTCATTGTTGCGTCGGGTTGTCTCCTCGGAAGTTCGCTCACTGCGGCTGAACCCAAGCCAACCAGGCCCAATATCTTATTGATTCTTGCAGATGATCTCGGGTTTTCGGATATCGGTTGTTTCGGCAGTGAGATTCATACGCCAAATATTGACCGTCTCGCAGCACAGGGAGTGCGGTTTACCCAGGTTTACAACTCGGCCAAATGCGAGCCATCCCGTGCTTCTCTGCTAAGTGGCCAGTACTGGCAGGATTGCGGTCTGGGGGTAAAGCAGGGAATCACGATGGGGCAGGCGATGCGCAGAGCCGGATATGCCACCTTCGCGATTGGGAAGTGGCATGTCGACGGAAATCCGGTCGAACGTGGGTTCGACCATTACTTCGGTCACCTCTCCGGTGCCAGTGATTATTTCAAGGGCAACCCGACTCACCGCCTCGATCTCAAACCTTTCATCCCCCCCAGGGACGGTACTTTCTATACTACCGATGCCAATGCTGACTATGCCGTAAAATTTCTCAATGAATCGCTCCGCAACCAGCCGGAGAAACCATTTTTTATGTATCTTGCTTTTAATGCTCCTCATGCTCCTTTGGAGGCCTGGCCCGAAGACATTGCGAAGTATCGCGGCAAATATCTTGCCGGGTGGGATAAGCTCCGCGAACAGCGTTATCAGCAACAGATTAAAATGGGTATCATGAAGCCCGAATGGAAACTTTCATCGCGGCCCGAAACGATTCCCGCCTGGGATTCCCTTACCGCTGAGGAGAAAGAATTTGAAGATCTGCGTATGTCAATCTTCGCAGCTATGGTCGATCGTATGGATCAGGCTATTGGGCGCGTACTGGCCAAGGTAAAAGAGATGGGAGAGGAGAAAAACACGCTGGTTATTTTTCTGAGCGACAACGGAGGCAGTCCGTTTGACCATTCGAATAACCGGAGCATCGCATCAGTGCTTGCGGGAGGCTGGGAATATGGCCTCGGCTGGGCGAACTTAAGTAATACTCCTTACCTGCATTACAAACGTAATATGTACAACGGAGGAAGTTGTACCCCTTTTGTGGCCTATTGGCCCGCTGGCATCCGGAATCCGGGCAGTATCACCGATCAACCTGGTCATATCATCGACCTTATGGCTACCTTTATGGATGTTTCAGGCGGAAAATGGCCCGCCGAATATGAAGGAAAACCACTTAAACCACTTCCCGGTAAAAGCCTTCGCCCGATATTTTCAGGTGAACAACGGGCACCTCACGAAGCTCTTTATTTTCAGCTCTTTGATCACCGCGCTATCATCGTCGGCGATTATAAACTCGCTTCCGACTGGAATCGTCCCTGGCAGCTCTTTAATCTTTCGATAGATCGCACCGAATTGAATGACCTTTCGATGACTCAGCCCAAAAGGGTTTTAGAGATGGAAACGATGTGGAAGAATTGGTCGGCTGAATCGGGAGCTGATAAAAAATTTCGCAGTGCGGGCGGCGAACCGGTGTACCGCCATCTGAACGATAGGGAGGAAAAATTCATTGGTGGCAAAAACAATGAGGGAAATGATGAGGGGAACGATGAAAACATCGTGGTTAAACGAAAGAAGAACAAGTGATAAATTAAATGAAAAGCTATAATAAAACGCTGAATATGAGTGAATTCAATCGACGTATATTCCTAAAGAACAGCGCGCTGCTTACCGCTGGGGCAGTCGTGGCTCCTACTATCATCGTGGCTTATGCCGGAATAAATTCACCTTCCGGTAAACTAAATATTGCCTTCATCGGGGCTGGCGGTAAAGGGATGCATGCACTAAATCTCCTGGTCAATCACCCGAAACTAAATGTCGTCGCCTTGGCTGATGTAAACGATGAAAGTGCCGGTAAAGCTTATCAGCTCCTTCCAAATATTCCTCACTTTCGCGATTTCCGCAAAATGTTGGAAGATCTGGATAAAAAAATTGATGCGGTCATCATTTCAACGCCTGATCATACCCATCATTACATCGCCAAATGGTGCATGAAAAGGGGAAAACATGTTTATCTGGAAAAACCGCTCGCGCATAGTATTTATGAAGTGCGCGACCTTATGAAACTCGAAAAGGAGACCGGTCTGGTTTGCCAGATGGGGAACCAGGGGCACTCGGGACCCGGCATAAAACAATTAAATGACTGGATTCAGAAGGGCTATCTGGGTGTGGTTTCGGAGGTACATGCCTGGACAAATGCAGGATGGAATAAGGTCAAAGCAACAAGGCCTGAGGCTCAGCCTGTTCCTGCGACACTCGATTGGAATCTCTGGCTGAATGCAGCAGCTGAAGTCCCCCACAATAAAGCCTATTATCCCGCTGTCTGGAGAGGATGGAACGAATTTGGCTCAGGCGCTTTGGGCGATTGGGCCTGTCATAACATGGATGCGCCCTATTTTGCACTGGGACTCGATTGTCCTGAAAAAGTTGAACTGGAGAGCACCGGTCCGAGTTTACTCAGTTTCCCCGAAAGTGTCAAACTTTGCTATACCTTTAAATCAGCAAAATATGGAAATCAGGTTAAGCTTAACTGGTACCAGGGGCCAAAGTATAAAGTGCCAAGGCCTGCGATGCTGGAAGCCGGCCGTGAAATGGGAAGCGAAGGAGGCGGCACCTTAATTGTCGGATCTAAGGCTACCGTGATGATGAATTCGCATGCAACATCACCCTGTTTTATCCCCCAGTCGAAACAGGTGGAAATGGCTGAACTGATTGCGGTAAAGAGTAACCCCAATGCGCCTAAAACTTATTGGAACGGGCATTATGACAATTGGATCAATTCGTGTCTTGGCCTTGAAAAACCAAATTCCGATTTTGCCTACGGCGGACGTCTTACAGAAACCATGCTGCTTGGGAATATTGCCATCAAAACGAATAAGAGCCTAAACATCGATCCGGTTACCCGGAAAATATTGAATGATCCGAAAGCATCAGCTTTAATGAACCAATCAACACCAAGGAAAGGATGGGAAATATGAAACGATTTACCGACTTCAGAAAACCATTCAATTTAAAGGGGGTGAGCATTGGCTTGCAGGACCACATTAATACGATTCAGTTCCGGAACATATGGCTCAAAGAAAATTTTCTAAATTAGAGCCGGAATAAATAGAAACAGAAAAATTAATGCGAAAGAGATATGAAAAATATTATTTGCCTTCGGTCAAAAGTTATAAAACCTGTCTGCATTGCCGGGATTGGTTTGCTGATGGTTCCCACTTTTGTGCACGCAGCTCCAAAAATGAATGTTGTGTTCCTGCTGGCCGACGATTTGCGGTGGAACTCGCTGGGGTGCATGGGAAATCCAATTGTCATCACCCCTAATATTGATCAGATTGCAAAGGAAGGAGTCAGGTTTAATAATGCCTGCGTTACGACCTCCATCTGCATGGTCAGCCGGGCGAGCATCCTGTCGGGGCAATATATGAGCCGGCATCAAGTCACTAAATTTGGCGTTCGGTTATCAGAAAAAACGCTGGAAGAAACTTATCCGGCAATATTGAGAAAAGCGGGATATTGGACTGGTTATGTTGGCAAATACGGAGTTGGCAAAATAAAGGAGGGTCAATTTGATTACAGTGTTGAATATGAGGGCAAACACTGGCTGCCGGATGGAAAGGGCGATTCGATACATGTGACGGCTAAAAATGAAAGGGAT
>JAHEYS010000337.1 GCA_023251475.1 Prolixibacteraceae bacterium
AAGGCTATCGCACTGAAAGCCATTGCCAAAACCTTAAGTATGACCATGAAAATTGCCCAGGCAGCTCATGAACGGGATGTACCCTGCTTTTGTGCCGATCTGACGGTGAATCCGATTCTGGTGGAATGGAATAAAAACGTGGCTGCCCGGCTGAATCCTTTCCCTGGTCTTGGTAATATCGGTCTGGTCGAAAGTAACGGTCATCAGAATTACAAAAACTGGGAAACCATGATGAGTTATCATCCCCGTAAGGAGGGTTCATGGGTCAGGGCAAAAAACGGAGTGTATGAACTGGGAAAAGATTTTTATCAGAGTAACGGGGGCATTTTCGATCCCATGCCACACTACGAGGAAATGTTTGCAAAGAAATAAATTCAGGCAACATGAGTTTGCCAGGGTCATTTGAATATTTAGCATAAAATTTAAAATCATGAAACAAAATTACATTTTAACAATTTTACTGATGTCTGTAACTACTTGCTTATTTTCCGCCGTTAAGGAAAAAGTAGTTTTCAAAAATGATGAGAAGGGTAAAAAGGTTGAGGTCTACGTTGGCGGAAAACTTTTTACCGATTACATTTATCCTGATAATATGGAAAAGCAGTCACTTTATCCAATTATGACTGCTTCGGGGAAAATCATCACCCGGGGATTCCCGTTAAATCCCCGTCCTTTTGAACGTACCGACCATCCGCATCATGTGGGTTTATGGTTTAATTTCGGTGATGTGAACGGACTGGACTTCTGGAATAATTCGTTTGCCATTAAACCGGCTGATAAGCCCAAATATGGTACAGTAAAGTTTAAAAAAATTGTATCTGAAAATCCAGAAAAAGGGGAACTGGTAACATTTGCCGAGTGGACAGATATTCACAACAAGGTTTTGCTGGATGAGGTTGCGACGTTTGTTTTTTCCGGTACTGAGAACCTCCGGACCATTGAAAGGACCAGTAAGTTAACGGCAAAACAGCAGGTTACATTTACTGAGAATAAGGAAGGTCTGATTGGTTTACGTCTTGACCGTGCCTTTGAGGAGCCGGCCACCAAGGCGGAAAAATTTCTGGATGCAAAGGGAATAGAGAATGAAGTTCCTGTGCTGAATAATGAGGGGGTAAATGGTGTATACCGCAATGCAGAGGGAATCAAAGGTGGCGCTGTTTGGGGAAAAAGAAGCCCCTGGGTGGCCCTAAGTGCGGAAAAAGAGAAAGAGGTAATTACGATTGTTATTCTGGATCATCCGAAGAATCCTAACTATCCTGCCTGGTCTC
Organism: Prolixibacteraceae bacterium; assembly: GCA_023251475.1. GTDB lineage: Bacteria > Bacteroidota > Bacteroidia > Bacteroidales > Prolixibacteraceae > JAAFHB01. Next base: position 1,269 of record JAHEYS010000337.1, read on the forward strand.
ATGCACGGGGTTATGGTCTGTTTGCAACAAATAGCCTGGGGGGACGCAATTTTGATAAGAGTGCGGCAGAAGTAAAAATCGTTTTACAACCCGGTGAAACCATCGTATTTAAATACAAAATTGTTATTGGTGGCAACCTTACAGATGCACAAATCAATGAAATTGCCAAAAAGTTCAAATAAAAACGACTAAAATTATTTATCAATGGAAAACACAGAGAAGAACGCCAGAAGATCTTTTATTAAAACAACATCACTCGGAGTCGCCGCAACGGCGATCACTCCGGCATTATTGCATGCTGAAAAAATTAAAAAGCCAACCGTCATACCCCAGGGGGCCAAAGGGGCCAATGACCGTATCCGCGTAGCCGTACTCGGGGTCAATGGCAGGGGTAAGTCGCACATTGAAGAGATCATGGGTATCTCTGAGAAGAACAATGTTGAGGTGGCTGTTTTGTGCGATCCTGATATGGATGTGCTTCAGACCAGAGCGGCTGATTTTGAAAAGAAATACGGCAGGAAAGTCGTCATTGAACAGGATTTCAGAAGAACTTTTGAAGATAAGTCGATCGATGCGGTAACCATAGCAACGCCAAACCACTGGCACGCACTGCAAACCATCTGGGCTTGTCAGGCAGGGAAAGATGTCTATGTTGAAAAGCCGGGGACCCACAATATCTATGAAGGGAAGAAAGTGATTGAAGCGGCTTACAAATATAACCGTATTGTACAGCATGGTGTTCAGTTGCGTAGCTCTGTGGCTATCCGGGAGGCTGTTCAGCATCTGAGAGACGGATTGATCGGCCGTGTTTATATGTCGCGCGGATTGGTTTACCGCTGGCGTCCGGACATCGGCAATAAAGGTATTTCCGCAACCCCTCCGGGATTGAATTACGATTTATGGTGCGGACCGGCCCCAATGCGCCCCTTCACACGGAACCTTGTTCATTACAACTGGCACTGGCACTGGAATTATGGAAACGGTGATGTTGGTAACCAGGGTATTCATGAAACAGATCTTTGCATGTGGGGATTGGGTGTTGACACGCTCCCTGAACGGATCACCTCCATGGGAGGTAAATTCCTTTGGGACGACTGTAAGGAGGTACCCGAAGTACAGACCTCCATTTATCACTATCCGAAAGAGAAAAAGATGATTCAGTTTGAGGTGCGCAACTGGTGTACCAACCAGGAAGATGGCGCAGGAGTAGGTAATATTTTCTACGGAGACAAAGGCTATCTTGTGGTTAAGGGCTATGGCACTTACGAATCTTTCCTGGGTGAAAACCGTGAAAAAGGTCCGAGCCGGTCAGAAAAGGGGGAATTAACGCTGCACTTTCAAAACTGGCTGGAGGCCATACGTAAAAGGGATATGAGTATCCAGCACGGGCCGGTTCAATCGGCACATCTTGCTTCTTCACTGGCACACTTAGGCAATATTTCGTACCGGTTAAGCCGTCAGCTCGAATTTGATCCGGTTGCCGAACGTTTTATTGGCGAAGGTGAGACCGAGGCCAACAGTATGCTTTCGAGGGATTACAGAGCACCTTATATTTTACCCGAGATTGTATAATGTTTTGTATGATGTGATTGTTGAATCAAAGCAAACAATAGCTGTAAAATAACAAGTATAAATAGTTAATGAAGCATGGAGGTGGCCCATTACCTCCATGCTTATCCCACCTGAACAGGCAGAAACATTATTAGATACAGACTGAGTGATGCAAATCTTCCCGAAAATTTGCGCGGTACCCTGTGCGCTTTTCTGAAAGGGAATTTTGACTGTCAAATGCAAGGATATCAGCGTGTTTGGCCTGTCAGTATAAACAATAAAGACAAAAGTAAATGAATACCGAACGAAGAAGTTTTATCAGGCGATCTGCAACAGTAGCTGCTTCAATGAGCGTCTTTCCCACTCTGATGAATGCCGGCTGTGTCGGAGCCAACGACCGTGTGGTCGTAGGATTGATTGGGTGCAACAGCCAGGGTTTTGTAAACCTGAAATCTTTTTTGAAGCAGCCAAATGTGGTATGTGCTGCGCTCTGTGATATTGATCAGAATGTGCTGAACGAAAGGGCTGCAGAGGTCGAAAAAATGACCGGAAAAAAACCTGCGCTTTACACCGATTTCAGGAAGCTGCTCGATCAAAAGGATATTGATGCGGTAATCATCGGAACCCCCGACCACTGGCATTGTATTCCAACGATTTATGCAATGGAATCGGGTAAGGATGTCTATTGCGAAAAACCACTCGGCTATACCATCGAGGAGTGTAACCTGATGGTAAAAGCTGCCGGACGTTATCAAAAAGTGGTGCAGGTCGGGCAGTGGCAGCGCAGTGATCCACACTGGCGCGATGCTGTAAAATATATTCAGGAGGGTAACCTGGGAAGGGTGCGGTCAGTCAGGACATGGTCCTACGTCGGCTGGAAAAATTCAATTCCGGTTGTCCCTGACGAGGGTGCTCCGGCCGGTGTGGATTATGACATGTGGTTAGGTCCACGCCCTGAACGCCCGTTCAATAAAAACCGGTTTCATGCAACCTGGCGGTGGTATTGGGATTATGGCGGTGGAGTGATGACCGATTGGGGGGTGCACCTTCTGGATTTTGCACTTTTTGGAATGAATCAGTATGTTCCGAAAAGCATAAGTGCTTCGGGGGGAAAATATGCTTTCCCGGGTGATGCCATGGAGACGCCCGATTCAATGATGGCCATGTACGATTTTGGAGAATTCGGAATTCTTTGGGATCATACCATCGGAATTTATGGCGCCCAGTTTAAAAGCCGCCCGCATGGAGTCGCATATATCGGTGAGTATGGAACATTGGTGATTGATCGGGGTGGTTGGGAAGTGACGGTCGAAACCAAAAGTACCAGCGCTAAGCCAGGTCTTAAAGATCTGCCGATCCAAAAGGCAACCGGGACCGGTCTCGACCTGCATGTGGCCAACTTTATCGATTGTATCAAAACCCGGAACAAACCAAATTGTGACATTGAAACAGGGGCTCACATTGCCCGTTTTTCGCAAATGGGAAATATTGCATTCCGTTTAGGCCGCAAAATAGTTTGGGATGGGTTAAAACAGGAATTTGAGAATGATCCCGAAGCCAATGCATTGACAAAAGCAGAATACCGTGCTCCGTGGTTGCTTCCTAAAGTTTAGTATTGTGAACCAGAATCAATTCTTAAACAATGTTTGAATTAAAACAGATCTATAAAATTGCAGGTGTTGTGCTGATCTCATTGAGTTCAATTACCTTGACTTACGGTCAGTCGGAAGGGAACCTTTCAAAGGAAAATACTCTTTCTGTAATGCGAAAAGCCGCTGATTATATGGCGAATGTTGTCTCCTTCAAAGGAGGTTATTTACATGACTATGCTGAGGACTTTTCAGAACAGTATGGCGAGGTTCCCGCCAGGAAAACCCAGATTTGGGTCCAGTCCGGTACCCCGCAGATGGGAGATACATTTCTTAATTTATACAAAGTTACCGGAGATAAAGTATATCTTGAATATGCGAAAAAGGTGGCTGATGCGCTCATATACGGGCAGCATCCGCTGGGTGGCTGGCACTATTTCATTGATTTTGATCAGGGTGGCCTGAAGGAGTGGTATCGAACTGTTGCATCCCGGTTCATAAGGGGATACGAAGAATTCCGGTATTATTACGGAAACTGCACTTTCGATGATAATGTCACCCAGGGAGCAACGGCGTTTCTGTTGCATTTGTATAAAGCAACATTGGACCCGGCTTACCTTGTCCCGTTAAAGAAGGCAATGAATTTTATTCTTATGGCGCAATATCCCAATGGGGGATGGCCGCAACGGTATCCACTCAGGTATGATTATGCACACGATGGTTTTGACGATTATACCTCCAATTATACCCTGAACGATGATGCGATGAACAACACCATCAACGTACTGATTGAAGCTTATGAAGAGCTTGGCAACGAAGAGTACCTTGAAGCGGCAAGAAGAGGCGGTGATTTTTTTATAATAGCCCAGGGTCCCGAACAGTTGCCTGCATGGTCTGAACAATACGATATGAATATTCAACCCGACTGGGCACGCACACATGAGCCACCCGCTTTTGGTACCCGGCAAACGGCCCATACCCTTGAAATGCTGATGAAGCTGTACCTTTTCACCGGCGACAAACGGTATCTGAGACCTGTCCCGGCAACTTTAAAATGGATGGAATCATCGAAATTGAAGGTGTTGGAGGATGGTGTTTATGAAATGGCCCGGTATTATGACCCTAAGACAAACCTGCCGGTTGACTATGTAATTCTTGACGGGAAAAGCAGTGAAGGTTATATCACTTACCGCTATTTTGCAAATGACAAAAAGCCGTTTTCGGGAAGAACACAAAATGTGAACTTCGCAACATTGAAGAGCGATTTTGAACGCTGCTCCAAGATTCAGCCTGGTGAAGAAAAGGATTGGTATAAAAGGCTTTACAAAAAACAGGAAACAATTTCCAAACCGGATAACAATGCACTGTTGCAACTGTTAAGCAGCCGGAATGAAAATGGAATCTGGATCGAAAATGTATCTGTACAGGATGTCAGACTGACCATGCTAAAGGATGAGAACCGAAAAGAAATACGGGGAATTTCGGTTAAAACATTCATGAATAACATGGGTAAATTTATGAGATATATTCAGTCCACAAAATAGTGTTTTAAACCGGGTTCAGCCATAGAAGTAATTGTCAATGAATAATGGTCAATTTTTCATGCCTTTTCTTATTGATTTTATGCAATTTATAAAGATCCAATTATTTCATTAAATTATTCCAGTCACTTAATTATGAAACGGACAGGTTGTATTCTTCTCGTTTTTCTGTGTGCAATGGGGCTAAATGCACAAAATATCAGCTGGTACCAGACTGTAAAATTCAAGCCCTCAACACGGCTGGTTTACAGAATTAAGAACACCCTGAATGTTGAACGCAAAAACTTTCCGGTAATTATTAAACGGTCAGATTTTCCGATGCCCGATATACATGAAATGTGGATTACGCTTGTTGATCCTGCGCTTCTCCCGTATGAAGGACCGGATAAGGCGGTTTTGAAGGTTTACGGCGGGCATCAGTTATTGGCAGAAACCAACGGACATGCTATTTTTCATCAGCTGGACGATCTGGATAAGGATGGAATATGGGACGAACTTTTGTTTCAAACCGACTTGAAGCCAGGGGAAGAGAAGACCATCTACATCTATTTTGGAGAAAATAGTCAGGGTTGGAACAAACATTCTACACACGCAAATATTGGCAGCTACTGCCGGCATCAGATGCCTTTCTGGGAATCGGAAAATGTGGGATGGAAAATCTGGTTTGCAAACAGCTGCGATGTCTTTGCCAAGCGAAAACCTCTATTAATGGCACAACACCTTTACATGGAAAACCTCGACGGTTATGGCGTGGCTGTAATTAACCGGGACTGGGGTTCAGATATACAAAGTGTGGCGGGTTCGATGGGGGGTGGGGCAATCTGTCTTTTCGAACATCCCGAAACGCCTGATTCCATCTCATTGCCGCGATTTACACCGGCTCATGAAAAACTTGCCCCCAAAGGATCACTCTGGAATGCGGGACAGATAAGTGATACCCGTTATGCTTACGAGGTGATAGTTAATGGTCCCGTCCGTTCGGTTATAAAAATCAAAACAATGAATTGGAAGACCG
>JAHEYS010000338.1 GCA_023251475.1 Prolixibacteraceae bacterium
TCCGCCGGATTGAAGTTTTTCAAGAAAATTATCAGCATTCTCACGCAACTTGAAACATCCGCCAATCAGGCGGTACCTGGCATTTGACTGACGGTAGGGTCGGCTATTTCGGGATGAACCGCTGCCTGCTGAACAATAGCTGGTTCCTCCCTGATAACGGGCGCTTTAAGTGCAGAAACCGAATCAGGAATTGGGATAACGGAAGGGACCAAAGAACCGTTCATTGGCAATGATGCTGTACTTGAAGTCTGGAGCGAGGTGTTTAAACTGTTTTTCCAGGTGTATTTGGTGACAGGAAGAAATAGTAAGGCAAGCACAATTGGAATTCCGACTACAAGCGCTTTAACCTTCCTTGAATTAAAAACAGGGCGAACAGCCTCTTTGTCGTGAAATACCCTTTTGGCAGAAATAAGCTCTTTACGTTCAAGCTGGGGAAACTGAAAACCCTCCAGACCAAAGGCATCGAGCAGAAAATTCTCATGAACCTCCGATTCAAAGATCAGTTTTTCATTCCGATCGAACTGCAACGATCCAATATTCTGAAATTCAATCTTTTCACCATTTTCAAGCTTTGACCAGGCCTCGTCAACAAATTCGGAGATGATCTGCCGCGCTTCCATATAACCGACCCCTTCGATTTCAGAAATATAGTTAACCAGCAATCCATCATTCTTACTCAGTTTACCCGTAAAAATAATCTCCTTCACCGGTGGCTTGAAACTGTTACTGGCAAGATCCATCTCCGCCGGACGATAATTGGTGACAAATCCGCCGAGATCCGGAACAATCACACAATCATGCAACCGCAACAATTCTACCAAATAAAATGTGATATCCATATCTTGTTTTTCAGGGTATCAAAAATAAGAAAAAAATCGGGGATTTTAAGGGGTGAATATTACAAATTAATAATTGTAAATTTGGTTTTTAATAAATCTGATAAAATGGGACGAAAAGTATTGGTTACCGGAGGGACGGGATACATTGGTTCACATACTGTTGTAGAACTGCAGTCTGTGGGATTCGAAGTAGTAATCATCGACGATCTTTCAAATTCATCAGCCGATGTGGTGGATCATATTGAAAAAATCAGCGGCATCAGGCCGGCATTTGAAGCGTTTAATCTGCTCGATACAGATCGGTTGGATGCATTTTTTGAGCAGTACGCCGGGATCGAAGCAATCATCCATTTTGCTGCATTTAAGGCAGTTGGCGAATCGGTTGAGCAACCGCTCGCCTATTACCGGAATAACCTGGTTTCATTAATGAATATTCTGGACTGTATGTCGAAATACAAAGTTCCGAATCTGGTCTTTTCCTCCTCTTGTACCGTTTATGGTCAGCCCGATCAGTTGCCGGTAACCGAAAATACCCCAAAGAAAGAAGCGGAATCACCTTATGGAAATACCAAGGCAATCAGTGAAGAGGTGCTTCGTGACGTAGTAAAGGTTAACCCCGATTTTAAAGTGATTGCACTCCGTTATTTTAACCCCATCGGCGCCCACCCCTCCTCCCTGATAGGGGAACTTCCCCGGGGTGTCCCCAATAATCTAGTTCCGTTTATCACGCAGACCGCTGCGGGAATTCGTCAGCAGCTCAGTGTCTTCGGCGACGACTATGACACCCCTGACGGCAGTTGTATCCGCGATTACATCAACGTTGTTGATCTGGCAAAAGCACATGTAGTTGCTATTAATCGTCTGATTAACAATGCAAATTCCGAACGGTACGAATTTTTCAATGTTGGAACCGGAAATGGCGCTTCCGTTCTTGAGGTGGTAAACACCTTTGAGAAAGCAACTGGGGTTAAGCTGAACTATAAAATTGTTGCCCGCCGTCCGGGTGACATTGAAAAAATCTATGCTGATACCACCATTGCAAATACTGTCCTGGGCTGGAAAGCCGAAACTTCGTTATCCGATACCCTGCTATCTGCCTGGAACTGGGAAAAGCGGATACGTAATATTAACTAATTCAGAAGCAATTTAATCTCAATTTAGCCTTATCAATTCTAACCATGAAAACCATTCTGATCACGGGGGGCGCAGGATTTATCGGATCGCATGTTGTGCGGCGGTTTGTGAATAAGTATCCTGATTATTTGATTGTTAATCTTGATACCCTCACCTATGCCGGTAATCTTGAAAACCTAAAGGATATTGACACACTCCCCAACTATCAATTTGTGAAGGGGGATATTAATGAAAGTGTGCTGATGAACACCCTGTTTGAAAAATATCAGTTTGATGGTGTCCTCCATCTGGCCGCCGAATCGCATGTCGACCGTTCCATCTCTGATCCGATGTCATTTATCATGACAAATATCGTAGGTACGGTCAACCTGTTGAATGCCGCCCGCGAAATATGGAAAGACAAAACTGAGGGTAAGCGGTTTTACCATATTTCAACAGATGAGGTATACGGTTCGTTGGGTGAAACAGGGTTTTTTCTTGAAACCACTTCCTATGATCCCAAAAGTCCCTATTCTGCCTCCAAAGCCAGTTCCGACCATTTGGTAAGGGCTTATCACAATACGTATAATTTACCCGTTGTAATCACGAATTGCTCGAATAACTACGGACCAAATCAGTTTCCTGAGAAGCTGATTCCACTGGCGATCCATAATATCAGTCACAATAAACCCATTCCGATTTACGGGAAGGGGGAAAATATCCGTGACTGGTTGTATGTTGAAGATCATGCTGCAGCGATCGACCTGGTATTTCATGCAGGGAAAAATGGCGAGACCTATAATATTGGCGGTCACAACGAATGGACAAACATTGCCCTGATTCGCCAGCTATGCCAAACTTTGGATAAAAAACTTGGGAGGGCACCCGGCACATCTGAGGGATTGATTACCTATGTGAAGGATCGGGCCGGCCATGACCTGCGTTATGCGATTGACGCTACAAAAATTCAGCAGGAGCTGGGCTGGAAACCATCCCTTCAGTTTGAAGAGGGGATCGAAAAAACGGTGGATTGGTACCTCGCCAACCCCGGGTGGCTCGCAAATGTCGCTTCAGGTGCCTATGAAAAATATTACGAGAAACAGTATACTTCAAGGTAAACTACCTGACTTTTAATACAAAAAGGGGCGCTTTCGGGCGCCCCTTTGTATCTATTTCTGTTTTGCCGGCTTAGCCTTCACAGTAACCGGTCCGTCGGGAGTATCTGTTTTCCCTTCTAACAGGCCATCCCTGAGTTGCAATTTTAGGGTAATCGGGGTATTTTCCACCACGAATTCCAATGAGAGGATTTCGGCCTTAAATTCAACCTTAGGAATTTTCAGTGCCTGCCCCTGAATGGTGAACTCACCCGTCAGTTTTTGATCCACCTCCTTAAGGTATAAAAATCCGCTGTCGTAGGGCTGCCGCGCTGCCGGTGCCGAAAACTCCCATTTTCCCAGAATTTTCTGATAGCCGCTTTCCGACATAAAGGAGGTCGAAAATAGCGATATGATACAAAAGAAAGCAAAAAGTAATCCTGAAGTCTTCATGAAAAATCAATTTTAAGTGATTTAATAATTAGTCGAAAGGTAAGAATTTTTTTAACGGTTTGGTTTTATAATTATTCGTCAAAAAGTGAACTCTCTTTATAGGGGAAATGATGAAAATCGAGAAACTCCAGGTATTCCTCCCTGAATGATTTATGCAAATGATATCGTTCCTGATTCTGAATATAGAGTAAGGTACTATCAAGCTGCGATCTGCTGATGGAGAAGGCCGCAAATCCTGTGGACCACGTAAATGAGAGCAGTCGTTCCGATTTTTGCCTGATCCATGTTGTAGAACTTTGTTTAAGCCCATTGATCGCCGATTCAACCGATAATTTAGAGGGAAGTGCAATTAATAAATGGATGTGATTTTCGGTCCCGCCAAGTGCTACCATGCTCATTCCCTTCGACTTTGCAACGGAAGAAAGATAGGCTGACAGTTGATTGAGTAGATCTGCTGTCAGAAAATTCTTCTGCCTGTAGGTCCCAATAACAACATGCATCAGACAACTGATAAACTCTTTCGACATAAGACTTTATAATTAAATGACTTACCCCAAAATCCAATCAAAGTTTCAGCTATTTTCCCGGAAGTTTTGACTGGCATGAAGTTACAAAAAATATTGAATCTATGACAATTTGACTGAGAAATAAGTAAAACACCTCCTGGAAAGTGACTTGAAACAAAATAACAGGGGGATATCCATTCAAAAAGCGGTTTCACTTAAACCGGATTACGTATTTCCCGTCAACGAGTTTGAAACCAACCCTTTCAAGATAATTGTTGTGCGCCCTGCTTTGAGGTTCAATATACAGATGGCGGTATCCCAGAAAATCTACACAACGCAATTCGCACAGATAAAATGTTTTGGCAAGCTGTGAATTGCGATATTTAGGGGTCATATAATCAATACAAATTCTTAAGGTTTCGGCATCCTTAATCTCGGCAATCATCAATCCAACAGTTTCCATCCTGGAACATAACAGGGCGACCAGGTACTCCTCCTCAATCTTGAAATCAAAGCGGGGGAAGTATTTCCGGATGTCACCCTGGTAATAATCAAGAAATCGTTGCAAATATTGGTCATCGTGATCGGACATAAGAATTACTTCAACCGTTCTGTTTTTCTCCCTATGGCGCCGATGTCTGAAGATAATCACTGCCCCGGCAAATATTGCGGCGCAGGCAAGAAAATAGCAACTGATAATTAAACCGCCAACAACGAATCCTGCAATAGCGAGTAAAGCGTACTGCCAGCCTTTGGCGCCGGGCTTAACCAAAAAACTGCCAGCCACCAAAACCAGGGCAATAAAACCATAAAATATAGTAAGATATGTATTCACCATTTCCATATAGTACCCGAACAAAGAAAACGGCGTTTTGTTTACTTTACAGAAAGTTAACTGTCAAAAGCAGGAAAATATTCAGCACCCGGGGAATAAATGATAATAATTTTTAACTTATCAAATGATAGGTTAGCCTGCATTCTTACTATTTTTGTATACATGGAATATATCCTTAAACTGCTAAGTGTTTTTCTTGTTGCCAGTGTTAAATATTTCTGGGCAACACCATATTCATTTGGTCTGAAGTTAAATGTATGGGAGACCATATTTTTCATGGAAGCAGGGGGAATCCTGGGATTCCTGTTCTATTATTTTTTCTTTGGTTTTTTATTTAAGGAGTTAAAGCTCTTATGGCCGGTCGTTTATAATTTTACCCCTGTTTTGTTTAAAGTGAGGTTTGAAATGTGGATAATTCGCCAAAGAGAGCTGCGGCTAACAGCAAGAAAATTCACAAACAGGAATAAAATTATCGTCAGGATGCGTAAACGATACGGGATGTGGGGCCTGGTCATCTTATCCCCCATTATTCTATCGATTCCTGTGGGGGGATTACTGGGGAATAAATATTTCAGGCATAATCATCATTTTATCCCTTATATGATCCTTTCCATAATTGCGTGGGGAATTGTGTCAGTGTCACTTTTCAGCTCCTTTATGAAGCATTAAGCTATTTAATCTGATTATCTGTTAGTTGCCGAAGCAGTCTGCCACACCTGTTGAGAAAACCTGCAGAGCCCCCCTCCTCCATAAGGGTTTCAATCACCGATCTTAGTTCTCCTTTTAAATCAGGGGCCTGCTGCGAAATGTTATAAAGAAGTTGCATGGCATTTACGCGAACCGCGGCTGGCTCAGCGGGGGTCATCAATTCGAAACAACGGTCAATGATTACCCCGAGGTACTCATCAGGAAGCTGATAACGGCACAGTATCCGTGTAAAATGTCGTTTTAATGAACCGTCATTTGTGGAAATAAGTGCAGAAATTACCTTTGGAAGCTTACCGGCAAGCAATTCGGGATGATCTTCTGAGGCGCTGTCAATAATCCAGCACGACCGCCATGCCAGCCGATGCTCCCCTGAAAAGATATATCCATAAAGCTGGTCAAACAAATTTTCGTCAGCTTTAACGCCTGCTCTCCAAAGTTCAAGCTCACCCTTGCCCATGGCAAGAACATTTTTTCTCAGTTCATTATCCGCTTTTTTACCTTGCATTTCTATCGAGGAGATAGTCATAAAACAGGAGCTGTGATTTTACCTGGGGAGTGCTGCCCTGATTGTTAATGATATTATTCAAATCATTATCCAGTATTCTGGCAGCCGTATTATCCCGCCATTGCAGGTTAAAGAAGTCGACCAGCTCTTCCCTGATCTCCCTGTCATAAATGGGAACAGCCACTTCGACCCTTCTGTCGAGGTTACGGGTCATAAAGTCTGATGAGGAGATATACACCTTTTCATCGCCGCCATTATAAAAATAAAACATCCGTGAATGTTCCAGATACCTGTCTATCATGCCAATAGCCGGAATATTCAGTTTTCCGTCTGCAGAAGAGGTATACAATGAGAACATCCCCCTGACATTGAGCCTGACATCCACGCCGCATCTGGCCGCTTCGTCAAGTTTACCGATGATCTCCACATCGACAAGATTGTTACATTTCAAAAAGATACGAGCTTCAATTCCCCCTTTTGCGTTCAATATCTCCTGTTTAATCATGGAAACAATTTTAGTTCGCATGGTAAAGGGGGAGACCAGCAGATGCTGGAACCGGCCGATCTTGTAATTCCGGTCAAAAAAATCGAAGACCCGTGTCACTTCACGTGTGATATTTGGATCGGCGGTACACAAAAGCTGGTCTGAGAAAACTTTTGAAGTCACTTCATTAAAATTTCCGGTTCCAATAAGGGCATATTTTTTAGTCTCTTTATTCTCCTTGCGTGAAATCAGACACAACTTGGAATGGACTTTCAGTCCCGGCACACCCAGTATCACCTTGACCCCTTCCTTATCGAGCAGATTCCCATACTGGATATTCTCCTGCTCATTGAAACGTGCCCTGAGTTCAAGAACCATGGTCACTTTCTTCCCGTTCCGGGCCGCATTAATCAATG
>JAHEYS010000339.1:0-538 GCA_023251475.1 Prolixibacteraceae bacterium
TTCTATAACTTAATCATCTTGCTCTCTTAATTAACTGTCTCCCCCCACACAGAACCATAAAATATTTGTCCAACTAAGGCAACCTACTACCCAAAGCAGTTGTCTTATATACATATATAGGATATTATATTATTGCATATATTTTCTTATGGTTTAGATAAATGCTATTTATATTGCCTACATAGATGGAGGAATGAAATGATTCTTAAACATTTGACAATTGAAAATTTCAGAAATTTTGAAAATGTCAGTATTGATTTGACTAATCGTAACATTGTATTTGGATTGAATGATATTGGGAAAAGCAACTTCCTATGCGCACTACGATTTCTTTTAGATAGGAATTTCAGAAGGTTCGGATTCTCGGATTCAGATTTCTACAATAAAGATACTCTAAGACAAATAGTAGTTACTCTTGAAATTGAGATAGGCGAAGAAGAAGATGATGATAATAAAAAAATATATACAATGATGGGTGGTGCAATCCCATCTGGAGCAGAAGAGGTCTATATTCAGTTGAAAACTGAATATAATGGAG
>JAHEYS010000339.1:548-6948 GCA_023251475.1 Prolixibacteraceae bacterium
CCAATCTTTTTATGAACTTGATAAGTATTTCAATGTAGTGTATATTGATTCTTCAATTCAACTTGAGAACACATTTAAAAGATACTCTAAAGAAATCTTAAAAGGTGAATCTAGCTTAACTGAAGAAGAACGGACTACCTTAGGCAACCATATCAATAAGCTTAATGCAAGTGTTGGTAAGTTATCTACAATCAAGACTTTTGAAAGAGAACTTGTTGACGAATACAAGAAGTTCAGAGATGAGAAGAATTTCAATGTTTCTATTCGGTCGGAGATAGAATTGAGTAATATTCACAGTAAACTAACTCCATATATCCAAGATGAAAAATGTGAAACGTACCCGACGTCAGGTGATGGAAGAAAGAAAATATTAGCATATACACTTCTAACCCTTGAGAATAGGAGACAGGAAGAACGTAAAATTAATATTTTCCTTATTGAGGAGCTGGAAAACCATTTACATAGGTCAATGCAGTTAGCGCTATCATATCAGATTTTCTCAGATGATATATTCAAGTATTTATTCATGACTACACACTCGTCTCTTATTGTGAGCCAAATGGATAACGTGAACCTGATAAAGCTCTTCAAAGAATGTAAGGTTATAGGGAAGTCTTTCGTATATAAAGTTCCAGAAGATTACATTACTTTGAAACAAAAATTGAATCAAAATTTAGCTGAAGCGATCTATGCAGATGTAGTACTACTTGTGGAGGGACCATCTGAGAAAATACTTTTTGAGCGAATACTTAAAGAAAAATGTGAAAGATATGAAAGTTTAGGTGGCTATATTCTAGAAGTTGATGGCATTGACTTCAAAGATTATTACCGAGTTTTAACCGCACTTGGAATAAAAGTTATCGTGAAAACAGATAACGACTTAAAAAAAGCAAAGAACAAAACGGAGTGTAGTCTCATCGGAATAAATCGCTGCCAGCGTTTAATTTATGAAAGGGAGCTTAAGAATTTAAGTAATATTGATGTTAAGAGATATACGGATGAGCCATCATATGTAGTTGAACTTAAAAAAAATATCTTTTTTAAATATCTGACAACTATCCAAATGGATATTACGGAGTGGCAGAGCCACCCAATCTCCTGAAATAGAGCCAGATGATCCGTTGTACGGAGCCACTGCTCCGAAAGAGGGAGCCAGTGCCTAAATGGCTCCCATATTGCTTGAATTATTTTATGTTGCGCTTTCTTCGTCGCATCGAAACATCGCCATCAATGATCATCGTGTAAGCCGATGGGACAATGCGGTCAAGGATTGAATCAGCCAGAGCGCCGCTGCCCAGGCGTTCATGCCAACCTTCGGCAGTAAATTGAGAACAGAAAATTGTGGACGTCTGGCCACAACGGATTTCCATCAGCTCCAGCAGATCACGCTGTTGTGTATCTGTAGTGGGAACAAGCAGAAACTCATCCAGGATCATCAGGGAACATTTTCTGAATTGATTAAGCAGATGATGATATTTGCCTTGAATCCGCGCGGCTTCGAATGCACAAAAGAGATCCGGTAAGCGGATATAGCGTGCTTTATAACCGGATTGGCAGGCATTTACCCCCAGTGCATTGGAAATATAGGTTTTACCGCAACCGGTGGCTCCAACTAGAATAACGTTTTGCCCCTGGCGAATGTATTCGTTGCTTGCCAGACTTTCCAGCAGTTCCCGATTCAAATGTCGATCCGGCAGATATTCGATATTTCCCAGAAAAGCAGCTGAATTATTAAATTTAGCCTCCTTGATGAGACGTTTGATATTGTTGTTGTGTCGGGAATCATACTCCGCATCGACCATCAGAGCCAGACGTTCCTGAAATGACATGGAAAGATAGGTCATTTCATCTTCAAGCTGGTTCTGGAAGCATTGGGCAAAAACGGGCAACCGCATGGTTTTCAGCTTTTTCAACGTATCATTATTCATCGCTGTCACCTCCATAGTAAGCCGGTCCCCTGACATAGGCATATTTATTGATCTCATCCGGAGATGACTGAGATGCTGATTGTTTTTTATTTCTGGCGACCGAATCCTGTCCGGATTCCAGAATCAGTTTGATATTTTTGTATCGGGGATTGGGAATGTATTCAAGTGCCGCCCGACAGGCGTTTTCCAGCCGCTCGGTTGAATAGTGATCGGCCAGTTTTAAGAGAGACAGACAGCCCTTGTAGGCCTGTTCCTCCACCCGATAGGAGTCGAACATCTTTTGAACTACAGCTTTTGTCGATGGCCCAATTTCGTCGGCCCATCTTAAAAATCGGGCCGAATCCCATTCACTGTAAAGTTGATGGTTTATCGGCATGTGGTCGACATTGGTTGAATACTGACCCCGTCGGCCATAAAGCCGCCGATGGCTGCAAAGTCGGGTTCCCTTATAAAAAACTTCAATGATATTTCTGGTATAGCGGAGATCGACTTTTTTCCGGACGTATTCATAGGGTATCGAATAATATTGATGATCGATTGAAATATGGTAGTTCAGCTGAACCGTGGCGGTTTTCCATTGGGCAAACTCAAAGGGAAATTTCGGAAGTGGCTGCATAAAGGGTAACTCTTCTTGCTGAAATACTGAATAACGGGAACCATCCTTTTTCTGAAAATCGGCATGATTGAATCGCTCCATCTCTTTCAGGATGGACTGATTCATTTCATCGATACTAAAAAACTGCCGGTTACGGAGCTTTCCCATCACATGATTCGTCAGCAGACCAACCGAACCTTCCACCGCCGCTTTATCTTTGGGAGATAAGATCCGGGCCGGCAGCAACCCGGTCTGATAATGGTCAGCCAGTTCCTGATAGGCTCGTTTGATGACGGGGTCTTCGTGCTTCTTATGACTCAGAATACCCACCTTTAGATTATCTGGAATGAGCAACCGGGTCGATGCCCCAAAGTAGTCATACATACTGATATGGGCATTGATCCAGTCTTCTTCCTTCATGGTGAGACAGGCTTTAGCATAGCAATACATGCTAAACGGCAGGGTTGCCACAAAGAGATAAACCTTACAGCTTGTTCCCGTGACCTGATCATAAAGCGGCAGGGGCGTTCCCGCCCAGTCAACCATGATTTTATCCCCGGGTTTATGGTGGATATGCATGGTGAGCCGGTTCTGATTGACATGCTCCTGATAAAGCTTGCAGAATTGAGAATACATATAAGGCGGTTTTTGAGCCTGCCGGCAAGTGTCAAGATATTCTTCCCAGAGCAGTTTTAAGGTCACCCCATTTTTCAGCAGTTCCTTATGGATGTAATCATAATCCGGTAGTGTCATTACTGGAATCTGTGTTTCTTCCGGAAAGAGATGCTGATGCAGTTTTGATTCGTCGATGGCCTGAAGCTCCTGCTCATTAATCGGGTGGGCATCGCAGGCCTTTACCACCCTGGCTACTGTGTTTCGGGATACTTTTAACGTATCCGCAATTCTCCGCTGGCTGAATCCGTCAAGGCGGAGCTGCAAAATCTGTTTTTCTTTGGACATTAACATGTCCTCCTTTCGTAAGTATCACGGTTATCCCGTAGCTTCATTTTAATACTTACGTTAGTAGGCTCTCTATAGCGGATTTGAAATTTTTAACAGATGGCTCCCTGCGTCGGATTACATGGCTCTGCGCATCGGATTGAGTGGCTCTAAATCGTCGGAATACTCAATGCTCACAGACAAAGTGCGCATTGGCATAAATTTTAACCACATCCACATAGGATTTAACGGTCACCTTTTTTCCCACCAGATAATCCGGCACGGAATACAACCGGTTTTCTACCTGAACGAAACTGTAGGTATCCACTTTTGGTTCCGACAATTTACCAAGTTCAAACGGTGGTGGTGCTGGTTGCAGCACCTTGACTTCATCTTTTATGCTGCTTTTTTCATTCATTTTAATCAGTCGGTTTTCCAGATAAAGGCAAGCCTGCTCATAGCTGGAAAACTCGTATTTTTCGGCAAAGACCTGATTTCTGATGATCTTGACACTGCCTTCCACATGCCCTTTTTCATTCCCTTTGAAGCAGTTTGTCACATTAATCCGAAAACCGTAGTAATTGGATAGAATTAAAAGATCCGGGTTTAACACCTTTGCGCTTCTTCCAATAAATTTCGAAACCACATTTCTCATGTTATCATAGACCATTTCTTTGTAGATTCCGCCGGTCATTCTAAAAAATCGCACATGTGAATCCATAAAAACATCTTTTTTCTGATTTTTATACAGATAGGCCCATCTGAAATCTGAA
The DNA here is from genome assembly GCA_023251475.1 of Prolixibacteraceae bacterium. Lineage (GTDB taxonomy): Bacteria > Bacteroidota > Bacteroidia > Bacteroidales > Prolixibacteraceae > JAAFHB01. The sequence continues at coordinate 4,784 of JAHEYS010000339.1, forward strand.
GCCGGTGAGGAGAGAACTGCCAGATGCAACGTCTGCACATTTCCATCAATGACCAGTTTGACTTCACCAAAATCATATTCCAGGCGGTCTCCAAGATCGTATTGCTGACGGATAAAACACTCTTTGTGCTTATCCCGCTTGATTCTGATGTGGTTTGAGATGGTTGATTGGCTGATATCAAACCCTTCTTTTAGTACTATCTGATAAATCTGTTCATTGGTTCGCTTTTGTTTGTGGGTACCCAGGATCGTATCCTTCTTTTTTTCAGATGCCAGAACATTATCAAGAAATTGATCCATCGCTTCCGTATATTTTCGATACTGCCGCCTTGAGGCATCATATTTAGGCGGTGCTGCGATCTTTTCCTGAATTTCTCGGAGATCACAGTCGTCATTTTCTAATTGGTTCATATCCCCCCTATTTTAGGATAGTTGTCAGGTAGAGAAAAATACTTTATTATAGTAATTAACAAAGATGAAGGAGCCACCTGATGACACGATACAGTAAGGAATTCAAAGACAACATAATCAAACAGATGATGCCGCCAACTAATAAATCAGTTAACCAGCTTGCAGCTGAAACCGGGGTTTCAGAACACACCCTTTATGCCTGGAAACGCGCTGCAAAATCAGCAGGTATTGCGGCACCAGCCGGTGAGTCATCATCGGAACGCTGGACAAGTGAAGATAAATTTCTAATCGTTCTTGAAACCGTAACAATGAACCACGCTGAACTGGCGACATATTGTCGGGAAAAAGGCCTGTATGTCGAGCAAGTTGAAGCCTGGAAAGATTTCTGCATCAATGCCAATGGCGGAGTTGCCGAACAATCCAAATCCCTTCAGAAAAATTTGAAGGAGAAGGAAAAGGAAGTCAAACAATTAAACAAAGAATTACGTCGTAAAGAGGCAGCACTTGCTGAAACAGCGGCTCTATTGGTGCTCAGAAAAAAGGTCCAAGCGGCTTGGGGGGATCACGAGGAAGACTGATCACTCTCTCCGACCGCAACTTAGCCGTTTCCTTTATCGATGAAGCCATTCAAAATGGTGCCAGACAGTCAAGAGCCTGCCAGGAACTGAATATCAGTGAACGAACCTACACACGCTGGAAAAATCCCCAAACACCGATGGAAGATCAGCGTCCTTTAGCCAAACGACCTGTACCGGCCAACAAACTGTCCCGTGAGGAGCAGCTTGAGATTCTTGAAATCGTCACCTCCGATACCTATAAAAGCTTGCCGCCCAGCCAGATTGTGCCCCGACTGGCTGATGAGGAGGGACGGTATCTGGCCTCGGAATCCACCTTTTATCGGGTATTGAGAGAAGAAAATATGCAGCACCATCGGGGCAGAACTTCCAAACCCCAGACGCGACCCATTTCTACCCATAAAGCAACCGGTCCCAATCAGGTCTGGATGTGGGACATTACGTGGTTGCCAAGCGGAATAAAAGGTTTTTATTATTATCTCTATCTCATCCTCGATCTGTACAGCCGAAAGATCGTCGGCTGGGAAATATGGCTGGAAGAATCGGCTGAAAATGCCAGTATTCTGGTTAAAAAAGCCGTTTTATCCGAAGGATGTCTAAACCGAACCCAACCACTTATTTTACATTCCGATAACGGCAGTCCGATGAAAGGCGCGGCTTTACTGGAAACCCTGTATAAATTGGGTGTTGCCACATCAAGAAGCAGACCACGGGTAAGTAATGATAATGCCTATGCCGAATCCATCTTCAGAACCGTCAAATATCGGCCAGATTATCCCTATAAAGGCTTTTCGGATATTGATAAAGCTCGGGAATGGGTGCTCAACTTCACCCGTTTTTATAATTACGAACATCGTCATAGCGGATTGAACCAGCTTACTCCGGTACAACGACACAGTGGGATAAGTGAACAAATTTTTGCCAATCGGATCGCTGTCTACCAGGCCGCAAAGGATAAAAATCCCAATCGATGGACTCGTAATATCAGAGATTGGTCTCTGCCAGATGTTGTGTGGTTGAATCCTGAACGCTCAGAATTCCTGATGCTGGATTCACTGGAAGAAGCATGATTTATAAACGGTTACTGTCTAAATTTATTTCAATTAAAACTGCCAACTATCTTGACAACTACCGCGCGCCCGCCAACGTCTGTTTAAAAAAATAAAATAAAGAGAGGTCC
>JAHEYS010000340.1 GCA_023251475.1 Prolixibacteraceae bacterium
TCATCCCTGCTAAATGGGAGCGAAGGTCTGAAATGGCCCATGATCCCCTGAATCTGGGTAACGGGAATCTCCCATATGCGGAAAAATCCCAGGATATGATCGATATGGGCAGCATCGAAATAGCGGGCCATCTGTCTGAGACGCTTTTCCCACCACGAAAATTTGTCCTCCGCCATTTTTTCCCAGTTATAGGTCGGAAATCCCCAGTTTTGACCAAGGTCTGCGAATTCATCCGGTGGGGCGCCAGCCTGCTGACCGAGATTAAATAATTCGGGGTGGGTCCACGCCTCGACGCTATCCGAACTAATCCCGATCGGGATATCCCCCTTTAGTACAATACCGTTAATGCGGGCATATTCAGCAGCCTCAAGCAATTGTTTGTGTGCATGATACTGAATAAAATAATGAACGGCAATATTGGGATAGCTTTCCTGATTTTCGGAACATAGCCGACTGATCTTATCTTTATCATAAACAGCATACTCACCCCATGTTCTGAAATTGGGGGTTTTATTTTTATCGCGCAGGTAACAAAATGCTGCGTAAGGGACCAACCAATCTTTATTTTCATCGAAAAATTTCAGGAAAGGGGGATCGACCAGGAATAGTTCCCGCTGCTGATCAAATATCAGTTTAAAAAACTTCGATTTCACCTTATGAATATCATCGTAACGGACCGTTTCAAGAGTCTCGAAGCCTGAGAGGGCGTGTATAAATCCGATCATCAGACTTTCGTCGTCAAGAACACCTATTTTGTTGATATTCAGATAAACAGGGTGGAGAGCAATGGTTGAAATTGATTTATAGGGATAGGTGTCGATCCACGTATGGGTGGCAACAGTTTCGTTCAGGGGAAGTAGCTGAACCAGCTTTAAGCCAGTCATCTTTGCCCAATCCACCAATTTTTTGATATCGGGGAATTCGCCGATTCCCCCGCTTTTTTCGGTGCGCAATGAAAACAGGGGAACTGCTACCCCCGTCCCTCTCCAATGGGTTGCCGGGTAACGGAAACCCTCATCGGTATGGATCTTCAGACTTTTAGGTTCCTTACAGACAAAATCCCTGATCATCCGGTTGCTTCCCTGCTCCCAGACAGCAATATGTTTTGTAATTGTATTGAAGACAACATATTTGAACTGAAAAGGGAACTTCAGTTTAGCGGCATCTATATTAATCCGCCATAATGGAAACTGCGTGTCCTCCATAAGCAGGGTATACTCCTCCATCCAGTTTCCGAGTATAGGCTGATCGCCGAGAATACCAATTCTGCAATCGGGACTCACACGTGGAGCATGTATCTGGATTCTCAATGTTTTCTGGAAAAGGAAATCTTCTGATGCCTCCTTATCTTCGGGTTTACGGGCCATCAACACTTTTGTAAATGCGGAAGAGGCCAGAGCAACGTCAGATTCGCGCCTGTCTCTCCAGAAATCACGGCACCTCACCTCATCCAAAATCTTTTCTCCCGTATCGAGTAACCGGTTTTTGCCCCCTTCCCAGATAAAATTCCCAAGGTCATCTCTCAGGAGGTATTTATACTCGAGTCGTCTTCCTGAAGGAAATTCACAAACAAGCTCCCATTCACCTAAAACATGAGTATTCATGGGCAAGGCGCGCCCGGGATCCCACTCACCAAATTCGGCAGCAGATCCCGAAATAAAGATCACCTGACCCCAGTGGGTTTGGTAATCGATTTTAAATGATGCTTTCATTTTTTCTCCTTTCCGAAGTCAGTGCTGACCTCATTTATGAACTGTTTAGAACAGTTTTTTAACAAATATACGTACAATTAAGAGTTATGTTGTAAAAACAATATATTGATCAAATCCGATTTGTTTTATTTGTTGCCTCAATGATGAAAGAAAGTATTAAAAAGTTCGATTCCAATGTTAAACCTTTGGGAGTGATTACACGTTGTAATATTATCGAATTTATTTTGTATAAAAAATGCTTAAAACACATGAATTCACGACTGCTCACATACCGAATCTAATCCGCAGGCTGGCAGTCCCGGCGAGTGTTGGTTTTATCTTCAACACCCTTTTTAATGTTGTTGATACCTTCTACGGCGGTAAAATATCGACCGCAGCACTTGCAGCTATGGGTCTGACCTTTCCCGTTTTTTTCATTATCCTGGCGATGGGTATGGGAATGGGGACCGGAACCACCGCATTGATTTCACAATCGCTGGGAGCCGGGCGAAACGAGGAGGCAGAAAAATACGGTTTTCAGGCGATCACCTTCTCCATCATCAATTCACTATTCCTGACCGTCATCGGGCTGATTATCGCACCTTCCCTTTTCACTATTTTAGGTGCGACCAACGATTATCTGAATATCGCTGTTCAATATATGGATATCATCCTTTACGGAACCCTATTTTTTCTGATCAACAGTATCCTCAATTCCTCGCTCAATGCCCGGGGAGATACGAAAACCTACCGGAACTACCTGATCGCAGGATTCTTTTTAAATGTTATTCTTGATCCCTGGTTTATGTATGGTGGATTTGGAGTTCCTGAGATGGGAATCCGGGGAATTGCATTTTCCACTATTCTGATCCAGTTTTTTGGAACCGTCTATATGATTGTGATTACCCGAAAGAGTAAAATATTTCAAAATGCCCGTTTTAAAGATTTTATTCCGCGCCGGAAATATTTTGCCGCCCTTTTTGGCCAGGGATTCCCTGCAAGCCTAAATATGCTCACAGTAGCAATAGGGATCTTTGTAATTACCTACTTTGCCAGTCAATTCGGTAAGGAGGCCGTTGCCGCCTACGGAATTGCCACCCGAATTGAACAAATCGCACTATTACCCACTATAGGACTTAACATTGCTGCCTTAACACTGGCCGGACAAAATATGGGGGCCAACCTTCCGGAAAGAATTTATGACTCGTGGAGATTGAATATCCGGTATGGCCTGATGATCATCTCAATTGGGACGATGGCTGTTTTGATTTTTGCCCGCCAGTTAATGGAGGCATTTACTGCAGATACACAAGTTATTATAATAGGTATTGAATATCTGCGCGTTGCAGCCTTATTCTTCTTTGCCTATGTATTCCTGAATATTTCGGTTTCCACTTTACAGGGGATGAAGAAACCACTTTATGCAATATTTATCGGAGCGTACCGACAGTTTGTGATGCCACTCCCGCTATTTTTATTTCTGGCCATCTACCTTGGATGGGGGACAAAAGGGATCTGGTGGGGGATCTTTATGGTCAACTGGAGTGCCGGAATCTTTACTTTTTTTTATACACGCCGAAAGATACGGATGGTTTTAAAAGATTCAGTGGCAATCTCCGGGCAATAAACGACACGGAACCCGGGCAGATTTTGTATGGAGACCCCTCAGAATGCATCCGGGGCGGGGCAGAATCTTAGTCGGGATCCCACATAAGTAGCCGGAACAATATATTGTCGCATTGTACATCCTTACGCCTTTGCGGGATTTTTTAAAGTTATCTGTTTTGATGTTGGAGTTTCACAACTCCCGAACACTTTGCGTAGAATAAAAAGAAAATACTATAATTTTTTAAAACCATCTTTCAAGGAGACAATCCGGTTAAAGACGATCTTATCGGTTGTTGTATCCGGATCAATATTAAAATATCCCAAACGTTCAAACTGAAAACTATCCAACGGCTTCCCATTCTTCACAAACGGCTCAATATAACAATCGGTTAACACCGATAATGAATCCGGATTGAGAAAATCGAGAAAATCTTTGTCCTTATGTCCTGACGGATCGGCGTCGGTAAACAAACGATCGTACAGGCGCACCTCCGCCTTAACAGCCTGAGCGACTGCTACCCAGTGAAGTGTGGCTTTTACTTTTCTTCCGTCAGGGGCATTGCCACCCCTGGTTTCCGGATCGTATGTGCAGTGGAGTTCAATCACCTCGCCCTGATCGTTTTTAATAACTTCATTACATTTTATAAAATAGGAATAACGTAGCCTCACCTCCCGACCCACAGAAAGACGGTAGAATTTGTTGGTTGGATTTTCCATGAAATCTTCTCTTTCAATATAGAGCTCGCGCGAAAACGGAACTTTCCGCTTTCCCTTGCTTTCGTCTTCCGGATTATTTATGGCATCCAGCTCTTCAACCAAACCTTCCGGATAATTGGTAATTACAACCTTGAGCGGATCGATGACACCCATCACCCGCTGAGCCGTTTTATTCAGGTCCTCACGGATACAATATTCCAGCACCGCCACATCAGTGACACCATCGACTTTGGTTACTCCCACCCTATCGGAAAAAGCCCGCATCGATTCCGGGGTATATCCGCGGCGGCGTAAACCACAAATTGTAGGCATTCTGGGATCATCCCAACCTTTGACATATCCTTCCTTTACCATGAGCAACAACAGCCTTTTGGACATTACGTTATAGGTGATATTCAGTCTTGAGAACTCAATTTGCCTTGGACGGTAATCGCTATCCTTCAGTTCATCGATGAACCAGTCATACAGCGGACGGTGAACCTCAAATTCAAGCGTACAGATGGAATGGGTGATCCCTTCCCAATAATCGCACTGACCATGGGCATAATCATACATCGGATAGATGCACCATTTATCTCCGGTGCGGTGGTGAGGCTGTTTTAATATCCTATACATCAGCGGATCGCGCATGTGCATATTTGGAGAGGACATATCAATTTTTGCCCTCAGTACGCACTCCCCTTCATTGTAAAAACCATCTTTCATCCGGGCAAAAATTTCAAGATTTTCTTCAGGTGAGGTATTTCTGTAAGGGCTGTCGATACCCGGACGTGTTGGAACCCCCTTTTGCTCGCTAATGACCTCCTGACTCTGGAAGTCGACATAAGCTTTACCGGTTTTAATTAAACTTACAGCAAATTCATAAAGTTTATCGAAATAATCTGAAGCATAATAGAGCCGGTCGTCCCAGTCGAATCCAAGCCAACGCACATCTTCCATTATTGAATCCACGTATTCGGTATCCTCTTTTGTAGGGTTGGTGTCATCAAAACGAAGATTGGTCAAACCACCAAATTTCCGGGCTGTTCCGAAATTGAGACAGATCGACTTAGCATGCCCGATATGCAGATAACCATTTGGTTCAGGAGGAAACCGGGTATGTACTCTTCCGCCATTTTTCCCTTCGGCTAGATCGTCTATAATTTGTTGTTGTATAAAATTCTTTGGAAGTATTTCCTCCTGGTTAATACCATTGTTGTCTATTTCTGCCATAACAATTTAATTATCTTAAACTATAATTCGTACATCCCCAAAAAACAGATTGTTCCCTTTTGAAAACATCGTGTAAAAGTAATAAGAGTTAAACAAAATGGGGTATAGTTCCAAATGTTAATTGAAAATTTAAAAATAGATTAATTTTGGAATTGAAATAGTAAACAGTTACAGCATGGGAAAGATAGAGATTGAAGGGATGGAGTTTTATGCTTATCATGGCCATTTTGCAGAAGAACAGGTAGTTGGAAATCGTTTTATCGTTGATCTCACATTAATTACTGATTGTGAAACTGCGGCAAAAAGCGATGATCTGGCTGATGCACTGGATTATCAGGCAGCCTATAGGATTATCAAAGAGGAGATGCAAATCAAATCGCATTTACTTGAAAATGTAGCGGGGAGGATTCTAAACCGACTTTACGCCGACTACGGAACGATCGAAAAGGCAAGGGTGAAAATTTCGAAGACCAATCCCCCCATGGGAGGGCAGATTGAGAAAGTAAGTGTGACGCTTGAACGGTAGATTGCTGCTAATATGTACTTTAAAGGATACCCACAAGGCGATTGGTGTAAAGAATAAGTTTTAGTATGATCCAATGGTCCTGAAAAGAACAAGAGCCATTCAAGATAATCATTTTCAATTAATTAAAACTTTACAACCTTGCGCCTTTGCGTGAACCATCATCAAATTTAACAATGCTTGTTTTTAAGACAGATTTTTAATTATCTTTGCAGCCACATTTCCGGTCGGTTGGCCGAGTGGCTAGGCAGCGGTCTGCAAAACCGCGTACGGCGGTTCGAATCCGCCATCGACCTCAACCTGTCAGAGACTCCTTGATTATCAAGGGGTCTTTTTTTTGATTTAGGGAAACGGGGAAAAATAGCCCAAAATCTTTAACAGATAAAAATTTGGCATAATTTAAACCGTCAAAAAATATCAGCTCCATGTTACAATCCGGATTTTTCTGAATAACTTTGTTAAAGATTATCTATGGTTAAAGAGCAGTAAAATATAACAAGTCGTAATTAAGTTGATGATGGGCGGTTATTACTTAAAAAGCGGGGAGTTACTGATAAGCCAGAAGAGAGGGAGACAATTACAAATTATTTTAAAGTGCGGAATCAGCACTATAAACTCTGATAACATTCAAATGAAAAACCTTTTGATTATTTTAGCTTTATTTTTAGGATTAAACTTAGTTGCTGTCGCACAGGATGCTAAGAAACCTGTCAAGAAAGAACAAGGTACAACAAAAGCTGTTCCGGCTACAAAGAAAGCTTTGCCGGCAAAGGCTGCAGAGGTAAAAAAGGATCAGCCCAAAAAAGCGGAGGCAGAAAAACCTAAAAAGGCCGAAGCAAAACCTGATGCAGCAAAACAAAAAGCAGCAACTGATAAAGGGGTTGTTTTAAAAAAAGATGGTACGCCGGACAAACGTTACAAAAACAGTGATGCCAAGACAGGACCGCTAAAAAAAGATGGCACTCCGGATTTGCGTTACAAGGAAAATAAAAAGAAATAAGGATCAGGTTGATTTCTGAACGTTTCTGTGTTTTATTAAAAGTGAGTGGGTTGTCTGATTCTGATACCTGCTCACTTTTTTGTTTTACTCAATAAAAAAAGAAGCTGATGTCTCCACACCAGCTTCATAAACTCATATAAAAACTCATTCTTAAAACACAAAAAACTCATTGTACTACACCCTATATACGGTAAA
>JAHEYS010000341.1 GCA_023251475.1 Prolixibacteraceae bacterium
GAATAATTTTCTTCATTTTATGGAAGCTATTAGTTTAAGAAATTCCAAACACAATCAACTGCAAAATTAATTTTCCCTGCCTAATAAAGATCGTTCAGAATGAAATATATCTTTAGTTACCTGAGAAAAGGTACAGACACAAAACACAGCATACAACGGAATTGAGCTGATATTGTTTTCATTTACTTTTTCGATGCTTTTTCAGCCACCATTATCACGACACGCTTATCGCTCCATTCCTGGCAATGTCCGGCCATTGGGGTAAATGTGATTTTTGCATCTGACCTGGGATTTTCAGTGTTGTCGAGGTACATCTTCAGGAACCTGGTCGCAACATTGGAATAAAGACCATCCATATCGCCTGCCCATATCCAGATTTTCCCCTGAAGCCTGGGGCCCAGGGTTGCCCAGTTTTTCTCCAGGATTTTCTTCAGATCATATTTTTCCCATCGGGCAGCAATGGCGTGGTCGATTTTGCCCGTTAACGGATCAAACATCAGGGTGGGAAGGCCATCCTTCCCCTTTGGTCCGAATACGGCATTATATGCCCCAAACTGACAACCGGAGGTGAGGTAATTATTGCTTTTACCGAGTACATTTTCTTCCGTAATGCACTCTTTCATCGACCACTTCGGCTCATCATAAACCGTGCGCGATTCAGGTTGAAGATAGCCAAACCTGTTATAAAATGCATTCTCGTCATGGTAAATATCGATTAATCCGTAATGTTCAAAATCGACCGGATCAGGGCTATACGACCATGTCCCGTCAAAAAAATCGGGGTAGAAGATCTGTAACCCCAGGGCTACCCATCCTCCCGTAGATGCACCAGCCAGGAAGCGCATTCTAGTTGAGGCTTTATAACCAACCTGCTTTTCAATCTCAGGAATTAACTCCTCAGTGAACGCTTTACCACACGGGCCGTTATTTTCAGAGTCCACCTGGTAGGAATCGCCGTATGGCCCCTGTGAATCGAGACAAACATAAATGACCTGGGGTGCATTTCCCGAAAACCACCAATCAGAGAATGTCCGGTCGTGAAGCAGGCTGTTTACCCCATCGTATCTCCCATTCAGTCCCGGAGCCCGGTAACAAATTGGATATGTTTTTCCCGGGTGATCAAAATAGCCCGACGGGAGCAGGACGGAAGCCCTCAAATATCTCGGATGACCCGAAAAATCGGATAACAAATTACTTTTGATCACCACAGGTCTCACAAATTTATGAATGATAATTTCATAAGGTGGAATCATGCGCTTCAGGGTGAGCTTGAGATTTACACCTGTTTCCAGTTCCACAGTATCGACCTGGCTATAGAGGTTACCCGGGACGTTTTCCTCTCCATCATCACTATTCTGCTTGTAGAGTACCTGGAAATAATACTTTCGGGAAGGGTGAACAAACCCCTTTTCAAGCTCAGCATTGAGAACATCGCCTTTTCTGGTATCAATAGTGAATGGTGCTGATCCATCCCAGTTTTTCGGTGTTACCCCAACAATAAAATCAAAACCATTCCTAGGTTCCTTGTTTTGTTGCCTTGTAATATACAGAATTAACCGGCCACCCTTGATAAATAAAGGCCTAATTTCCGGTGAAACCGAGATATCAGCTTTCAGAAAAGGGAGCTCCAAACCATTTGCCACTGATGAAAACGACAGAAACGACAGGAACAATATAAATGACAGGAACAAATTTTGCAGTAATATTCTTTTCATAATATTATGTCTATAAACCCGATTAAATTCAGTTTCAGCAGGTGTTCAAAGATAGCTCAAAAACCAATTCAGAAAAATTACCTGTGTATGGATCTGTCTATTCTCATATTCAACAACATTGTCAACCGGGAACATGACTTTCAGTATTAACAGATTATTCGCGAAACTTCGTTATGCTCAGAACGACAACCCCCTTACCCCCTCCGGCACACTAACTATCTATCATTATGTGCGTAGCGAAAATTCTTAGATTTTCCCCCGGACAATCATGATACATTAATTAAACAAGCAAATTTTTATTCCGGACACCCTAAAAAGTTGTATATTTATAGTATTAAAACCTGTAAATTAAGACAGCCATGATCATAACAACCTCAAGTGGAAGCCTCTATTTTACAATATTCTATACTTTGGCATTTCTCATTTCGTTTTTATTGCTTTTGTGGGAAGGGTACCAAAGAAGAATCCCCATTTTTTCCTGGGTGCTATTGCTCATCTTTTCAAGAATCTGTTTTATTCTCGGGACTAAAATCTTCACCTTCACTCCCGGTGAATGGTTACAGATGATACAACATTTTACCCTATTCCCAACTTCCGAAAAAATTCTGCCAGGCGGAATACTGGTTGGTTGCATCGCCCTGCTGACCGGGAAATATCTCTTAAGGATAAAACAAAACATCCTTGATCCGTTCGCGGTGATTGTTCCCCTTAGCTTCGGAATTCAAAAAATAGGGTGTTTTTTAAATGGATGTTGTTATGGTATAACCACTACGCTCCCCTGGGGGGTGCAATATCCTGAAAATACGCTGCCTCACTATCATCAGTTTGTGTCAGGATTGATTGGAACGAACGATGCGCTTTCACAGCCTGTTCACCCGGTGCAATTATACGAGATGGCCGGGGGATTTCTTGTTGCTTTCATTGTTTTCAGCAACAGGAAGCGCTGGAAATCCAATGGTAGTTCATTCACCTTTTCTGTTCTGCTTTTCTGTTTATTCAGGTTTCTAACCGAATTCTTCAGGGATATCCAGGCCCATGCAACCGGAGGTGAAATGGCAGGGATTTTTAATCAGATTCAATGGGCAATGTTATTGGCAATAGTCTCATTATCTATTGTTTTATTCTACCGCGAAAGGATTGTATTACCCCGGATGGATGTTTCATTCGCCTCTTCAACAATCGGGATTAAACCAGGTCTGATCGTTTTTACCTTTGAAGCGCTCTTGATTCTGGCCTTAAGACATTGGTTTTCAACCTCGGAACTAATTGCTGTATTGTTGACCTTTTTTATCTCAGGCGTTATAATTTTAATCCGGATACTCCATGAGATCGTCTCATCCAGAACACGAATAGGTTATGCAATACTGCTTATTCTTCCTTTTCTTATTACCAGTCAGACAATTCCGGCAAACAAAGAAGATTCCACTTTAGTTTTAAAATCCACCAGGATCAGTTTCGGAATGGTAACAGGCAATTTCGAAAATTCTATCCGGCAGGTGACCGGAACAACAGAAACCGGATGTGGGACCAGTGACCTCTATGAAACATCCTATTTTAAACAAAAATATACCGTTGGCGGTGCAGCGATCTCTTTTAGGGATGAATTTCCGCAAAAGAAATTTGCAACCAACTATGGGATGAATTTATATTTGGGTCAAAACAGGGAGATCCTCCTGCGAAAAAGCGGAGAATCGTCACCCCCATCCAGTTTAGAGTCCAAAACATTGCTCTACGGCCTAAATCCATACATCAAATTTGATGCGAAATGGCTTGGGTTTGGTGGCGGATTGCATGTAGGAAATCTGAGGTATCCCCAAAATGAGGAGAAGAATATGAAGGATATCACGACTTCAATGGTGAAAACATCTGTTTTTCCTGATATCTATTTGCGGATAGGTCCCCTGAAATCGTTTTTTGTCGATTACCATTTTGCCGATCAGTTCGCAGCGCCGTTTCCTTATCTTTATCAACAAATTGGTATTGGTACTGGTCTTGGGCTGAATAACAACACAAATCTAAGACTTGGAGGGTTTATTGGTCCGGGAGATCCATATTACATCTCCACCTGTTTCCCGGTGAACAAGCTTTTTTCAGTGGAGCCAATGTTAGTGATATCCGGACAGTCATCCACTCATTTCTCCTTTAATATCCATTATAATTTATCTTCAGGCAGGGTTTACAGGAAGCGCCAAAACTGAGATCCGATTATTATTTGACAACGCTTATTCTGAATTAAAATAACTTACTTTGATGCATTAAATAAAAATTCCATTCCGGGAATAAGTTTAAGCGTTAAACAAATTACCTATGCGCCAAATAATCGCAGTTTGTATCCTAATTTTATTATTTGCATCGTGTAACCGTGAAACATTATCTCCTGATCCTGATCCAGTTATTGAGCCGTTACCACCTGTAACGTATACGGATCTGTCGTATGGAACCCAACAGTTGCAAAAAATGGATGTTTTTCTTCCGGGGGGAAGAACAGCGAATACAACCAAAACAATCGTAGTAATCCATGGTGGCGCCTGGCTCGACGGGGATAAATCTGAAATGACTTTTGTCGTCGATTCGTTAAAAAAAAGACTCCCCAATTATGCATTTATCAACCTGAATTACCGGCTTGCAATCAATGGTGCAACTTCTCTTTTTCCGGCCCAGGAGATGGATGTAAAAAATGCCATCGAATTTTACCTGGCAAAGTCCGCATCCTACAGTATCTCAAAAGATATTATTGTTCTGGGGGCGAGTGCAGGGGCTCACCTGGCTTTATTGCACAGCTATAAGAACGACCCCGACAAACATGTTAAGGCAGTGATCGATTTTTTTGGGCCGACAGATCTGGTAGCCATCTGGAATGAGGGTTTTCTTCAACAATTCGCATTGATGGCTGTAACCGGCAAAACCTACGACCAGGATCCTGCGATCTATACGCAATCGAGCCCGGTAAATTTTATAAGTTCTCAAAGCCCCCCAACCATCGCTTTACAAGGCAGCCTGGATGACATTGTATCACCCGTCCAAACTACATTGCTGATCGACAAGTTAAATTCGAAAGGCGTTTCAAATCAAATGGTGTTATATCCTTACGAAGAGCATGGATTTTCTACCGCGGGAAATATTGACGCACTGGCCAGATCGCTCGCCTTTATTGCAAAATATGTCAAATAGCCGTTATCGTCCGGATGTTTTTAAAATTAGTAATTTAGTGTGATTACCCTAAAAGGAATTAATTGTACCGGTCCGAGTAATCCCGATGCCGGTAAGGGCTTAAAGCCGAATTCCCTGGGAATTTCTGTGTTAACTGCACCACTTCCAAAACGCGAAACAAGTTCTGTGGGAACAGCAGGTGCTTCCTTCATCGCAGAAATACGGTTAATCAACGTATTGGTTACCAGAACTACCAGGATATTCTCCCCCGGTTTTATATTTTCTGTTACTTCCAGTTGCTGATCCCGCATCCAGGACGTACCTATACTTTTGCCATTCAAACTCACCTCCGCAATATTCCCTAACTTTCCCAAATCAAGAAAAAGTTTAAGGTCACTTTGATGGTAAACCGCAGGCAGGTTAAAGTTGATTTCGTATCTGCCGGTTCCACTGAAATTCCTGATCAGGGGATCATCCACCCACGAAAAGAGGTCATCGGAGGTTTTGGTAAAAAGGGGAAGATCATCAGATTTAAGCGCCATTTTCCATTTCCCGGAAATCAGATAAGAGGCCGGAATTCCCGAAACCTGCGAAATGATCGTCTTTTCAACATTGCCTGATTTTGCAAATGTGAAATAATTCCCGTTTTGTTGGGCAAATGCCTTTATTTCGTCCTTTCCTGCCTCAATAACCTGATTGAAATTGGTTTTGGTAACGTATGTTTCAGGTTCGCCCGGAGAAAATTCGAGCAAAAGCGATTCGTATGGGGCCAGGTTAAGAGGTATTTTTATCCCATCTTTGGCTTCCGAAAAATTTAAAACGGAGGTGATCTCACCCGAATAAGGGTTCCATTTCCGGATGATCTTGTTCCTCACGCGAAAAGTTACGGGAACCGAACTTTGTTTATCCTGAATATTGGATACAAAGTAAATATCCCGGTCTGCCAGTCTCCGGTGAATAAAAGTAAGTCCTTCATTTCTGCGCAACCCTTCGTAAGCAAAATCAATTCCGAAATCGGGCGCGACATGCCGGCGTATGGTCTCCAGGAAAGGATCGAGTGCGCTGCTCCGTTTATCCCACCAGATCTGTCGGTCAATTACATTCTTAAGTTGATAGGTTCCCCCTTTTCCGTACGGATTCATCCTCACACCTTCCACGATTCCGGGACCACTCAGCCCATATGGATTATCCGTTTTGCCATTTAGCTGTTTAGGCTTATTAAACAGGCTGTTGGTCATCTGTTTGACTTTTTCGTCTGCTTGTTGATAATCCAGTAATCCCGTCGATTTCTCAGGTAACCGTTCCAGGGCAATCACCACACCGCCCATATCTACATATTTTTCAATGAATTGCAGCGTCTTTAAAGGGATAGTCTCGACATTGGGAAGGATGAGAATTTTGTATTCCATACTACGGATTCTAATTTTTCCGTCTTTTATTTTTGCAAGGTTTTGTAAGGCATCATCATTGATCAGGTCGTAATTATAGCCGTTAGCGATCAGCAGTTCACCCAATCCGCCCCAGTCAAATTCCCTGGTCCACTTACGCATGTTCAATACATTGATCGCCCATTGGTTTGCCAAAGGGGAATAAAGGGCTATGTCAGCGACGAAATCACCCTTTCTAAGGAGGTAGGAACACCGTGCGATATATTCAGCCAGTTTGGGATAATATTTCCACCAGACATTCTGAGGTTGGATATATGCCGCAAAAGGGAGTGAGCGTGTGGGTGAAACATTCCGCTCGGGTGAAAAGTTAAAGCCGTGATTGTAAAACTTTGTGGCCCCCGCCATCAGGTAACCATCACTGGCAATCTTTAACTCTTCGAGTGTTTCACGGTACCGTTCCCAGTGAATAAAGGTATAAACTTCGGCCGAAACCACCTTTCTGCCATAGAGATGGGCTCCTGAGGAGACATACTGTTTTGGTCCGATCCGGGTGTCAAACCAGTCAGCTGCATCCTTTTCTCCGGCAGTAATCTCCATTTCAGGGATGTGTGCCATTCCCGAGGCTTCAATATTGTCCGTATTGAAACAATAGGCCTGTATCCTCCCCTGAATATGATGGTCCTCGCA
>JAHEYS010000031.1 GCA_023251475.1 Prolixibacteraceae bacterium
TTATATTCCCCAAGTTGCCGGTTCAGTTTTTCCCTTTCAGGAGACCCGGCTGGCATCAGCGTCAATTCCTTTCGGATCTCCTGTTTATCAGCAGCTTCATTCGCACCACGCACTTCGCGGAACAGCACATTTTCAGCTCCGAACGCTTCACCAATATCCCCAATGACCACCACTGTTCCGTCATCGGGATTGTGCTGATACCCGTCAAAACACATTACCCACGGAAGTCCGTTTTTGAACAACAACTCTTTAAAATCACGCTCACCTACCATGTGCTGAACGTTTCCCATTGCGGCAGCCGGCGACCATATACAGGGAATTGTATTGATTTCTTTTTTCCCCTCTGTGGTACGAATGGGTTGCTTTAATTTTCCACCTGTATGCGGATACGAAATCATGTATCCGCCAAAAATACCCATCGAACGATCGTATCCCGCTGACCGGTTTGTAGCAACAACAGTGCCGATCCGGTCATCGGAATTTCCGACCCAGCTTTCTGTATCCCAAATTAAGACCTTCCCCTTGTGATCTTTCCTGTTATTCCATTGGGGATAGAGGGCTGATGATTCCATCCCCTGGTAATGGATAGAGAGGAAATCGAAGATCGGGAGGAACTTCATGGAACCATCGCCAAAAAGTTTATCCCACGCATTGGAGTTGGAGTCGCACCCACCGATGAGCACATCAGCACCCTCCTTCCGGGCTTCAATAACCCCATTGGCCATAGAAGTGTAGATTTCGCGGTACCTGAACATATCGGCCTGCCAGCCGGAGATGGAGATACCCTCCCAGGGTTCATTCCACAGATGAACCCCGGTGACGCAACCCTTTGGCCACCCGTTTGTTGTGCAGATATTTTTCACAAACTGCTGAAAATCGGGGTCAAGCTTTGGAAGCCAGACATAATCCTGTTTGGTTTTCAGAAAAACCCCCTTTTCATCCAGGTGCGGCCGGGTGGTACCCAGAGGCTGCATTGCCGGGTCATCGCGACCCATAAACATTAAGAGGACGGTGATGTTTTTATCCTTGTATTCCTTCAGCTTCCGGTCGAGTTTCTCCATTTCCGCAACATAATCCCGGTGATTCGTCGGGGTATAGGCAATCCCAAGACGAATGGCCTGAACCCCTATCCTGCTCAGAAAATCGACACCAAGATCATCAAGCGATTGTTTTGGATACTGGATAGCCTGCGGATTGGGTTTAAAAGTCCTCACCACACTGGTTGCCAGTCTGCGGCCGTGCTGACCTAAATCAAAAACGAGGGCATAACCACCAAATGTTTCAGGAAGGTCAGGTTCAAGATCAATATCCGTAAAACCATTTGCCTCAACATTAATCTTTACGGGTATGGTCTGTATGTCAGCTATCTTGAACATTTCAGGCATCCACATATCGTTGGGAATCCCCCTCGATCCGTAACGGATGACTTCAACCTTTCCATCCATAGCAATCTGACTGCCGGTATTGTTAACCAGCTGAAAAGTGAATTTTGCCTTTTCTCCCGGCCAAAAGAGATTGGCTGGAGAAGAAGTTCTGATGCAGTAAACGTTGTAATCGTATAACCGTTCGTTGTTTTTCACCTTTAACACCGACTCATAATTGACCCAGGCTTCGGGACCTTTCATTTGTCCGTACATTTCCAAATGCAAAAAGGTACTGATCACCAAAAGAATTATCTCCCTGAATTTTAATTGATTATAATTCATTTATTCACTTGTAATTAAATGCAAAGTTGATCGTAAAACCCTTATGGATTGATTCGTCCCTGTTTTAACAGTACTCGGGAGGGTTTCATTGGGATTAAAAAAATATTTTTAATCAGTTTCATACTTATTCCCCAAATTTTGTCACGATTTAAGCAACTTGTTTCTTTGAATCAGGTAAAATATTGGTGCAATTGAAGGCAAATAAAACATTGACAAAATCCAAAATGTCTTATTGTAAATTTCATTTTTTGACATGTCACTCAAAACGATAATCCAGGTCGAGAAGAATATCATTAGTCCAATTGTCAGGTAGATTTGCGAGTATTCCCAATGTTGAATCATTGCAAATGCTCCGTATGTTGTCAGTAAAAAGTTGCCGATTACTAAAAACCAAATGATTTTGATACTTATTTTGAAGTCCTGATTTTTCATGTTGTCAAATTTTACTTGTCTTTTTTCGGTCGTATCTTTTTTAAAAAAAACACCTGACTTATTTTTTTGCAGCTATTCAGGATAGTATATCCCGACCCGGCCACCTGAATTATCTATTTCACTCCACCCCGAAGCAACCCTCCGGAATTTCTCACCCGGTCTTGGATCAAAATTGAGCCAGCT
>JAHEYS010000092.1 GCA_023251475.1 Prolixibacteraceae bacterium
AGTTAATTGATAAATTAGTCCCATTTTTGCTCAGTAAATAAACAATCTTGAATGGATAAGATCATTGAACTGTTTAAGCGGGATAATTTTGCAAGGGGTTGCGGAATAGAGATTATTGACGTCGCCCCCGGCTTTGCAGAATGCTCCATGAAAATAACGGATAACCATCTAAACGGGATTGGCATTCTGATGGGAGGCGCCTTGTTTACCCTTGCCGATTATACGTTCTCAATCGCTGCCAATAGTCATGGGGTTATTGGCGTGACCCAGGAAGCCACTATTTCTTTTCTTCGCCGAACCACTCATGGAACCGTCACGGCTATTGCCAGAGAAACCAGTAGAAACGCTAAATCGGGAAGTTATCTGGTCGAAGTGACCAATGAAGCAGGTGAAATTATCGCAAGAGTAACCGGAATCGCCTTTTTTACCGGTAAAAAAATCCTGAAATCACCAGCTGTCAGGTGACTTAAGAATTTTGAACCGACTATTTGCCAACTTCCTGAACAAGGTCAACTGAAACAAATGTTTGTGTCAGCAATCTTTGTGCGATGCGGCAAAATGCCCAGGGGTAATAGATACCAAACGTGATCAGGGTTAAAAGAATCTGTCCCCACATAAACAGAAAGTCGGTCAGCTGATCACCATCATATCCCATGGAGACCCGTTTCCCGTCAATGATATTGCTTTTGGTATGTTCCGCAAAATAGCGGAATAACCGGATAAAGGCCATGGGGAAATAAAATCCAAGGGTAAGTACCGCCAAAACGAGTTCGATCACAATTTTCCCTGTTTCAGGGAAAAAATCGGCATTCAGTAAGAAAACAGTACTGACCGTTGTGAGCCAGCTGAATATAAATACCAGAATTACAGCCAGTACCAGTTCTATGGCTATTTTCCACATTGCCTGGAAAAATCCGGTGTCCAACCGGATCAAATACCCCCGGTAACGGATATCAACCATCCATTTAAATGTCAGATAGATAATTGAAACGAGGCTGGAAATGACCATTACCTGGTAAATCCAGAGTTCTATATTTGATTTTAAAATTGTAAACACGATAAATCCAACCACCACAAAAGGGATAAAGATAGCCAGGGTCATGATCAGAAACAGTTTGCCCCCCTTACCCCTAAAGGCAAATTTATGCGAATTATACAGCACACCATGAATAAAAAACTGATGTAAATTCCGGATAAACCAGGGCAGGTATATTCCTACTGTAACGATTGAAAGTAAAATCCCGGAGATGATAATTCCGATATATTTATTGGTATGAAAATCGCATATAAATTTTAATCCTTTATATTCAAGACTTTGCATGACCAGCCGGGAACTATAAAAAACAAAGGTGAAACATGCCGCCAACACAATCAGGAGATAGAGGAAAAACCGGTTTGAAGGTCCGCCGGCAGAAACCTCTGTCGCGGTTAACTCATACAATTCCTGAATCAGGAGATAAAAAGGGATGATAAAGAAAAGAAAGAACGCAATCCAGAAAGGGAGCAACTTACTCCCTTTTAATGTGAAATTCAGATAACTTTTCATCTGTATATAATTTGTTTTTTAAAGGTCAGATGGAATAGCCATGGTGATATTTTCATTTCGGTTGGTTGTTTGTCAACCATGGCTATTTCATTTGTTTATATTATGTTCTTCAATGGTAAAATTGAACCCGCCATGATAATCGTATTGCTGCGCGGGATAATTTCTCCCATGACTTGTTTTGTTCGTAAAGCGAATATATTAATAAGCATCTGATTAATGCAGTTTTCATACAGGTCGGAATAATCTACAAGCCTGATTATCTGATCACTCTCTCAATTAAATAATCCGGCACAAAAATATAAAGTTCTTACGATAAATAGATAAGTCCTTAATAATCTTAATGAAAAATTGTTATTCAAACCCTTGGGCGTTCGTGTGAGGAAGATTTACGCTGCTGACAGGTGGCAGAAATGCAGGTGCAGACCTATCCTTCCAGAGTAATAAAAGGAGGAAGAACAGTCCAACGATGAAGAAAAGTGCGATTGTCAAAACGGAATAACGCATGCTCCCGGTCATGACCTCTATAATCCCAAAACTAAAAGTTCCCGCTACGGTTGCCAGTTTCTCCATCACATCGTAAAAACTGAAAAATGAGGTATGATCAGTCGTATCGGGCAGCATCCTGGAATAGGTTGAGCGGGCCAGTGACTGCGATCCTCCCATCACAATACCGATAAACAAAGCTGCAATAATAAATCCGGCAGCCCCTTTAATGGTGAAGGCATAAATACAAATTACGATCCATACCAGAACGGATATGATCAATGCCTTCAGATTGCCTATTTTACCGGAAAGCCGGGCAAAAAACCAGGCGCCAAACATCCCGATCAGCTGTATTGCCAGAATTGTCGGGATCAGCACCTGCTCATTCAGTCCCAGCTCTTTCTCGCCAAAAGTGGCTGCCATAAACATGGTGGTGAGCATTCCCATCATTAAGAAGAAGAAACCTGCCAGATAGACACTTAGCCGGAATGACTTCCTGATCTCCGCGAATACGGTTCGCAATTCCCGGTAACCATTGGTCAGAATGCGCCCCCCTTTAGTCCTCTTTCGGAAAACATATTTAGGCAAATACCTGAAGGTGATGGAGGAAAATCCTATCCACCAGACAAAGACGGTGAGAAACGAGATCCGGGCCGGCATGTCCGATTGTTTAGCGAACCCGAACAGTTCAGGATTCATAATCATCAATAAATTGAATAACAGCAAGATTACTCCACCAAGGTATCCCATCGAATAACCCCGGGCGCTGACCCGGTCCTGATCTTCATCCGCTGCAATAACCGGAAGGAATGAGTTGTAAAAAACAATACTGCCACCATAACCCAGTGTTCCCAATGCAAATGAGATCACGCCAAGTTCGATATGATTGGCATCGAAAAAAAAGAGCATTCCGCAACCCGCGGCGCCAATAATGGTAAATGCCCGCATAAACCCCTTGCGCCTGCCGGTGTAATCGGCCATCGATGAAAAAAGTGGCGAGCCGATGGCCACCAGGAGGTAGGCCACAGCAATTGCCCACGAATAAAGGGCGGTATTGACCACCTTAAATCCGAAGAAGGAGACCATAAAATCGGATCCATGGCGCGTAACGGTATTATAATAAATCGGAAAGATGGCAGATGCGATCGTTAACTGGTAAACCGAGTTGGACCAGTCGTACATCACCCAGGCCCGCACTACCTTAGGATCGCCCTTTTTAATTACCTGAATATCTTTTCGTTTAATCAATGGATAGATAGCTTGAATTCGCTTATAAAAATAGAAAAATTTAAATAATTGGCACCAAATTGTTGCTCAGTACTCAGAGTACATTTAAGACAACCTCTTTGAAAAACTTCACTTTTTCTCTCTGTGAAACGCTGTGCCTACTCAGTGAACTCTGTGCAAGAATCAATTACACGGAGAGCCATAGAGAATACACAGGATTTAATCTATAAATATCAAAAGCATGCTCCTGCATATCAGCAGCGTTCCTTCAAAATGATGCCCGAAGCTTCATTTGATCAGAAAATATCTTCCAAAATGCCCCGCTGAGGTTCCGGAATGCCATCTAAAGGTTCTAAATTGCAGTGCTGAGCCCCGGGGAGTGGCTACCCGTAATTTAAATGTGCAGTTAATTCATTTCAAGGGTTGGCATTTTTCTTTGAGACTGAAGTACCGATCGACCTGTTCGAATATCTGCTGAGCATTTTATTGGCAGGAGGCTGAATCATCCGGGCTAAAAGGGGCAACTTAAATGCCCGGTGCTGCTGCACCGGAGCTCCGATCAGGTACATTAAGGTTCGGATCTGGGTGTTAAAAGTTTGGTACTGCAATAAAGGAGCTACCAACGGGTTTTTTATGGTTCGTATCAGTCAGTTGGAGGCCCGGCAGAGAACATTTAGTCAAATTAAAAGTACTTTCAAAAACAAAAATTTATGTTACTCCTTATCGAACTGAATTCCGTTGGTATACTCCACCTGGTATTTCCCGTTTTCATCAGCATAGATCATATAGGCATCAAGTTCAGGATGCTTCTTTAACAACTCGCGTGCCCCCTGGAGTCCAAGTACCATCAACCCGGTATCATAACCATCAGCAGTGAGGGCGTCATCCGCGATCACGGTGACACTTAACAGGTTATTTTTATAGGGATAACCGGTATGAGGATCGATAATATGTGAATATTTCCGGCCATTTTCTTCAAAGTATTTACGGTAATTGCCCGATGTGGTGACCGCCTTATTATCCAGGAGGATGATCGTTTGCAAATTTTCTCCGGCAACATCATTCCCATCTGAAGGTTTATCAACCCCTATTCTCCATAATTCTCCCTGGGGATTTTTCCCTTTTACCCTCACTTCGCCACCAATCTCGACCATGAAATTTTTTATTCCCAACTGCTCGAAAAAACGGTAGACGATATCAACAGAATACCCTTGCGCAATTGAATTGACATCGATTTTGATTCCCGGAAGATCCTTGATCAGCTGCCTCCCCTGGAGCCTTATTTTTTGCATCCCAACAAACTGCAGAATGCTGTCAATCCGCATGGAATCGACCTCTTCCCGTTTCCCGGGACCAAAACCCCAGATATCGACCAATGGCGCGACTGTCAGATCCATATCGCCATTCGTTTCCTTCCACACCTCCCGCGATTTGTTATATACCTCAATAAACTGATCATCCAGAACCACGGTGGAATCATTTTGATTGATCCTTGAAACAATTGAGTTAGGTATATACGCAGAAAAAGTAAGGTTAAAAGCGTTGAATATGGAATCAATTGATGTGGAGAGATCTTTATTAGCCCTGTCTTCGTAGGTAATGTGAAAGGTGGTCCCCTGTGTGAAACCCGACAGCTTACGGTATGGCGCAGGTTTATCGGTTCCGCAACTGATAAAAATCAGGATCGTCAGAATATAAAAAGGGAGTCGGATGCTCATTTTTTCAATTTATAAAATCAGTTCTTAACGCCCCAAAGTTAAAAAGATAGTTTGTAGTTTAAAAAATTATATAAAAGCTCCCGATCATTCGTAATATTGGTTATTTTTCTGTATATTAGCACTTTAATTTAAACTAATTTTTACAAAGTTACAAGTAAACAAAACGGGAAAAGCAATCATGGCGCTGATTTGTGAAAGTTAGGTAATCTTATAAACCAAAATCCATTGCATGATGAACGATGAAAAAATGTCACAAACTGATGAGGTTTCCGACAAACTTCAGCAACCCGGGCAAATCCGCGAATCCTCTGATCCGAGATCAGGAAGAACAATTCATTTGCTCCTCACTGTGGTTGGAGCAATCGGCATTCCGGCGATCTTTCTCCATTTTTCCTGGGATGTTTCTCCATTTACCGCTGCGTTTGTTAAAGATTTCGATTTGTGGCAAATAGCCTGGCCAGCCTTTCTTCCCATACTTATCACCATCGCATCAATTCGCTGGCTATTCATAACGTCAATTTCCAAAACAGAACTTTCACTCGCCTGGTCAGCTGGTTTTGCTGCTACAGCCTTAATTTGCTTTAGCCTTTTAAATATCATAAAAAATAACGGGTGGCCTGCCGAATTAAGAGAATGGCTCTCCCTGGTAATCCCTGTACTGATTTTGGGACTGGGTATTTTCACCCTGATCAGGACCAGGCAGGATCGGAAGTTTAGGCAGTATCGGGCAATTATGTCTATGCAAATTGCTTACATCGCCAATTGTCTGTTATGTTTGATCTCCTTATTCGGCGGGTGGCAGATTGGGGCATACTTTTGTCTCGTGACCGTGATTGCCTATGTGAATCAGATAATTTCAGTTATTGTTTACAGGTATGATGTAAACAATAATCGAAGTAATTCATAATCCTGTTTTTAGTTTAATAGACTGTTTAAATTTCCATTTTCAATCCCGTCAGGGATTGAAAATAGGTAGAAAACAGAATGAAATGCAAGGTTTCGTTCCGGACGGGACGAAATATACTACGAAATTGTTCACCTTCTACCTATATTTTATGCCTACGGCACAATCTTTTCGGGAAAGGTTTCACCTAACCACGCACAATTTTGTTCCTCCCGGAAAAATACATAAGTAACGTTCGTTACAATTAAAGTTGGTTCGCGGAGGAAGGAGTGTGTCTAATAATTTTAAAAATTGATCTTCTTGTCTCTGTGAATTTGAGTCTTTCCGTCTTTTAATCCTGCCGTATCATTTTCCTTTCCTGCCGGATTACGGAGATCTTATAACTGATGGAGGCCAATATAAAATAAACAATCATCTGCCCCACTAAAAACAGAAGTTCAGGCCTGACCTGATGGATCGAAACTCCCATTGTCCTGATCCTCAGATAAGCCGGGATCATTGATGTACTTGGAAAAATATGCACGATTTGGTTCAACAAATGGGGAATTGAACTCTCCGGCCACGATAGTCCACTCATGAACAATACAATAGGAGATATAAAAACCATCGACATGATTGAATGTTCCCGCCGCCGGAACAGCATTGAGACCATTAATCCCAGGAAGATGATTGAAAAAAGATAGGGGATCAACAGGATACAGGCGTCAGTAAAACTCCCCTTGCCGGGAAAACCGAACCATTTTGAGAGATACACCAGCGTAAAGGCCAGATTTGGCACATAGATCAAAAAGTAAGCCATCCCTTTTCCCAGGACTACGGAAAACATCCCCTGTCTGACCCTGATCCCGGGCTGAACCTCCTGATTATTTCGTCGCTCCTTCCCTGCCCCGCCGATCATTCCAATCCCGATCAACAGTGTTTGCTGAAGGATAATCAGGATCATTCCCGGCATCACATAAGAGCCATAAGAACCGGCAGGATTATAAAGGGTGTAAAATTTTGCCGGCATTGGATCGCGTTGTTGCATCGCCTGTTCCTCACCTGCGCCGGTTGCCATCAGACGTTTTATCTCCACGCCTGCCGATAAGGTTCCCGCGGCCTGAATCGTTCCTGTAAGAGTCTCTTTGTAAATCAGAAAATAACTCGCATCACAATAGACACTTATTGAAGCTTGAACCCCTTTTAACAGTTTTTTTTCGAATCCTTCAGGTATCACGATAATTCCTTTTGAACTCCCATCCCAGAATAGCTGACGTGCTTCCGTCATACTCCCCACCTCCTGCGCAACGGAAATCTCTTTTGTCGCACCAAACATCCTGATCATTTGGCGGCTCGAGGCAGAATGGTCAAGGTCGACAAAGGTGACAGGAATATCCCGGACTACATTATTTTTATAGGCAACCGAATAGACCAACGGATAGGCTAAAACCGCAAAAAACAGGATAAGGAGGGCTCCCTTATCCCTGAAGATGGTTTTCAACTCATCGGTAAACGAAAACCAGGTGAGATCAAGCCCTGAAAAGATATTCTTCCGTATATTTTTTAATCGCATTGCCGTTGTTTTAATCATCAAAAACCTGTTTAATATCCGTAGTGTCAAATCTTTCCCTGTTATTCACGAAACCAGTATTTTGGATGTGACAGTTTTCTTTTTATTCCGGGGAATGCCAGTAATCCACCCAGGATAAAGGGGATAAAGGCAAGAAACGGATAAAGCACTTCCGATAGCGGCTCCCCTCTTAAGGTCTGACTTATAAAAATCTGTAGCCAGAAGGTATACGGGAAAATCAGCGAAAAGAGCTTTGCCATCAGCGGCATTGCCATTGACGGAAAGGTTAAGCCTGAAAAAGTAAGCGCCATCATGGTATAGGCGCTCCCAAGTGATAACGATAACCGGAGATTGGCGGTAAGCTTTAAAAACAGAACCGCCAGAAGCTGGTAGGAAATAATGAGCAGAAATTCGGAGAACAGTATTGTAATCAGACTCCCATGGAGCGGTGTACCCAGGGTTTTGAGCAGAAAGATATTCATAATCATCATATCCATAAAGAACAAAAAGGTATACGGGAGCATTTTACCTGCCAGTGCAACCCCAATTTTCTGATCGGCCAATTTAATTAACTCACTGGCTGTTCCCTCCTTAAACTCCATACCCAGTGCATAAACAGATCCGAGAAAAATAAATACAACAGCCAAAAGGGGCAATAAACCAAGCACAAGAAAATAAGAGTAATTCCCGAAAGGGTTAAAAAGGAGATGAACATTGACTTTTACAGGTCTCGCCTTTTCAATTGCCTGTGCCGGAGTTTGCCCTTTCTTTATGGCAACCTGTACCTTTACTCCTGCAGAAATCGTTGAAAGGGTGGTATATAATCCCGATTTCAGCGCTCCCCCCTTTACCACATTCGTATTATTTATATAGACAGCAACTGCCGGGGTATCGCTGTTCACTATTTTACGCTCCAGATCATTCGGCAATATGACAATAGCATCAATTTTACCCTCATCCATCATCTTTTGGGCCTCATCGGCAGAATTAAGCCGGAATAGCACCTTACAAACCGGAGTGGCATCCACCATTCTTGTCACACGGGAGGAGAGTGCAGTATGGTCCATATCCACCACTGCCACAGGCAAATCTCTGACCACTCCGTCTGAAAAAAGCCATATGATGATGAGAAAAGCAACAACCGGAGCAACCATTGTTGAGAAGATCAACACCCAACTGTCGGCTATCCGCCTGGTTTCTCGTCGCATTACCCGGATTAAAGGTATTTTTGTCAAGTTATTAAGCATTCTTTTTAAAGTTACTTAAATTTAAGATAAAAAACGGCGTCACCGTGTAGCCTACCGCCAGTCACCAGCAGCCAGTTGCCAGCCGCTATTTTTTAACCCCATCCCAGTTGACCAATGCAGACATTCCAGGGCGCAATCCATTCAGTTTTTCAACAGGAACGGCATGTATTTCAAATGTTTTCATGTCAAAATCACCCGATGTTTTTGTGGCATTCCAGGTGGCAAATTCACCAAGTGCATTGATATAGTTCACTTTAAGCAACACCTCTTTCATACCAAGAGCAGGGAAACGTGCCTTAAAGGTCGATCCCTTCTGAATGGCTGCCAGCAAATCTTCACGAAGGTTAAAGGTCACCCACACGTCATCCAGATCCACAATTGTGATGACAGGGTAACCTGCCGGAACCAGTTCGCCCCGCTCAGCAATAATATTGGCAATCTCACCCCTGATCGGGGCAAAGATCCTGGTTTCGCTCAGATAGGAGTTCACCTCGGTGAGCACGCCATCTGCCTGCATGACCAGAGCGCCCGCAGAACCTTTATCTTCGTAACGGGCCCCTTTTTTCGCCTTTTCATACACAGAGCGGGCCGCCTTCTCCGTTTCAACTGCAGCCTTCATGCGGGTTTCAGCCTCGTCTTTCTGTTGTTCTGCCACCACCCCCGATTTAAAAAGATTCTCAACACGCTGAAAAGTCTTCTTCGCAAATTCTGACGCAGCCAACGCGGTTTGCCACATATTAAAAGCAGCCTGAATATCCTCTTTCTGAGCCCCGTTATCAGCCTTCTCTTTCTGAAAACCAGCGGCTTTCCGGATGGCCGAAGCCTGTAAATATTTGGCATCAAGTTCCGGACTGCTGATGGTGAAAAGTAAGTCGCCCGAAGTTACGTCATCTCCCTTGTGCACCAAAAGTGAATCGATCCTCCCGACCAGTTTTGAGGCGACCTTCACCTGGGTGGCCTCCACCTCTCCCTGAACTTCAACCGGAACCGGCTTTGCGACGATCCAAATGGCATATCCGATAAATAGGATCAGTGCAAAAATTGCACCTGCAATCAGATAATGTTTTGTCTTTTTCATGATGTTATAATTTGCTGATTTATTATACTATTTTATAGGAGGCAGGCGACTGGCTGCTGGTTTCTTGCCGGTTTCTCCATCCCTCCATCTCTCCATCCATCCATCTCAATATCTTCCCTTTTTGACATCCGGATTTCGCATATAGCTTACAAACTGATCAGACATTCCCGAGTAATAGAGCAATTTCGACAATGCAACATCCCAGGCATAAATGGCCTGCAACCGGTCAATTTTCACCCTGGCGACCGCCAGATTCGCATCCGACACCTGTGTGGCGGTTGCCATGCCTTCAGAAAAAGCCTTCTCCCTTGCCCACGAATACTCCTTTGTAAAATCCATGGCGCCATCCAGTTCATTGATCTGCTCCAGGTACATATTCAATTCCTGGTAATTTTTTGTGATAGCAGTATAAATATCCGATTCAGCTTTGGCATAGAAATCTTCCGCCTGCATCTCCTGCAATTTGGCCGCCTTTATTTTCCTGCTTCGGGCATTACCATCAAAAAGGCTCCATTGCAATCCTACACCAACCATATAATCGGGAAGATATGGTGACAGATCCTTATTCACCAGGTCATAGGTACCGGTAGCTGCGACAGTTGGTAAATAGGCTGATTGCTCAACTTTAATCCCTTGCTGTGCCAACTCCTTTTTCTTGGTGACCTGTCCCAGCAATGGACTGTTCTCCTTCGCTTTTTGCTTAAAGTAGTCCAGTGTTCCAATCTTTTCAAGATAGAACAGTTCAGAAATTGGGATGATTTCTGAACTTCCGGTATCTGCAACCGTGTTTAAAACAGCTTCATTCAGGATCTCCACCTGACGGTCCGACTTTTTAAGCTCCCGCCCGGCATCTGCATAATAAACTTTCGCGTTCAAAACTTCCACCTGGGCAATCATCCCCTGCTGAGCCAGTTTAGTCGCATCTCCAAGGTGTTTCTCCATACCGTTCATCACCTCCTGTCGCACTTTCACGGACTGATTGGCCAGGATTAATCCGAAATAACGTTCCACCAATTCACCTGTCAGTTCATGCGATTTCTGTACCGACTCAATCTCAGCAGCTTCGAACTTTATCTTTGCGGCTTTATTGGCGGCGTTAATTTTTCCTCCGGTAAAGATGGGTAATACAAAACCTGCATTCACCATCCCGAATTTTTTCTCCTGAATAGTCTGAACCCAATCTCCGTTATTCACCGTTTCCAACCCCTCCAGCATTTTACTTCGCAGAACCGTAGTCGATACATCGTCTGGCAGATAAGGCATTACTCCATTTGTCTTTGGATCGGGATTCGGCACACCGCCAAATTTACCGTAATGACCCAGCGCACTGTATAGGGGCGAAATTGCATCCCGTACAGGAGTCAGGTCAAGTTCTATATTATCCGACATATAAACATAGGATGCGCTGACAGAGATCCTGGGAAGATACAACGCTTTGGCAGCTTTCACCTCCTGCTCCATCTGGAGTGATTTGTTATGGTATTGTTTGATCAGATGGTTATTCTGAAGCGAGAGAGTTAACGCCTGCTCAAAAGTGAGACTTTTCGGTTGTGCAGGATTATCCTGACCGACAAGAGAAAACCCTGTTAGCAAAAACAATACTATCAATATATTAGCTCTCATTTTAACTATTTTAAAGCATTGATTGAAAATTCTGCCACCCGTTTTTGATCCTCATTCGTCCATCCTGTTTTACCGAAAAAACCTTTCATCCGCAGATTAATAAATTCGATGGGATAAATCACCACGATACCGTATGCCTCTTCAGCTGAAATACTTTTATTTACCTCATTACCCGCAACCCCCATGCGGACCACTTTTTCGCAAAGCGATTGAATATGCCGACGTTGCTCATCCGATACCGGGAAATTATAATCATGCATCAGCACATGGATAAATTTGATCTCTTCGGGAGTATTTGACGCCATATTGAAAAACTCCCCAATCAGTTGGTTTATCACCTCTCTGATACTGATGCAGGAACTTAATAAAGACTCCAGTTTTTCAATGATTTTTGCAACTTTAGAATAGAGTAACTCGGTAACCAGTTCCTGTTTACTGCTGTAAAACCGGTAAAGGTACCCCTCGGCCACTCCTGCCCTGCGTGCAATCGAAGATATCGAAGCACCACCATAACCATTCCTGACAACTAATTCAATAGTTGACTCCCTGATTCTTTGAATTTTACCTTCATCAATTATACGTGCCATTCTCTTCTTAATAAATGAATGATTATTCATTCATATTTTAATGCGAAAATAGATAAAATTTTAATTGAAAAGCACCCATGCATAAATGTTACAATTTCTTAATATTGGATAATGGGTAATCCTAATTTTGTTACGTTACGGGAATTTGAAACATTATACTTAATTTTAAGGGTTAATTCAATTGCAAGCTTTTGTATTAAAAGCACTTCCCGACAAGGATAAAAAGCATGTGGATGAAAAAGATCAACTATTTAATATTGCTGTACATTCTCTTCCCCTGCAAAAGTTTTGCACAGGATATTACAGCTGTTAATCCGGAAAATCCGATTAAGCCTGTCCTAAAAGATATGTTGATTTATAGTGGACAGTTCTCATCCTGGGGGCTTTATAATAATGGTATTCAACGTCCCCTGTTGTTAGGCGCCCGCTATATCCCTACTTTGAATTACACGATCAAACAAAATAATAACAGGCAGTTTAATATTGAAGGTTCAGCAAACATTTTCGGAACCCTGGGGATGCACCCCTTTGATGAGGTGAACACGGATGGCAATTTTCAACCTTACCGGGCATGGGTACGGTATTCCGACAGTCAGCTGGAGATCAGGGCCGGACTGCAAAAGATCAACTTTGGATCCGCCACGCTCCTTCGGCCACTGATGTGGTTTGATCAGATTGATCCCCGCGATCCTTTACAGCTTACCAACGGGGTATGGGGGGTGTTGGGCAGGTACTATTTTCTGAACAATGCCAATATCTGGCTGTGGTGTTTGTATGGGAACAAAAAAACCAGACCCTGGGATGCAGATCAGACCAATCAGCAATATCCCGAGGTTGGCGGACGGTTTCAGTCGTCTGTACCAAAGGGTGAAGTGGCCCTCTCGTACCATCACCGGGTTACAAATATGCAAGGGATAGATCCATACGATACCTACTTCCCGGCCATCGATGAAAACCGGATCGGATTGGACGGGAAATGGGATTTAGGGGTTGGCCTCTGGTTTGAGGGGACCTATGTTCATAAATCAAAGGAGGTTGGAAAATACACCAATATGGAGATCCTTAATATAGGTACAGACAATACTTTTGCTATTGGAAACGGATTGAATGTGGTTTTTGAGCAGCTGCTCTTCTCATTTGATCAAAAAGCCTTTTCTTTCTCAGCTCCGGTCTCCTTTAGCGGGCTGTCTCTTTCTTACCCAATCAGCCTGATCGATAATCTGAGTATGATTTCCTATTTTGACTGGACCAATAAAACAGCTTACAACTTCCTGAACCTGAAACGTCAATTCAATAAAATATCTTTTTACCTCATGGCATTCTGGAATCCCAGAAATTATCAGCTGCCGCAACAGCTAAATTCAGGAAATTACTATTCCGGCAAGGGAATTCAACTGATGCTGGTATTTAATCATTAAAACAGTACAAGATGGATGATTCTGTAATCATTAAAACTGATCTGCTGACCAAACGGTTCCATGTTGGAACCGGTGAATTTACGGCCCTTCATCACATCAGCCTGACATTCAGGCGAGGTGAATTTGCCGGATTGGTGGGCCCAAGTGGTTCAGGAAAAACAACTTTGTTAAACATCATTGGCACGCTCGATTCCCCAACCGAGGGGGATGTTGAAGTGATTGGACACTCCGTATCGGGTTTAACGCATCAGCAGGCAGCAAATCTGCGCAATCATAATATCGGATTTATCTTTCAGACCTACAATCTGTTGCCCGTTTATAACGTTTATGAAAATATCGAATTTGCCTTATTATTGCAGAACCGGAGTTCGGGCGAAAGAAAAAAAGCGGTCATGGAAGCCCTTGAATGGGTGGGACTGACTGATAAACTTAATTCAAGACCTTCACAGCTTTCAGGAGGTGAATGTCAGCGTGTAGCCATTGCCAGGGCCATGGTAAAACGGCCATTACTTGTTCTTGCGGATGAACCTTCGGCCAACCTCGATGCAAAAAACTCCCACAACATTGTTCAGACAATGAAAATATTGAATAAAGAGTTGAATACCACCTTTATCTTTGCTACGCATGATGAAAAGGTGATGCTGTACCTTGACCGCATCATTACTTTAAATGATGGGGTGGTTGAAGAAGATAAAATGATCTTAAACAGATAAATTTCTCAGCTATGTTAGCAATTAAACTGGCTTTCAGAAATTTGACAGGTGCAGGACTCCGAACCTGGCTCAACGTAACTGTTTTGTCAATTGCCTTTGTTATTATCGTATTTTACAACGGGATGCTCGATGGATGGAACAGACAGGCTTACACGGATACCATAAACTGGGAAGTTGGAAATGGCCAGCTTTGGCATTCCAATTACGATCCTTATGACCCGTTTTGTCTGCAGGATGCGCATGCCCCCGTCGCCGGAGAGGTGAAACAGCAGGTGGAAGCCCGACAGCTAACACCCGTACTAATTACACAGGCAACTATTTACCCCCAGGGGAGAATGCAGAATATTTTTTTAAAAGGAATTGATGTAAATCAGCGCATCATTAATATCCCCTCCCAATTATTGAAAGCCGAAAATGGTGAAATACCCGCAATCATAGGGAAACGGATGTCGGCTTCCGCGAAATTAAAAGGTGGGGACCGGGTTCTGGTCCGTTGGCGGGACAAAAACGGCACCTTTGATGCCCGGGAAATTAAAATAGTTGCCGTATTTAATGGCAATGTACAATCGATTGATAACAACCAGATCTGGATACCACTGACTGTACTGCAACGTTTAACGGGGATGGAAAATGAAGCCACT
Organism: Prolixibacteraceae bacterium; assembly: GCA_023251475.1. GTDB lineage: Bacteria > Bacteroidota > Bacteroidia > Bacteroidales > Prolixibacteraceae > JAAFHB01. The sequence continues at coordinate 14,735 of JAHEYS010000092.1, forward strand.
CTTCTGATTGCCGGTAAAAGCTATCAGGGTGAAACCATTGATCCCTGGAAATTTAAAGACGTGAAATTCCTGTTAAAAGAGATAGCCGAAATTATCAAAACAAAAAAGATTGGCGCCGGGGTCATCTATGGACTGCTGCTTTCAATCGCCTTACTGGCCATTTTCGATACCCAGGTTCTCGCCATTTTCAGGCGTCAGAAAGAGATTGGAACCTATATTGCCCTGGGGATGACGCGCCTGGATGTCGTAAAGATTTTCACCATCGAAGGAAGTGCCCATAGTGTGCTTTCGATCCTACTGGGTTCAATATATGGTATCCCGTTGTTGTGGTATCTGCAGCATGAGGGAATTCCAATGCCCAAAACGGTGGATTCAATGGGGGTATCGATTTCGGAGAAGATCTTTCCGGTTTACAGTATAGGTCTGATTCTATCCACTGTGATACTCGTAATCATCTCTGCTACAATCGTCAGTTTCTTCCCGGCAAGTCGGATTACGAAGATGAGACCAACAGATGCATTAAAAGGGAAAATACAATGATCAGGTTTTTGCTGAAAGGTTTACTCAATGACAAAAGCAGAAGTTTACTGCCGGTCATTGTGGTCTCCATCGGTGTTTTGCTCACGGTGGTGATGTTTTGCTGGCTGAAAGGGATCATCGGGGAGTCGCTCAGGATGAACGCGAACTTTAACCTGGGGCATTTGAAGGTAATGACCCGCGCCTATGCAAATGATGAGGAACAAATGCCCAATGACCTGGCCATTATGGGATCAGACAAGCTGGTAACTGAACTGAAAACAGATTTTCCTGACCTCGACTGGGTGGAACGGATTCGTTTCGGCGGGCTCATCGACTTCCCTGATCAAAAAGGGGAAACGCGTGCGCAGGGACCGGTAGTTGGATGGGCAATAGATTTGCTGTCTCCCCATTCCAGGGAGAGAGAACGGTTTAATCTTGAAAATTCCATCATCAGCGGCAGGTTACCTGCAAAACCGGGTGAGGTCTTAATTTCAGATCTTTTTGCCACCAGATTCCAGGTAAAGCCAGGCGATATATTCACCCTTTTTGGAACAACAATGGAGGGTGGGATGGCCTTTAAAAATTTCATCGTTTCAGGGACTATTCGATTTGGCTCATCAGCCCTTGACCGGGGCGCGGTCATCGCAGATATTTCAGATGTGCAACTTGCATTGGGAATGAATGATGCAGCCGGAGAATTACTTGGTTTTTTTAATACAGGGAATTATGATAACGGGAAGGCCATTTCAATAACCACTGCATTCAATGCCCGGCCAAACACGAAAAATGATGAGTATTCACCAATCATTGTCAGCATGAGAGACCAGGCAGGTATGGCGGAATATCTTGATTATGTAGATGCCATCGGCAGCGTGATGGTTTTCGTTTTTATAGTGGCGATGTCGATCGTTTTGTGGAATGCCGGACTGCTTGGAGGATTGCGCAGGTATAATGAATTTGGCGTGAGGCTTGCAATGGGCGAAGATAAAGACCACATTTACAAAACATTGATTTACGAAGGAATCTTAATTGGATTCACAGGCTCAGTTTTTGGGACGGCCCTGGGCCTGGTCATCTCGTGGTATTTACAAAGTGTCGGATTGAATATAAGCGGGATCATGAAAAATTCATCCCTTTTGATGCCATTGGTTGCCCGGGCTGAAATCACCACTGCTGCCTGGTACATCGGATTTATTCCAGGATTGTTTTCTATGGTGTTGGGAAATGCCCTTTCAGGAATTGGCATCTACAAGAGACAAACGGCACAGTTATTTAAGGAATTGGAAACCTGATGAATGAATGAAAAAATGAAAAATGAAAAAATTAAAGAATTAAAGAATGAATAGCATAATAATATTTCTATTCGGTCTTCTGGCGATGGGCTTTGACTACCCCGATGGCGCTGTAATCCTTGAAAAAGTGGACCGGAACATGTCTTCAAAAAATCGGATTTCTGAATCTGCCATGACGATTCATGGTAAGCGTAACAGTCGAACGATCGTTTCAAGGACAATGTCTGAAGGGACTAAAAAATCGTTTACCGAATACCTGGCGCCTGCCAGTGAGAAGGGGACCAAGATGCTGAAACTTCAGGGTCAGTTATGGATCTATTCTCCTGCCGCCGACCGGATTATTCAAATCTCAGGAAATATGTTGCGGCAGTCAGTGATGGGATCAGATCTCTCCTACGAAGATATGATGGATGACCGTAAACTGACTGAGATCTATTTTGCCCGGGTGACGGGTGTGGAAAAAACCGGTGACCGGAATACCTTCATCGTTGAACTAAAAGCCAGGGTTGAAAATGTAGCTTACTTTGCCCAAAAAATATGGGTTGATCAGGAAAGATACATCCCGCTAAAAGAAGAGCTTTATGCCAAAAGCGGCCAGCTGCTGAAAAAGGTAGATCTTAAAGATGTGCAGAAAATCGAGGGGCGCTGGTTTCCCACTACCATCATTTACAAAGATATGCTCAAAGATGGCAATGGAACCGAATTTAAGATGACATCAGTAAAATTCAATCAGGATATTCCGGATTACATCTTTTCAAAGGCGGTGCTTAAACAGTAACTTTTGGGGATCAATTCCTATTCATTGTTAGTAATCCTAAAAACGACTCCGGATCGCCTCAAATTTTACGCGTTGAATAAAATATGATGCGTGAAATTCACGTATATTTGATGAAAGACCAAAAAACCCGATGGTCAGGTCAAAGGTGAAAATTAATATCACAGTACAATGAAAAATTTTGCAATATGTCTTGTAATTGCACTCATCACTTATTCATGCTTCTCTCAAAATGAACCGATGAAAAAGGAGACTATAAATGCAATGTCAGGGTCGGTTTTTACAATCCGGTTACCGGCAGTCTTCGGTGAAGGCTATTCGTGGCGCGTGATTGAATCAGCGGATACCAGTTGTGTCAAATTTTTAAAGATGACCCATTTTGCCGGTAAAGAGGATAAAGATGGCGCTCCTGAGACTCAGCTATTTTCTTTTAGGGGCATTAAAAAAGGGAGCTATACGGTAAAATTTGTTTATGAACAACCGTGGCTAAAAGAGAAATCACCAAAACTTCAATACAGATCCTTCTCAATTATTATTAATTAAAACTTAATCAATCCATTAACAACCATAAAAGCAAAATTAATAATGTTCATCACTACCTGGATTTTTGCAACTGCATTATTCCAGATCCCTCTATCTGCGCAAATAGATCAGCAAACCAAGATGTTACAATTACCAAAACATTTTTTGCTCCGGGAGCAGCAGGCTACCCCTCAAATCAAACAATTACTGGTTCAGCAACGAAAATTTATTGCTGATCATAAATTGGGATTCAATGTTTCAGTTACAAGTGTCTCCCATTTAAAGTTGACAGAGATCACGGGTGAAAAAGAGATACCTGTAAGGGATGCGATAGAGATAAAGAAGATCATGACCAATAAAGTTATCCCTGCTGAACTATTGGAGATCATTAAACAAATGCAATTAAAGGTCTGTGCTTCAAGTTTGAAAACATATGATGCCCGCAATGACAGCTTAGTCCCGCGAATCCGGTTACAGAAGTGCGGCGATTGCTGGGCATATTCAGCCACAGGTCCGCTTGAATGCAGCTATATTCGTGTTAACAGGATCACACGTCCATCATCGCTTGATTGCAGTGAAAAACAAATTGTTGATTGCTCCGGAGGGGGAGATTGCAGCGGCGGTTTTGCCTATCAGGCTTTCAACTTTTTAAAAACATCACACAAAAATATGATGTCCGAAGTGCAATACCCTGACAATGGAGTCAATGGCGCCTGTCCCGCTATTGCCCCCGGTACAAAGGTAGAGCTGGTTGACTGGGGCGTAATTGATCCCTCCGGCGATATCAATGTAATCGCTCCTGTAGACAAAATTAAAGAGGCGATCTGCAAATACGGACCCGTAGCGTGCAGCCTGTATGCAACCCCGCTATTTCAGAATTTTGCTGGAGGTGGTGTATTCAATGAAATGCCTAGCAATTACAGGAATCCGACATCCAATCATGCGGTAATGATTGTTGGATGGGATGATAACAAGCAAGCCTGGCTCATGCGCAATTCATGGGATTTGACCTGGGGCGACGATGGGTATTGCTGGATAAAATACAATACCAACAATATCGGAAGAAGAGCTGCCTGGGTAGTTGCGAAAAAGGTTCCGCTGATACTAAAACCTAACAGGTTTGATTTGCCGGTATTGAAAAGGTATAAGTTTGAATAGTTCCCAAAACAACGATGTAAATCTGATACGATTTGGCAGAGAATTAAGCGGAGGCTGTCTGAAAAGACAGCTTCTGTTTTCAGGCCTAAGTTAATGTTGCGCAGTACAGGGGTCATCAAAAAAATGGCGCCATTTATTGACACCCTTATTCAATTTGTAATCACAGCCCTTCTGACCGGAAATTATGCATATACCCTTAACATTGTTCCTGACAACAGGGTATTATAAGTTCTTAGTGATGTAGGTGCAGGTCCGCTAACAACTGAACCGCTGCCCGAAAAAACAGACCCGTGTCCTGCCCCTGTATTTGAACACTTAAAACGATTGTTCGCACTATCAAATTGAATTTGAGACCCCTCATGAGTGCAAACAGCAGCGACCGCCAGAAATGTTGCCGAGGAAGTCCGTGCAATAATGACGCCACTGTTTATTAACGAGTTACCATTTGTATTAAGAACTGTATTTACAGGCAACGATAAATCAAGTGTGAAATCGACGGTTCCGCCCGGACCAGGCCCGGCACCCGAATCGACTGAATTGCTTTTACTGCATGATACCAGATAAGGAACAAACAGTATGGTCGCTGCAGATACCCCAAGCGTTGTAAAAAATTGCTGTCTTTTCATTTTTTCCTATTTAAACGTCATCATTAAATCATCCATTGTTTATAACGTGTATAAATAAGAAAGGTTTCACCTAAAGTAAAAAACCGGAAACTGTTGCCGGACAACTTTTTAACAAATGTTGCCTGTGGTTGCTTCACCAGGACTTCAAAAGAAATGAAACAAGGTCAAAGGAAGCTGTAAATGTTTTAAAAGCTATTTTAATAATTTATAAGGTTTTACCTTTGAAATAAATGTATAAACACTGGGCAAAACCCGGTATTCGTTAAGTACTGAGATGGCGGTACAACCCACTCCGCTAGTGGCATAATCAAAATTAAAAGTAATTGCATCGGAAGGCTTCAGCTGATAGGGATATTGCGCGCGGGTAAGCAAATCGGTATCGTAGATTTGAGCGCTAAAATTGAACTGCTGATTTCCGGAGAAAATAACACCTGCCCCTTCCCTATTTTCGAATTTTACCCACCGGTTATCCGTTCTGCATCCATAATCCTGTGGTTTCAGATAAGGTTCCGCAAAATCTTTTACGTTGCATTCAAAGATTCCTTGCTTTGCCCCGCTTTTCCTGTCAGGATAGTTTTCGTATGGACCACGGCCATTCCATTTTACATTTTCAAGGGTGTGATTCAGTCTCCATTTCAGACCAACTTTAGGAAGCCATGCCGGCATGATTCCATGCGGTGTAACTGTATGATTAATTTCCATCCCGCCATCCGGACTGATTCTATAAATAAAACTATTTGAGAATGCCGTGTTGTAAGTCGTTCCCGCTGCATGATTATTCACGCAGATAATAACTTCACCATCCTCATTTTTAGACCACTGCATCTGATCCATCTTAAAATGAAGCTGATTTAAGCCAAGACTAAACCAGTTATTGACAGGGCCATTCCCCATACCCGGCTGTTTATCTTTTAACTGTGCACCACCATTTGCCCAGCCGTCGGTCTCATTTACCAAAGGGGCACGCCATACACTTAATTCCGGTCCATTCTGAATTAAATTACACCCCCGGTATATCATTGAGGTAAGATTTCCGGTCACTTTTCCGAATGCATACGAAAACCCAGAGCCCGAAATGATGAGAGAGTCACTGTTTTCAGCAATATTTAATACAGAACCATCCGGATTATGATTAATTACTTCCGGTTGGAACCAGGGGAGATCCAATTGTTCCCATGCCATCTCAAAGCCGCTTTTTGCCCAGAATTTATCCCCTTTTGTCCGGAAGCTCAGCTTTAAACGGTAGGCAACCCCCGGCGTCAATTCCGGTTTTTGATATGGAACTGTAATCTCCGTCGTTTCGCTTCCGGCGAGCGGAACATTCAGTTTTCCCTGCTGTAGAACAGAATTGTCTGCTTCAAGCTCCCAACTGCAATTTAATTCACTCAGATTGGTAAAGGCCATCCTGTTGGTGATTTTCACAATCCCTATTGCGGCATTCACCCATTCGGCATGAACCGGCTGGGCCGATTTTTTCACCTGCCAGAGTTCAGGTTGGGGCGTCCGGTCAGGCCAGACCATTCCATAGGTCCTTCCGCCAATTCCCATGCTAAAATATTCACCTTTAAACGTTTCACTTTCAAAATCGAGCCATAGCCGGGAACTGTTTTTTAATAATGGGGAGTCATCCGTTAGTAACCGGTCGACTGAAATAGCCTGATCAAATATGGCTACCCGGTCAAAACGGGCATTACTCATATTCTGAGAATATTCCGATCCATCACTCTCGGTACTGTAACCCAACGACAAAGGGAAAGGTTTGTTGGTAATTTTACCGGTAAACGGATGATTCGCCAACCTCTTTCCATCAACATAAAGTGACATCTCCCTGCCATTACAAATACCGGCGATATGATGCCATTGACCGGTCCAGGAATCCGGCAAAGCTGCTTCCAGCGTATTTTTTTTAAGGTCCGTGACATAAAAAGCCAATGTTTTCTCATCTTTCTGAATAATCCCAAACTGATAGTCCCCTTTCACCAGAAATGTTCCGTTACCATTCCATTGATTGGGATATACCCAAAAAGAGAGGGTGAGCATATTTCCTGTAATATCCAGTGCCGGATCCTGATAGGTCTCAATCCACTGATCATGACCGTTCAGTTCTATCGCCTTTCCAAATTTCCCTTCAGCGAAAACCGCTCTTCCCTTGATGGATGTATTAATCTGGTAAGGCGATTCATCTTTAACCAGCCTGACTTTTTCGTTAATTCCCGGGCTTATCCAGTCCCAGATTGCTCCGCCTGTCAGGCGCGGATATTTGTAAATCAGGTTCCAGAATTCATCCAGACCACCGGCGCCGTTTCCCGTTGCCGCGACATATTCGTCCATAAATGAAGGGCGTGGATCCTGATGCTCAGAAACCTGGGCAATTCGGGTTTCAAGTTCAAAAGGTGTCGGATAACGCGGACCAATGATCTCCTCACAGGGAACTTCATTCTTCCAGGCCACATCATCCGTATTACCGCCATACATCCAAAACCGTGTAGGATCGAGGTGTTTTCCCTCCTTAATTACTTCACAGATGTTATTTCCAAATCCGCTCTCATTTCCTGCACTCCAAAAGATGATTGAAGGATGATTCCGGTCACGCAACACCATTTTCTGAACCCGTTCCACATAGGCGTCTCTCCATTCCCCCATTTTGGAAATAAACTCTGTGGCATGCGACTCGTCGCCTGTCTCATCGACAATATAGATTCCCATTTCATCAGCCAATTCAAGGTATTCTTGCACTGGAGGATAATGGGAAGTTCTCACACAATTGATATTGAACTGCTTCATCAAAACAAAATCTTTCCTGATAGTTGCTGTATCCATTGCATGACCCAGTTTGGGATGCTGCATGTGACTGTTTACACCATTCAGTTTTATGGGAACTCCATTGAGCAGCAACGCCTGATGCCGGATCTCAGTCTCCTTAAAACCGAAGGTAGCCGGTACAACCTCTTCCGTTTTCCCATTTTGGGAGATCAACTCAAGTGTCAGGTGATAGAGATTTGGTTTTTCTGCTGACCATTTGCCTGGATTCTTCACTTTCGCAACCAGCTTAATCTCATGATCCTCATGACCTGACAAATTGACCATCTCTGAAATAACGGGGTCCTGAATGATCTGATGATCTTTCCCGAATAATGTGGCTTTGACCCTTAAACCCCGCTTCGGTTCTGAAGAGTAATTCTTTAATGAGACACTAACCATCAGGTCTGCATCCAGGTATAGCTTGTCAAGATCAGTGGTGATAAAATAATCACGCATGTGTACCTCGGGAGTGGCCATCAGATAAACATCCCTGAAGATACCGGCAAGACGCCAGAAATCCTGATCTTCAAGGTAGGTACCATCAGAATATTTATAAACCTGTATTGCCAGGGTATTTTTCCCGGCGGTCAGTAAGGGTGTCAGATTATATTCAGCAGGCTCATTGGCCCCCTGGTTATATCCCACCTCTTTCCCGTTTAGCCACACAAAAGTGGCAGAGGTCGATCCGTCCATGCGGAGGAATACCTCTTTTCCCTTCCAGTCAGCCGGTAATGAAAAAGTGGTTCGGTACGACCCGACGGGATTATAATCGTGCGGAACCCTGGGGGGATCCGTTTTAAATGGCTGGGCCACATTGCGGAACATCGGATCGCCGTATCCCTGCATCTCCCAGTTTCCTGGGACCCTGATCGTTCCCCACTTCCGGTCATCAAATTTGGGTTGAAAAAACCCTGCAGGCGTTGCGGCGGGATTTTCAGAATAGCAAAATTTCCAGGTTCCGTTTAAAGAAAGATAACCCTGAGAGGCATCCCGCTGGTTTGAAAGCGCCTGATCAGCGCCCTTAAAGGCGATCAAAGGTACATGGCCAGGCTCCTGGTTAAGTTCTACAATTGCCGGATTTTCAATAAACTCATAGACATTGCCGGGGAACTTATTCTGAGACAAACATATGGTAGAATGCAAAAAAAATAACCCGCCCATTAAATAAGGTGCAAAATTTCTCATCGGTATCGTATATTTGATGTTCAAATGATTCTGCTAAAATAAGTGAAATTTAACTTTTTTAAACAATAAATGAACGGACCCAATATCGGAAAAATTAAGGAGGTAGAGGAGATGTTGCTGGATGTTGGAACACTCCTGATGAGCAGCGGGGCAAGTACAGGTAGAGTCCGTACAACGGTCAACCGGATCGCCGATGCATTGAACTATGATGTTGAATTATTGATTACCAGCCGTTCACTGATGCTTACCGTAACTGAGGAGAATGGAACAGATTATACCAGCAGTGTCAGGCGCACTCCGCCGCATGGGGTGAATTTCAGGATCGTATCAGGAATCAGCAGGATGAGCTGGCGAGTGATTGAAGAGAAATTAACCGTGGATCAGATTAATGCCGAGATTACACGACTGACCTCACTGCCTCACTATCCACGGTTGGTGGTCCTTTCACTCGTTGCTCTGGCAGGTGCATCTTTTTGCCGGTTATCCGGTGGTGAGGGATTTGAATTGCTGGTCACATTCGTTGCCACCTTTTTCGGATTATATATCCGGCAGGAGGCGGTTAAAAAGAGGTTCAACCCCTATCTTTCAATTGTATTTGCCTCATTTGCAGCATCTGTAATTTCAGGCCTTTCGGTTAAACTTGGCATTGGAGATACGCCGGAACATGCTCTGGCCACTTCTGTACTTTTTCTGATTCCCGGAGTTCCGCTGATCAATTCGCTGACCGACCTCATTGATGGAAACACCCTCAACGGGATCGTCCGGGGGGTCAATGGTTTTATCATGGCATTTGCTATTGCACTCGGGTTGATGTTCGCCATGCAGCTTTATGGGATTTAGATCAGGGCTAAGTCGACACCGCATTGTTAGTATTGGTTATCTTTACTTTGAGATTTTTTTTTACCATATATTTAGTATTACATGGCCATAGAATTACTTTTAATCCTGGAGAAAGGGATCTGGTTTGGTTTTGCAGCCCTGGGATTTGCCATTCTATTTAATGTTCCTCAGCGTGCGTTGCTGGTGATATGGTTAATCGGTGCAGCAGGCGGATTGACCAAGCTAAT
>JAHEYS010000032.1 GCA_023251475.1 Prolixibacteraceae bacterium
GAGGAGAAAAAGACTTGTTCAACTTTGACTGGTGGCAATTCAATATGAAGTAATACTAAAAAACAGGGTGACTTTTATTATGATAGGGAATTCAACTATTGTTGATACCACCGGACAGGTTTATGCAAATACACACCCCGGGAGATCAAGCAATGTATTTGAATTACGTTTGAGCGGTTACAAAGAAACCAATGCCATGAACGAAATTTAACGGAAAGGATAAAAAAGAAAAAAGTATTCTATTTGATAAAGATCACAACTGGAATATTGCAATTGCACATCACAAACCGGAATTTATTGAAATAAAATTATAATTAGCTTTAATTGACAGACATGAATAAAATATTAAGTTGTATCATCATTGCTGTTTTTTCAACATGCTTTTATAACAATGCATTGGCGCAATTAAAAGCAGGAAATAAAATAGCTGAAGCTGAAAACGCTGAAATTTCAGGTAAAGCATCAAAAGTTACCGACAGATCTGCTTCAGGAGGCTACCTGGTAAGCCTCAGCAAAACAGATGACGGACTAAAATTTTCATCGCTCCCTGAAGCAAATAAGCTTGATATCTGTTATGCCTCGGTAACGGTTGGGACAATCAGCGTTTCGGTTAACAACCAGTCAGCGATTAAAGTGAATATTCATTCATCAGGAGCATTAACGGGCTCATTTCTTAATGCAATAGTAAATGTAGCTATACCTAAAGGTGCAAGATTAAACATTCTGCTCGACTCTACAGATATTGCTGTTAATATTGACAGGATTACTGTTGGCGTGGGTGATCTTGGTTTGCCTCCTGACATCTGGAATCTTCCGCCTCTTAAAGTTGCCGCAGGCCCATACCAGGCTGACTGGAAAGAACTCAGTAAGCTTTATATTGTGCCGGAATGGTGGCGTGATGCAAAGTTCGGAGCATGGGCCCACTGGGACCCGCAATCTATGCCCGAACAGGGCGACTGGTACGCACGTGGCATGTATATGCAGGGTAATTCACAATATAATTATCACCTTAGTAACTTCTGACATCCCTCTTAATATGGCTATAAAGAGATCTGCAGGAACTGGGTGATCGATAAGTGGGACCCGGAGATGCTCATGAATCTTTATTATGAAATGGGTGCGAGATACTTTATGGCCATGGGTGTTCATCATGATAACTTCGATTGCTGGAATTCAGCGTATCAGCCCTGGAACTCTGTGAACGTTGGTCCCAAAGTTGATATCGTTGGCACCTGGGAAAAAACTGCCAGGAAACATGGTATGAAGTTCGGAATAGGGTTTCATAACTCACCGGGCAGAACATGGGGCCAGTTCATGACAGTAAGGTACACCGGCGATAAATCAGGGCCCAAACAGGGAGTTCCTTATGACGCTCTTCAGACAGTTCTGGATGGAAAAGGTAAATGGTGGGATGGCATGGATCCTGTTGACTTGTACGGTCCCGTTCATACAAAAGCTGACCCTCTTCACTCTCCGTTTGCCAATCAGTTTATGTGGCGTGTCGACGATGCAGTTTCAAAATATCACCCTGATGTGATTTACTTCGATGAACATGCCGGAGACTCACAGGTCGACATTGGCGTCCATATGGGCCTTGGCTTTCTTGCACCTTCCCTTATCGCAAATTACTATAATAAATCACTCAAATGGAACGGAGGGAAAATGGAGGTTGTTATTAACCTGAAAGGTGTTGGCGGCCGTTACAACAGCTTTCAAAACAGCCCCGAATTACTACCATTTGTCGACCGTTCACTTGTGAAAAGCACTGAGGCAATTATTGAACCTGAGATCATGGCTTATCCATTCCAGACTGAAACCACTATCGCTGACTGGCATTATAAAACAGGACAGAAATATATGGATGCAAAAACTGTGATCCGTTTACTTATGCAGAATATCTCAAGGAACGGTACAATGTTACTCAATATTACACAGCATGGCAGAGGTGACCTTGATTCAAACCTCATAACAATTTGCAGGGACATTGGAGCATGGATAAAAATCAATGCAGAAGCGATTTATTCATCACGTCCTTTTGAGGTCGCTGAGGAGAAGCCTGCATACTTTACAAGGAATAATGGATTTGTATATGTAGCAGTCACTGAATGGGATGGGGGATCGATGATTTTGAAATCATTAAAAAAAGGTGGTGCTACCCTGGGTAACATTTCAGGTATTGAGTTGCTGGGGAGCAGTCAGAAAATCTCATTTACCCAGGATGATCAGGGCCTGACAATTAAACCTGAAGGCCCTGTTCAACCCTTACCCGGAATTAAAAACCAGACTCTTGCAAATACGTGTCGTGTTT